>JAVEWA010000568.1:0-4665 GCA_034004785.1 Polyangia bacterium
CCCGCAATGCCACCTTCGAAGTGGAACTCGACTCCACGCTCTGGCTTCAATGTCTCGGGATCTCGGTGTGCTGGGATGACGAGTTCCAGCGCCCGGCCGCTGCCGTCACCGAATTTCTGCGTGATTCCGTGGAAGAACTTCTCCAAGTGGCACCCTGGCCGGTCTGCACCCGTCAAGGGGGCTCAGTCCACGAGGGGGCCCGTCCACCCGGGGCCCTGTCCATCGCGGCTCCGGGGAAGAGTGAGCTGAGGCGGCTGGGCTAGCGCACCACAGAGAGGGTGAGGTTGGCGTCCATCGCGGACTGGGCGGCCTGGTAGAAGGCCTTCCAGATGTGGCGGAGCTGGGCCTGGAGAAGCTCCATGTCGCTTTCGAAGTCGTCCTCGTCGGGGTCGTCCTGGTCCGCGTCGGGGTCGTCAATGTCGAGGTCGTCCATCATCTCCTCGAGGAGCTCCAGCAGCGCAGGCAGAGAGCCCATGGAGTAGTCTCCGAGCTCGATCTTTCCCGCGAAGTCAACGGGGATGAAGTAGTCGCAGCCCAGTTCCTCGGCGTCCAGGCGATCCATGAGCTCGGACAGGGCGACATCGTCGATCCCTTCGTGCTGGGTCCCTGCCGCGCTCGCGTCGCCCCTGGGTAGCTCGAAGCCGGGCTCTCCAAGGTGCTTCCTCAGCTTGCGCAGGGCCCGCTCGATCTCGTCTTCGCCCAGCCTGTCGGCCAGGCTGCCCACATCGAGTTCAGCCATCGATAATTAGTCCTCGTTTGGCTAGTGGGATCTCATCGGCTCTCGAAATCAATCAGGAGACACGGGCTCAGAACATGAGCTTCAGGCCTATGGTCACGTTGTGGATGAGGGTCTCCTGAGCCCTGAACCTGTGTCCGGCCTGGTGTATCGCCGGGCGGTGCCAGGGGTTCTGCTCGGTGGTGCCGATGTTCACGACGCCGTCGAAGCAGCCTACCGGAGAGCGGCACACCCCGTCGGAGTCCCTCGCGGGTCCGAGCGGGTTGTCCATGCCGGCGTCGTCCATGGTCAGGAAGTGCTCCTGCTCATGTACGAGGGCGTAGAGCAGGCTGAGCTTCACATATTTGGTGATCTGGGCGTGCAGCCCGATGCGAGCGCCGAGGCGCATGAAGTTCTCTACCGTGGAGACGCCCGGGTAGTAGAAGAGGCGGTCACGCAGTCGGGTGTTGGCGCAGAAGTGATCGTAGTAGTCGTGAGCGCAGTCGAGGTTGAGGGTCGGGGAGCCGGCCAGGAGCTCGTAGGCCTGGGAGTAGTCTCGGCCTTCGAAGTGGCCCTCGATCATGCCCATGAGCTCGATGGACACCCGGTGGTTCCTGGCCGGGTCGGTCCACACCACGAACTCCCCGCCGAAGGAGACGCCGCCCTTCATGGGGGCCTTGATCGTCGGGGACTGGCTCTCCTCGCCGAAGCTGTCCGAGAAGTCATACTTGGACGCGTAGAACGACGACTTCCGATAGGCGAAGGGCATCTGGTACCAGAGGTGGAAGAACGTGTCGATCCCTCCCCCCTCCCAGAGCTTCATCATCTTGGATATGGTGGTGTAGAAACGCACCTCGTGGACGCCCTTGCCAACGGCCTTGTTCAGGGCTGGCCGGCAGTTCCAGTTGCCCTGGCTGGGGGCGTCGCAGCCCTGGGGGTCTCCCTCGGCGTCCCGCTCGAAGTCCATCACCTTGCCCGCCGAGAGGCGGAACTCCACTCCGAAGCGCCAGTCCGGGTAGGAGTCGTGGCGTCTCTGGCTCATGATCAAGCCATGTAGCCCAAGGTGGATCTGGTCCAGGCCGGAGCGGCTCTGGCCGTCCCACAGGCTCCTCGGGCCTGCCTCCCCATTGTTCACGCTGTATGCCGACGGGACAGTGACGGAGTTGTTGGTGGGATCGTAGCCGAAGCCGGAGAGCCCCGCCACCAGGCCGTCCTGCACGAAGCGGCTGTTGTTGGCGTTGACGCCGTCCGGGTTGCAGAGCCAGGGCCTGTCGGGGTGCTCCACGGTGCGGCACTGGGTCTCCCCGGGGTAGTTGTGGTAGCGGTCCCCCGAGGCGAAGCCGTACCTGGCCTGCTTGGAGAGGATCACCGGCAGCGCCAGGTAGAATCCGAAGTCCTTGTAGATCGCGAGCTCGGCCCGGACCTCCAGGGTGTGGGTGACCTGCTTGAAGATGAGGTCCTTGACGATGTCGATACCCGTGCCGTTGCCCATGTACTCGCGGTTCAGGGCGGTCCGCTCGATGGTCGCTTCGTAGCTGACCTTCAGGCGGAAATCGTACGGGTTCCCCTTCTCGAAGGCTGTCGTCACCTCGTTCAGGTCAGCCGCTCGAGCCGGGGTCGCGAGCGTCCCGGCCACAAGGAGCGCCCCGAGCAGGACAGCCGACCGATTATGTGCATTCACCATGGTTTACCCGCCTGCCTGCTCCCTAGGAGGCCGTCGCCACCTGGCACACGCGCCCTAACCGGGAGCTCTTTAGTGGACCTCCGAGCAAGGTATCCATTTGAGGAAAGAAGTGTCAACTGGATTCACGATGGCCCTTTGGTAAAGCCCGATCCGCCTCGCCCCGTTGAATCACCCACGGTAGGAGCGCTCGTGATGCTTCAGATACCTGTCGGGGGGCGCGGACGCCGTATTCTGCGCTGTCGCTTGCCTGCTTTTCTGCGTCGGAGACGACGAGGCAGCTGGGCAGCTCTGCCTTGGCCAGGCCCGTTTCTTCGCCAAGCCTGGCACAGCGCCTCGAGCCAAGAGCAGCCCAGCTGCCGCCCTGGGGGCTGAAAGATGCCCGGAATGAAGAAGTAAGCTGATGGGAGAAGACTATTCCACCTGAGAATATTCCGAGGTGCGTCGTTCAAGGCTGTTGGAAACCATGATACCGTCGCACGATCGGAGGTAGCCATGAGGGAAACCAAGCTCGGAATGATGCTTTTCACTCCAATCCTGCTGGCAACGGCCTGTGGGGATGATGGGGGTGGAGCGAACGGAAACCAGAATGCAAATCAGAACGACAACCAGACGACCTTCGTCTGCGGAAACGGGATCGTGGAGCAGGGGGAGGAATGCGATGAAGGTGGTGCCAACTCCGATATCGCACCTGATGTGTGCAGAACTAGCTGCGCCCTGCCTGAATGTGGCGACTGGGTGATCGACTCGGGCGAGGACTGCGACGACGGGGCCAGAAACAGCGATCTGGTGCCTGATGCCTGCAGGTCGGACTGCACACCCTCGCGGTGCGGCGACGAGGTGGTGGACATCGGGCGGGGCGAGACCTGCGACGACGGCAACGCGGACTCTGGGGATGGTTGTGACTCCGAGTGCCAGGTAGAGTTCTGCGGCAACGGAAGGCGCGACGATGGAGAGGAGTGCGACGGGGAGGCCAACTGCGGCCCGACATGCCTTCTTCACGCCTGCGGCAACGGGGTGGTGGACCCGGGTGAGGGCTGCGACGACGGGAACCAGGAAGGCGGCGATGGGTGCAGCTCTGATTGTAGAGTGGAGTATTGTGGTAACGGAAGGCTCGACCAGGGAGAGGAGTGCGACGGGGAGGCGAGCTGTGGCCCCACATGCCAGTGGTACGCTTGCGGTAACCAGGTTGTGGACCCAGGGGAAGAGTGTGACGACGGCAACGACGCTCCTGGGGACGGCTGTCATCAGTGCCAGTTAGAGTACTGCGGCAACGGCAGGATGGATCCGGGCGAAGTGTGCGACGACGGCAACCAGGACCCGGCCGATGGCTGCACACCCGACTGCAAGAGCGACACGACCTGCGGCAACGGCTACCTGGACGTAGCAATGAATGAGGCATGCGACTGCGGAACGGACGCTTCGAACCTCCCCGAGGGCTGTGCCATGGTGAACTTCGACGGCCCCGGCGCCACCTGCAAGACCAACTGCAAGCTCCCCGGCTGCGGCGACGGGGTTCGTGAGGGGCTAGAGCAGTGCGACGCCACGGACATGGGCACCGCCACCTGTCAGAGCCTCGGCTTCTACTTCCCGAGTCCGCTGTCTTGCACGGCGCTCTGCACCTATGACACGAGCGCCTGCCTGGGCTTCTGCGGCGACGGCTCGCGAAACGGCCCCGAGCAGTGCGACGGCGCGGAGCTGGGCGGCAAGACATGTCAGGACTTCGGCTACTACGAGGGCGTGCTCGGCTGCACCGAGCAGTGCGGCTACGACACGAGCAACTGCGTGGGGCGTTGCGGCGATAACGAGTTCCAGCCTCTCCACGAGCAGTGCGAGGGCGCGGAGTTCGGCGCTCGGTCCTGCCAGGACTACGGCTTCTACGGCGGTCCCCTCACCTGCACGCCTGGCTGCGCCATAGATCCCAGCTCCTGCGAGGGCTTCTGCGGCGACGGCGCCCTGAACGGGCCCGAGTCCTGCGAGGGAGCGGAGCTGGGCGGCAAGAGCTGCTCCGACTTCGGCTACTACGGTGGCACCCTCGCCTGCACCTCCTGGTGCACCCACAACACGGCAAACTGCGAGGGCCGCTGCGGGGACGGCACCTGGCAACCGGCCATGGAGCAGTGCGAGGGCGCCGAGCTAGGTGGCAAGAGCTGCGCGGACTACGGCTTCTACGGCGGCGCCCTCGGCTGCACCGCGAGCTGCGCCGTGGACACGAGCGGCTGCTCGGGCCGCTGCGGGGATGGCGAGGTGAATGGCCAGGAGGTCTGCG
>JAVEWA010000569.1:0-4653 GCA_034004785.1 Polyangia bacterium
GGTGGATCTGGCGCCATCAGCCTGCAGGTCACCCTCTTACAATGATGGAATCGTCGTGAAGTGACCTCGAAGAACCGCTCGACCAAGAAAGCCCGACAGCTGGGTGTGCGCTTCGACCGGCGCGGACTTCGCCTGGAGGGCGGTGGCGTCTCTTTCGACGGCGAGGGCGAAGGGGGCGTGGCGTTCTTGAGTAGCGCCCTCGTGGTCATGGCGCAGGGAGGCCCGAGGGTAATCACATCGGATCTCACCGCCAGACTCTTGGGGGCTCGCCTCGGCCCAGCCCTGGCTACTCCCTTTTTCCGGCCCCTCCTGCTGGGGCAGCTCGAGCTGGAGCTCCTGCCGAGCGGCTTCGTCCCTGGCGCCGCGGCTCTCAGCGTGCGTCTCGAGGGGAAGAGCTTGCTTTACTCGGGCCATCTGGGCCGGGGGGCTGCCCTCCTCGGACTTCCCCCGGCCGCGCCGCGGCGGTGCGACCACCTGGTGCTCCGTCCCATCGCGGCAGAGCCTGGTTTCCATTGCCCCCCTACAGAGGAGACCATCTGCCAGGTCCTGGAGTTCGCCCACCGGGCCAGGCGTGACGGGAGCGTCGTCCTGCTCCACGGACACCCCCTCGGGCCGCTTCAGGCCGCCGCGTCGCCGCTTCAGGCCGCCGGGTTCCAGGTCAGGGCCCACCGCCAGGTCCATCGCTTCTTCGGACCCCTGCGGGCCGCTGGCGTAGCACTCGGCCAGGTGACGCGCTTCGAGGGAGAGCCGGTGGCGGGAGAGGTGCTCCTCTGGCCCCTGGAGCGCTCTTTGAGGCTCTCTGGCCGCAGGGAGCCGCCAATGGCGCGTGCTCTGCTGACGGGCCTGAGGCCCTCCTCGGAGCTGCTGGCGGCGAGCGGGTGCGAGGTCTCCTTTCCCCTCGGCAACGAGCTGGACTTCGAGGCCCTGGTGGCTTACGTGGAGGCCTGCAGACCAGCGCTCGTGACCTTCCTGGGGGCCCGTCCCCAGGCGCTCGAGCGGGCCCTCGATGACCGTGGAATCCGGATCGAAGCCCTGGGTCTGCCTGCCCAGCTTCCCCTTGGCGGACTTGCCCGAGGCGAGGCTGGCCTCCTTTAAAAACTGCTTTGAATTGGGCCTGATGCTATGTTTGGGGCGGCTTCGCCCTCCCGGTCGCCCTGGAGGCCGCAGCAGATGGAGAGGCCCAACCAGCCCTGGCGCGAGCGTGGTGTCATGAAAGAAGCGACCTTCCAACGTCGGATCCTGGCCGAGCCGTCCTTCATCCTGGGTCTCGGTGTCGTCTTGGTCGTGGGGCTGCTGGCCTTGGTGCTCTACCCGGGCGCCCGGACCGCGGTGGTCATCGCCGGAGCAGGCGGTCTGGCGGGGATCCTGGCGGTGGCCCTGGGGATGTCGGCGCGTGCGAGGAGGCTGGAGACGGCCTTGGTCCGCATCGCCATGGAGGACGAGCTGAGCGGCCTGGAGGATGTGGTCCACCTCGTGGAGCGGCTCAGGCAGCGATTGGATGGCGCCCGCCTCGCGGTGGAGGCAGAAGGCGCCCGTAAGCAGGAGCTGCTCCGCTCGCTCTCGGCCCGCCTCGCAGAGGCTCGCAGGTCGGTCTCCAACCAGCGAGAGCAGGTCGGCTCGGTGGCTCGCGCCGTGGCCGAGATGAACGTGAACCTCCAGAGTGTGGCCACCAGCGTGGGGAACCTCGCGGGAAACGCCCAGGAGAGCGCCTCGGCGATCCTCGAGCTCGCGGCGGCGAAGGACGAGGTTGCGGAGAACATGTACAACCTCGCCCAGTCAGTCGAGGAGACCGCGTCCTCCATCGAGGAGATGACGTCCTCCATCAAGGAGGTGGCCCACAACGTGGACTCCCTTGCGACCACCGCGGAGGAGACCTCGGCGGCCATGAACGAGATCGACATCTCCATCCGCCAGGTCAAGCGGTTCGCCAACGAGAGCGCGGGCCTCTCGGAGGCCGTCTCCAAGTCCGCCGGCACGGGCGTGGACGCCATCAATCAGGTTCTCTCGAGCATCACCCAGATCAAGGAGACCTCGAGCCAGGTGGTGGACGTGATAGGTCGCCTCGGCAGCAAGATAAGCGAGATCGGCAAGATCCTGAGCGTCATCGACGACGTCTCCGATCAGACCAACCTCCTGGCTCTGAACGCGGCCATCATTGCCGCGCAGGCGGGCGAGCATGGCCGAGGCTTCGCCGTGGTGGCGGACGAGATCAAGGACCTCGCCGAGCGCAGCGCCGCCTCCACCAAGGAGATCGCCAGCCTGATCGAGGGAGTCCAGGCCGAGTCCGCGAACGCGATCAAGGCGGTGGAGGAGGGAGCGCGCAGCGTGGCCCAGGGGGTGAAGGTAAGCCACTCGGCGGAGAGCGCCCTCCGTATCATCCTGGAGAGCGCCGAGCGTGCGACGGAGATGGTCAAGGAGATCGCGCAGACCACGGTCGAGCAGGCCACCGGCACCAACCGCGTGGCCGACGCGATCAGCTCCATCGCGGAGCGGGTGCAGCAGATGGCCTCGGCCACAGCCGAGCAGGCGCGGGGCTCGGAGCAGATCATGCGAAGCGCGGATCGGATGCGCACGATCACCCAGCAGGTAGAGCGCTCCACCGGGGAACAGACCCGCGGGAGCAGGCAGATCAGCAAGAGCATCGAGGGGATATCCGAGATGGTCAAGCAGATTGACACCGTGCAGGCGGCGCAGGCCCGCCAGGGAAAGGAGCTCGCGGGCCGCGTGGAGGACGTGGCTCGGCTGGTGGAGGCCCACGAGGTTCAACTGAGCGGTATGTCCGAGAGCTTCGAAGCGGGCCTGAAAGAGCGACCTGCCGGATAGCCTCGTGCTCCATGCTCCATTGCGCTGAAAAGCTCGCAGGGCGAAGAGGATACGCGCCGGGGCCTCCCCGGTAGCGCAGGAGATCGTTCATGTTCGGGATCTCCATGTGGGAGCTAGTCCTCGTTGGAGTGATCCTCTTCCTGGTGGTGGGACCATCCAAGCTGCCCGGGCTTGCCAAGTCGATCGGACAGGGGATCCGCGACCTCAGGCGCAGCCTGAACGACATCAAGGGCACTGTGGACAAGGACGACGAGTTCGTGAAGGCGGTCAAGGAGGCGAAGCAGTCCGTGGCAGAGGCGAGGGAGGCCGTCAGATCGATCTTCGACGAGGACGGGGAGCCGAAGGCTCGCGAGGAGGACTATGATCCCGCCCCGCGGCCGGTGCCCAAGGGACGGCCCCTGGTGCGCCCGCCCAGGAGGGCTCCCGGCGAGGGTGTGAGCGGCGACCCCGGCCCGGCCCTGTCCGAGGGAGGCCCAGGCGCAACCTTCGGCGGGGAGGAGGGCGGACTTTCCATTGGTGAGAGTCCGAAGAGCCAGGAACCTTCAGGCGCCTCCATCCGGAAGGAGACAGAGCGCATGGCGTCAGCCCCTCCGGGCTCGGCGGCTGCCCTGGAGCCTGGCGCGGGGCAATCCCCCAAGGGAAGCTCGAGGCGGCGGATGGTGCGGCCGGGCCGATCACGGCCCGCGGGAGGGGGATCCCAGCCGGGATCCGGGTGACCAGTGGACGAGAAGCGGCTCCCATTCATCGAGCACCTCGACGAGCTTCGCGTCAGGATCACGCGCTGCCTTCAGGGCCTCCTCGTGGCTGTCGTCGGGTGCTTCCTGGTGTCGGAGCAGATCTTCGACTTTGTGGCGGCCCCCCTCGTGAGCGCCTTCAAGGAGGCGCCGACCCTGCACATCCAGAGCCCCATGGAGGTATTCTTCGTCTATCTGAAGCTCTCGCTGATCGCGGGCATAGTGGTGGCCGCGCCCTGGATTCTTTACCAGCTCTGGATGTTCGTGGCCCCGGGCCTCTACCGAACCGAGCGGCGTTTGGCCGTCGCCTTCGTGTTCTTCGGAACGCTGTTCTTCTTCGGCGGGGTCGCCTTCGCCTACAAGGTCGTCTTTCCCTACGGCTTCCAGTACCTGCTCGACTTCGCCTACGACCGGGCCGGAAACCTGAGCCTCATAGACGAGATCGGCAAGGTCTTCGGCATGGAGCTGGACCACGCCAAGGCAGGCATCCTGAAGGCAGCCATCAAGCCGACCATCATGATGGAGACCTACGTGGGCCTCGTGCTGAAGCTGCTCCTGGCCTTCGGGCTCGTCTTCGAGCTGCCCCTTCTGCTCTACTTCCTCGCCAAGGTGGGCCTGGTGAACCATCGCTCCCTGCTCCGGTTCTTCAGGTACTGGGTAGTGCTCGCGTTCTTGATCTCGGCCATCCTCACTCCGCCCGACGTGTTCACCCAGACCGCCATGGCCGGCCCACTCATCATCATGTACCTGATGGGCGTGGTCGTGGCCTGGATGATCTCGCGAAAGCGCGAGGCCAAGGAGCGGAAGCTCGCCAGGGAGCTGGGCTACGACGACGACGGTGAGGCCGAGGCCGGGGCTGAGGCCGGGGCTGAGGCCGAGGCCGAGGCCGAAGGTGGGGAAGAGGAGAGGGATGAGAAGGACGAGAAGAAGAAAGGCGGCGAGGGCTGAGCGAGGGCTCTGTCGGGTTGGCTCTCCTAGCGGCGCCCGCCGGCCCCACGAGGCTCAGACGAAGCGCCTCCAGCCGAGAAGCAGCAGGGTGCTCGCTCCCAGCCAGAGGAGCGCCGAGAAGGCCACCCCCCGGGATCTCGTCTTCGAG
>JAVEWA010000570.1:0-4646 GCA_034004785.1 Polyangia bacterium
GCTGCGATGCGGGCTGGTCTGGGGTGCGCTGCGAGGTGCCCCACGACTGCGGGCATCCGGGCGCCGCCACCGAGCCGATCTTGGTGGACGTCTCGGGCGGCACCACCCTGGGCGCCCTGGCCAGCTACTCCTGCCTGGCGCCCTATCTCCTGTCGGGCGTGGCCACGCGGACCTGCACCGCGACGGGCTGGTCCGGGGCCGAGCCCACCTGCGTGGAGCCGCCGCCCAGGTGCGAGACAGACACCTGCAGCGGTCATGGCACCTGTTTCGAGGTCTCGGGCCAGTTCGACCACTGCGAGTGTCAGGATGGCTGGACAGGGACCTTCTGCGAGAACCTGGTGAATTGCGGGACGATCGCCAACACGGACCCCAACCTCTACATCACTTACATCCCGGGCCCAGCGGGCTCGGACACGGGCTACGGCGCCATCGCCCAGCACGTATGCGCGACTGGCTACAACTTGGTCGGGGTCGCCGACCGGACCTGCGGGCCGAGCGGGGACTGGAGCGGCTCCGCCCCGATCTGCTCTCCTGTGGATTGCGGGCCGCCGCCAGCCACCGCGCCCCTCGTGGTCTCTGCTCCGAGCGGCACGACCTTCGGCATGACCGCGACCTACTCCTGCGAGACGGGCTATGGCCTCGTGGGGGACGCCCAAGCCATCTGTCAGGCGAGCGCCTCCTGGAGCGGGGCCCGCTCCTGCGCCCTGATCGATTGCGGGACCTACACGCCCACCGACCCGAACATCCTCGTCAATAACCCGACCCAGACCTACTACGGCGCCATCGCGGATCTGACCTGCGGAGCTGGCTACTCGGAGAGCGGCGGCACCGAGATCACCTGTGGATTGGACGGCGGAGGGGAGGGCGCCTGGTTGGGGGTCGAGCCGAGCTGCGTCCTGGTCACCTGTGACGCCTCCGACCTGCCTGGCATCCTGAATGGCTCGGTGTCGGTTGGCGGCTGCGGGCCTGAAGGAGAGATCGTGCCTGGAGACGAGGCCCTGTACGTTTGCGACCCAGGCTGGGATCTCAACGCGGATCCCGCCGATCCAGTGAGGTGCCAGACCGACGGCGCCTGGGGAGGCCAGGTCCCAAGCTGCCAGGAGGGGCTCTGTCCGTTGCTCTCTGCTCCCGTGAATGGAACGGTGAGCCAGCCAGACCGGTACCTGGGAGGGGTGGCTTCCTATGGCTGCGACACCGGATACTACCTGGCGCTCTCCGGGGTTCCGCTGTCGGAGCCCACCTATGAGCGGAGCTGCACCCTGTCTGGAGACGATCTCCTCTGGTCCGGCCAGGCTCCAACTTGCGAGCCGAGGGATTGCGGCGCTCCGCCGCCCGTGGCCCACGCCGCGGCCCCCTCCTTCACGAGCACCACCTACGGCAGCACCGCTACCTACAGTTGTCTGGACGGCTACGACATGGATGGCGGCGCCACCATCACCTGCAGCGCCGCCGGCACCTGGACGGCTACGCCTGCCTGCGAGCCCAGGGACTGCGGGCCACCTCCGGCAGCCGGGGAATACGCCAACTTGGATCCCTACAGTGACACCACCTACGGGGCAGTCGTGACCTACCAGTGCGATGGAGGGTACGTGCCCATCTCGGGCAGCCCGACCAGCGTGAGCTGCCTCGCCACCGGGGCCTGGTCCCCGGCTGTCGGGCTCGCGTGCGAGCCAGCGCCCCTCACCTGCGCGCCCAATCCCTGCGAGCACGGCTCCTGCGTCGAGTCGGGCGGAGTCTTCGATCACTGCATATGCGATCCCGGCTGGTTGGGGGATATGTGCAACCAGCCCGTGGACTGCGGCGCTCCGCCCCCCGCGGGGGAGTTCGCGTCCCTGGTGGGGGTGACGGGCACCACCCTGGGCCACACGGCGACCTATGCCTGCCAGATCGGATACGCCCCCTCGGCGGGAGGTGAGGCGATTACCTGCACCGCGAGCGGCGCCTGGAGCCCCGCGCCCCTGGTCTGCGCCCCTGTTTCCTGCGGTCCGGCGCCGGCCATCGGCGAGGGCACGACCGTCACGAACCCCCAGGCTGAGTACTTCTACCTCCAGACGGTCGAGTACGCCTGCGAGCTGGGCTACGAGGCCTCGAGCGGGGACGCCAGCCAGCTCTGCGAGGCAGATGGCGCCTGGGGCGGAGCGACGCTCGCCTGCGCCCTGGACCCCGACTTCTGTCCCGAGCCTCCCACCCCTGCGCCATCGAGCCACGCCCTGCTCCAGTCGAGCACGGGCCGCTTCCTGGGGGCCACCTCCGACTACGTCTGCGAGCTGGGCTACGTCCCGGCGCCGGGATACGCCGAGCCCACGACCCTCGTCTGTGCCGTGGACGGAGGCGGCGGCGTCTGGCAGGGGACGAGCCTCGGCTGCGTGCCGGTCGATTGCGGCGTGCCGCCCGCGGCGCCCGACAACGGCTCGCGGAGCTACACCTCCACGACGCTGGGATCCACCGTGACCTACTCCTGCGATCCGGGCTACGACGTCGAAGGCGCCGCCAGCCTCCTATGCGAGGCGAGCGGGCTCTGGAGCGGCTCCGCCCCGGTCTGTACGCCCGTGGACTGCGGAGCGCCGCCCGCGCTGAACGGGCCCGACAGCGTCCTCGTCTCCTCGACCGGGACGACCTATCTCTCCACAGCCACATATGCCTGCGCCACGGGCTACACCGGAGGCGGCGCCTCCCTGACCTGCGGCGCCGACGGGGCCTGGGCGGGCCCCGCCACGACTTGCAGCATCGTGACCTGCCCGCCGGATCCAGCCGCGGCCCTCGGGCCGGGCGTCCAACGGACAGATGGCGGAGGCAACACCTACGGCACCGTGGCGACCTTCGCTTGCGATGGCTCAACGGGCTTCGAGTGGGCCTCGGGCAGCGGCTCCACCCAGACCTGCGAGGCCGACGGCACCTGGCAGGGCAACGTCGCCTGCCAGCTCCACGACTGCGGGCCGCCACCAGCGGGCACCCTTTCGAGCCTGTCCTATATGGCCACGACCTTCGGGGCCACGGCCAGCTACTCTTGCCTGGTGGGCCACGATCCGGTGCCGCCCCAGGCGGATCCGCTGGAGGCGAGCTGCACCATGTCTGGCTGGGAGCCGGCGCCCCTCGTCTGCGCGCCGGTGGACTGCGGCCAGCCGGCCCCGGCCCCTCCGAACGGCAGCCTCACGGTGGGCCAGACCACCTATGGCTCGACAGCGACCTACGCCTGTGACTCGGGCTTCGACCTGGTGGGCACCGCCGAGGTTGCCTGCCTGGAGACGGGGCTCTGGAGCGGCGGGGCGCCGAGCTGCGTCCCCCAGGAGCCCGTGTACTGCGACGTGCTCTACCGCCTGAACGGCCAGTTCCGCGTGAGCGACGCGCCTCAGACCTGCGGCGACACCACGACGTCGGCGACCCTGAACAACGCCAACCCGAGCCTCTCGGGCGGGGCCACCACTCCCTTCACCATCACCTCCGAGTTCAGGAGGGCCTTCATGCGCCTCCGCTTCCCTGCGAGCGGCGGCGAGCCGGTGGCGGGCAACGTCTCCCTGGTCGAGTACTACCTGCCCATCGAGTTCATGGTGGATTGCACGGGCGCCGACGTTACCACCAACGTGGATCACAGCGTGGGGCTCCTCGGCATGACGGGGACCCCCCCGACCATCCCGGTCTCGCCCAGCCTGAGCCGTCCTTGCACTGCCTGGGGAACCGGCGTGCTCGCGGGCACAACCCTCGACTGGAGCGCTTGCACCGTGATCCCATTCGCCTCTGGCAACGCCTGGTCCCACGACGACGCCCAGGCCGAGGCAGGCGACACCACCACCGCCTGCGCCATGCGCATGAGCGTGTGGGGCTCGGTCACCTGCGATGGATGGGCTTGCGGCTTCGTACCTGGTCGGGGAAACCAGCGTGCAACCTGGGATCAGCTCCTTTTGAACTTCACCTTCTCGGGGACGGACTACCGCACCGCAACCTTCACCATGCCAGAGGTGCAGGCGCCCGAGTCCACCAGCGAGACCGAGACCAGGGTGTGGGTTGCCATCACCCTGGCCACCCCCGAGCACGTGGAGTGCGGAACCGCCTCCGAGCTCACCTGCGACGAAGAGGCTGCCCCCTAGGCCCAGTTCCGCAACTTCACACTGCGAACCGAGGGATCACCCTGGCAGGATCCGCGTGCCGGTCTCTCCCCGCAGGGCGCGGCAGAGGTTGGGTGGGTCGGTGATGATGGCCTCGCGGCCGGCCTTCACAAAGCCGAGGGCAGCCTCGATCTTGGGGCCCATGGAGCCCGGCGGGAAGTGGCCCTCGGAAAGGTATCTCGCGGCCTCCGATCCGGTCAGGCGATCCAGATCCCGCTGATCGGGCTTGCCAAAGCGGAGCGAGACCTTCTCCACCCCCGTGGAGATGACCAGCAGGTCCGCGCCGAGCTTGGCGGCGAGGAGCGAGGAAAGCCTGTCCTTGTCTATCACCGCCGCGATGCCCTGTAGGTCGCCCTCTTCGTCGCGCACCACAGGGATGCCTCCGCCTCCCCCCGCCACCACGATCCAGCCCTCCTTCACCGCCGAGGAGATCACGTCCAGCTCGACGATCTCCAGGGGCTCTGGCGAGGGCACCACCCGGCGCCAGCCCCGGCCAGCGTCCTCCACCATGTGCCAGCCCTCGGCCTGCCGCGCCTTGGCCGT
>JAVEWA010000571.1:0-4625 GCA_034004785.1 Polyangia bacterium
GCAGTGCATGATTCGCACGCTCCTATGGCAGGAAAGTGGGCTCATCTAATCACGGATGCCGGCATGAAGTGATATCGGTTGGGCTCCGACAGACTGGCGCACGACTTTCGACCGGCTTGGAAGCCACCTTCAGGCAATCCCCTAGGGATAGTATCCAGGGCACGCCCTGCCTCGGCAGGAGGCTCCCTCCCCGGATTTGCTGCTCGCGGGCGTTCAGATCGGCTTGGGGTAGCCGGTGATGCGCCGGATCTGCTCGTAGAGCGGCCTGAGGCGCTTATACATCTTCAGATAGACCTGGCCGTAGAGCTCGTCGTAGATCCGCCTGGAGGCCGGATCCGGCTCGAAGGCCCGGCCGACGCGGGTCATGTCCGCCACGGCGGCCTCGAAGCTCGGCTGGAGCCCGAGGCCCACGGCCAGATCGATCGCTGCCCCCAGGCCCGAGGCCTCGTTCACGTGAGGCCGGGAGGCGGGCAGGCCGAAGATGTCCGCGGTGAGCTGCATGGCCGCGTCGGACTGGGAGCCGCCGCCCGCCACCCGCACCTCGGACAGGCGCACCTTGGCGCGCCGCTCGGTCCGCTCCTTGCCCTCCCGCAGGCCGTAGGCCAGGCCCTCCAGGATGGCCCGGTAGAGGTGCGCGCGGGTGTGCACGTCCCCAAAGCCGATGATGGCGCCCTTGGCCTCGGGGCCCGGCACCTTCACCCCAGGAGACCAGTAGGGCTGGAGCACCAGGCCCATGGAGCCGGGGGGCACGGCCCGGACGAGCTCGTCGAAGAGCTCCTCGGGCTCGACGCCCCGCTCCTTGGCGATGGCCATCTCCCTGTGGCCGAACTGCTGCTTGAACCAGGAGACCATCCAGTAGCCCCGGTAGATCTGGATCTCCAGGGAGTAGGCCCCGGTAACCGCCGCAGGGTAGGGCGGCAGAAAGGGGATGGCCTCCACGTAGCGGCGGTGCACGGTGTTGATGGTGGCGGTGGTGCCGTAGGACAGGCAGCCCACCTCGGGGGTGAGGCACCCGGCGCCCAGCACCTCGCAGGCCTTGTCCGCCGCCGCCGCGACGAGGGGGAGACCCTCGGGGATCCCCGTCTCCTCGGCGGCGCGGGCGGTGATCTCACCGAGTGGCCGGCCGACCGGCACCAGCTCGGGCAGGCGCTCGCGGGCGATGGGCAGGGCGAGCCACTTCCAGTCCCCGGGCTTGGCCCAGGCGAGGCCCTTGTAGTCGAAGGGGAGGTAGCCCACCTGGCAGCCCACCGAGTCCACGAAGCGCCCGGTGAGGCGATGGGTCAGGTAGCCGGACAGGAGCAGGAACTTGTGGGTGCGCTCCCAGATCTCGGGCTGGTTCCTCGCGAGCCAGTGGGCCTCGGCCTCGGCCTGGAAGTAGGCCGCGGTCTCGGCCATGCCCGCGAGCCGGAGAAGCAGGCCCCACTTGCCGCCGAGGGGCTTGAGCCCCTCGGTCCGGCGCTGATCGAGCCACACCATGGCGGGCCGTAGCGGCTCGCCCTGGGCGTCCAGGTTGACGAGGGTGGCCCGCTGGGTCGTGAGGGCCACCCCGGCGATGGCCTCTTTGGGCACCGCGCCCTGGGCGAAGAGGCTCTGGCAGGCCTCGCACAGGGTCTTCCAGTAGTAGAGGGGATCCTGCTCGGCCCAGCCCGGGTGGGGGGACTTGTAGGGCTCGATGTGGACCTGGGCCTTGGCCTTGAGCTCGCCGCGCAGATCGTAGACGAGGGCCCTCACGCTCTGGGTGCCCTGGTCTATTGCCAGCAGGAGATCGCGCTCAGGCATGGGAGCCTCCCGTGCATCGCCGCGCATGGGCGAGCTTCTGAAGTTGTATCACAACACCGAGCGGGCCTTCCGGCCTAGGGCAGCGTTCCGAACCCAGCGGCCTCGAAGTGAGCGTCCAGGGCGAGGGCCGTCTCCACCCCGAGGCTTCGCATGGTGAGAAACGAGACATGGTCCACGAGGCTCGGCCCCTGATTCGAAGACCCGCAGGCCGCCTCCCAGGCCCTGGCGTGCAGCTCCTGGTCCACCCACACCACGTCCATGGCCCGCTCCACCGCCTCTCCCAGGGCCATGAAGGCCGCGACCCCCAGGCGCCGCCTGACGAGGGCGCCCGCCTCCACGAGCACATAGGAGCAGGTGACGAGCTGATCCCCCCTCGCGACGATGCCCCTCACCGCCTCGGTCACCGCGCCGTGGTGCTCGTCATCCCGGTTCACGAGCGCAAGAAGCGCCGAGGTATCCACGAAGACCTTCATCTCCCGAGATCCTCGTCGAGGTACTCGTCGTGCCTCTGCGCCAGATCCCTGGGTCCCCCCGAGGCGAACCCAGCCAGGTCGAGGAGCGCCGCCGCCCTTGGGGACGCCTCCATCTCGCCTCCCATGGACAGCCCGCGGTTCACCAGGCGCCTCACTGCCTCGGCGATGGAGATCCGCTCCCGGTGAGCCAGCCTCCGGATCTGCTCGTACTGGGCCGGCTCGAACTGGATCTGTGATCTGACCATGGCTGAACCTCCAGGATCAAACACCTACATCATGACATCATGACATCATGATGTCAAACGAGCAAGTCCCTGCCGCCGGCTTGCCCCCTTCCCCTGAGCCTTTGCCCGAGAAGCCGAGCCCGCAGGCATGGAATAGCATTTGTCCATCCCCTGCTTTCACCTATGATTCGGGCATGACCCTACGCTTGAGAGAGCTGGCCCTCGAGCTCGACGAGCCAGAGGAGCTCCTCGGGCGCCGCCTGGAGGAGGAGCTCGGGCTCGGGCAGGGAGAAGCCAGCGGGCTCCGGGTGCTGCGCCGCGGAATAGACGCGCGAGGCAAGCCGCGCATCCTGAGGATCTTCACCCTGGCCTTCGAGGTGCAGGACGAGGAGGCGCTGCTCTCAAGGAACCAGGGCAACCCCCGCCTCGGGAGGCTCAGGCCCGAGGATCCCATGCCCTGGTCGAGCGAAGAGCGAGAGGCGCTCCTCGGCGCGCCGAAGAAAGAGCGAGAGGCGCTCCTCGGCGCGCCGAAGGAAGAGGGAGAGGCGCTCCTCGGTGCGCCAAGAGAGATTGCCCGGCCCCCTGGCGCCCTTTCACTCGGCAGGCCGCACCGCTCGGTGGTGGTGGGCATGGGGCCAGCCGGCCTCTTCGCGGCCCTCGGCCTCGCCCGGTCGGGGTCGAGAGTGACCCTGGTGGAGCGGGGCCGCAAGGTAGAGGAGCGCCAGAGGGACGTGGCCCGCTTCTGGGGGGGAGGGGGCCTCGATCCCCAGAGCAACATGCAGTTCGGCGAGGGCGGGGCCGGAGCCTTCTCGGACGGCAAGCTCACCACCCGGATCCACCACGGCGGCGTGCAGCGGGTGCTTGGCACCCTCGTCGCCTGCGGCGCGCCCGAGAGGATCCTCACCGACGCCAAGCCCCACCTCGGCACGGACCAGCTCGGAGTGATCCTCGTAGGCATGCGCCGGGCCCTCGAGTCCCTTGGAGTGGAGCTTCGCTACTCGACCCGTCTGACTGGCTTTGTGACCGAGGCTTCTGCCGCAACGAGCCATGGGGGAGGGGCGATCCGGGCCGCGGTGCTGGACGACCGAGAGGAGCTGCCCTGCGACTGCCTGGTGCTCGCGCCCGGCCACAGCGCAAGAGACACCTACTCGATGCTCCATGAGCGCGGGGTGGCCATGGCCCCGAAGGCCTTCGCCATGGGCCTCAGGGTGGAGCACCCCGCCGCGCTCATCCACCGCATCCAGTACGGCCGCGGCCCGCACCCGCTCCTTCCGGCCCCCGAGTACGCTCTGGCCTGGACGGACAGGGAGACCGGGCGCGCGACCTACTCCTTCTGCATGTGCCCAGGAGGCCAGGTGGTGAACTGCGCCTCCGAGCCGGGCGGCCTCGTCGTGAACGGCATGAGCAGCTCGCGGCGAGACGGGGCGCGCTCCAACGCCGCCCTGGTGGTGACCGTCCGCCAGGAGGACCTCGGGGCTATCGATCCCCTGGCAGGGGTTCGCTTCCAGCGCCGCTACGAGGAGGCGGCCTTTCGGGCTGGCGGCGGGGACTACCGCGCCCCGGCCCAGAACCTCCTCGCCTTTCTCGGACCGGGAAGGGGCAAATCCAGGAAACCGAGCGTCGTCGACGCCACCGGCCCGCTGGAAACGAGCTGCCTGCCGGGAGTCAGGGAGGCGGACCTCGCCGAGGTCCTGCCGGACTTCGTCACCCAGGCCCTGCGACGCGCCCTGCCTCGCTTCGACGGCAAGCTGCGAGGCTTCGTCACCGGCGAGGCGGTCCTCGTCGGCGTCGAGACCCGCACCTCGGCGCC
The DNA here is from genome assembly GCA_034004785.1 of Polyangia bacterium. Classification (GTDB taxonomy): domain Bacteria; phylum Myxococcota_A; class Polyangia; order HGW-17; family JAJRWW01; genus JAVEWA01. Next base: position 4,287 of record JAVEWA010000571.1, read on the forward strand.
CCTCAGGCTCCTGCGGGACGAGAGCGGCCAGTCCGTCTCCCACCCAGGGCTCTACCCCGCGGGCGAAGGCTCCGGCTACTCGGGGGGCATCGTCAGCTCCGCGGTGGACGGCCTCAAGATAGCCGAGCGTGTTGCCTCATCCCCTTGAATCCCCGGCTCACAGGGCCCCGACCGCAGACTTCTTTCATGCGATGCGACACCTGCGAAGAGCCTACGGTCCAAGATACCGACGGTCCGCATCTAGACAGGCAGAGGAGTACTTCGAGACAGAAAATCGTTATGTCTATCGCCATTTGACAGGAGTAAAATCGGCTTCCAAGTGTCTCCTCGGCAACGCTG
>JAVEWA010000572.1:0-4620 GCA_034004785.1 Polyangia bacterium
GTCGAGCCGGCGTCCGGGTCGAGAGGGTCGAGCCGGCGTCCGGGTCGAGAGGGTCGAGCCGGCGTCCGGGTCGAGAGGGTCCGGCCGGCGTCCGGGTCGAGAGGGTCCGGCCGGCGCCTCAGGGCGATCGTGTTCTCCCCACATTTCACCGCCCGGTTCCAATTGTGCCGGAGCCTGGTTCCTGTCGCGAGGAGCACGCCCCGGGCGGCCAGAGGCCCCGGGCGGCAATGATTGCCCTCACATAAAACATGTCCTGGGTGTTCTTGCCGCGATCCCCTGCTCGGACTGCAATAACTCCATCCAGATGCAGGCATGTCCCAGGGGTTCTTGCACATTGAGAGGCCCCGGGCGGCAATGATTGCCCTCACATAAAACATGTCCTGGGCGTTCTTGCCGCGATCCCCTGCTCGGACTGCAATAACTCCATCCAGATGCAGGCATGTCCCAGGGGTTCTTGCACATTAAGAGGCCCCGGGCGGCAATGATTGCCCTCACATAAAACATGTCCTGGGTGTTCTTGCCGCGATCCCCTAGTTGCGAACGACCAAGCCCCACGCCAATCAGGAACAGGGAGAGCGAAGCCCAGGGGCCCCCAGGATGAGGGGTACATCATCCCCTCTTACACCGAAGTGCAGCGCGCGCCGGCCGCCGTGGCCCTTCAGAGCCGGCAGCGGGCGGTGCGCGCGCCAAGCCCACACCGGGCTGCATCGCTTTTTTCCCCGCGCCAGGGATGCCCAGGGAGCGAAGCAGTACCGCCCAAGGCGAGACCTTCGCTGCGCGGAGCCAGGAACAGCCCGGTCGGGGCCCGGGCGGAGATGCGCCCCGACTCCCCCTCCTTGATGAAGACCTCGATGCCCCTGACCGGCGCCTGGGTCGAGATGGGCACCTACGACTGGGGCTGCTCGGTCCATCACCGGGAAGAACCCTCGTCCCCCGGAAGTGCCCCTCGTCCCCCGGAGGTGCCCCTCGTCCCCCGGAAGTGCCCCTCGTCCCCCGGAAGTGCCCCTCGTCCCCCGGAAGTGCCCCTTGTCACGGCGAGGCGGCGGGCGTATCAAACGTCCCGTGATGGTAAGTAGAGAGCCAGGAGCGCAGAAGTGAGCCTCCCCTACCTCGGCGAGCTGGCCGCCCTCGCCACGGCGCTCTGCTGGTCCGTGTCGTCCTTGGCCTTCGAGTCCTCTGCCAGGAGCATGGGCGCCTTGGCATTGAACCTCATCAGGCTGGTCATGGCCCTCGGGATCTTCATGGCGCTCGGGCTGGTGCGAAGCCAGACGCCTCTGCCCATGGGGGTAGGCGCCCACGGGTGGCTCTGGCTGTCCATCTCGGGCCTGGTGGGCTTCACCCTCGGAGACCTGTGCCTTTTTCACGCCTTCGTGAGGATCGGCGCCCGCCTCAGCATGCTGGTTATGGCCCTGGTGCCCGTGCTGACCACCCTGGGAGGCTTCCTGCTGGGGGAGGCCCTCGGGCCCTGGGCCTGGATCGGCATGCTGGTGGTCATGGCGGGCGTGGGCTGGGTCATCCTGGAGAGGCAGCCCACCGCGGATGGCGGCCGGACGAGGCTGGACCTGCCCGGCTTGGCCCTCGGCCTGGGGGGGGCGGCGGGGCAGGCCGCCGGGCTGCTCCTTTCGAAGTATGGCATGGGCCAGGGCGACCCCTTCGTGAGCACGCAGATCAGGGTGTTGGCGGGCATTGGCGGCTTTGTGGTTCTCTTCACGCTCCTCGGGCTCTGGCCGCGGGTGCGCCTGGCTATGGGGAACAGGCCCGCCCTGGCGCGGGCCGGGCTCGGCTCGGTGTTCGGGCCCTTCCTGGGGGTTTCCCTGTCCCTGCTGGCGGTGAAGCACGCGCAGGCCGGGGTGGCGGCCACCCTCATGGCCCTCGTGCCGGTGACCATCATCCCCCTGGCCATCCTCGTGAAGAAGGAGCGCGTGAGTGCGAGGGCGGTGATCGGGGCAGGGATCGCGGTGGCTGGCGCGGCGATCCTCTTCCTCTAGGCTCGCCCCTTGTCCAAGTTTGCGCTCGGTTCGCGCCCAATGGGGGGGACATACTGGTTGGCGCGGCGATTCTCTTCTCGTGGGCCCGCCCTGTGCTAATATCTCGCGCTCATGGGCAGGAAATACATCGCGGTGGCCGGCAACATGGGGGCTGGCAAGAGCTCCCTCGTGCACTTCCTCTGCGCGCGCTACGACGTGCAGCCCTTCTACGAGCCCAACGAGGAGAACCCCTACCTCCAGGACTTCTACAAGGACATGAAGCGCTGGGCCTTCCACTCCCAGGTGTACTTCCTGTGCCGCAAGTTCAGGATCCACCAGGAGCTCGACCGGGCCCGCTCCTCCCGCACGGTGATCCAGGATCGGACCATCTACGAGGACGCCGAGATCTTCGCCGCCAACCTGTACCGGTCAAGGAGGATAGCCAAGCGGGACTACGAGACCTACCGGGCTCTCTACGAGAGCATGGTGGCGGCGCTCCGGCCGCCGGACCTGCTGATCTTCCTCTCGGGATCCCTCAGAACCATCAGGAAGAGGATCCAGCTCAGGGGCCGGCCCGAGGAGCAGAGCGTGCCCGTGTCCTACCTGCGCCGGCTGAACCTGCTCTACGAGGACTGGTTCAAACGCTATGACCTCTCCCCTACGGTCGTGCTCCAGACCGACGAGATGGACTACGTCACCAACCTCATGGATCGGCTGGACCTGATCGAGACCATCGAGCGCATCCTGGGTTAGGGCTGTACGCCTGTAGAGCCGTGCGCATCGCTCGACGCAGGGCAGAGGAACAAGATCAGCTCCTCGAGGTTGCCCTTGGGGCCGGGAAGGGAGGAGGGCACAGTGCCTCGGACCTCGCAGCCGAGGCCCTGGCAGGCCTCCACCACGCGCCCGATGGCCCGGGCCCGCACCTCGGGATCCCGCACGACCCCGCCCTTGCCCACCTCGCCGCGGCCGGCCTCGAACTGGGGCTTGATGAGGGCCACGACCGGAGCCCTGGGGGGCAGGAGGGAGAGGAGCACGGGCAGGACAAGGGTGAGTGAGATGAAGGACACGTCCACCACCGCGGCGTCTGGGGGCCGGGGCGGCGGCGGCGGGCCCGCCCCGAGGAGCAGCTCGAGGGTGGCCTGGCGGATGTTGGTGCGCTCGAGGACCGTCACCCTGGGATCCTGGCGCAGAGCCCAGGCGAGCTGGCCGTAGCCCACGTCCAGGGCGATGACGTGGAGCGCGCCCCGCTGGAGCAGGCAGTCGGTGAAGCCGCCGGTGGAGGCGCCGACGTCGAGGACCACCAGGCCCTTCGGATCCCAGGCGAAGTGATCGAGCGCCCCAGCGAGCTTCACGCCGCCTCTCGAGGCGAAGCCGTGGTCCTGGGCCCGGAGGGCCAGGGAGGCTCCCTCGGGAACGGGATGGCTCGCGCGGGTGACCAGCTCGCCGTCGAGCAGCACGCCCCCCGCCAGGATCATGGCCTGGGCCCGGCTCCGGGAGGGCGCCAGGCCCGCGTCCACCAGGGCCTGGTCCAAGCGCACACGCGGCGTCTTGCGAGCCTTGGTCATGGGTCCTGAGCTTTGTTCCTCGGGCGGCGGCAGGCGCGGCGTCTTGCGAGCCTTGGCCATGGGGCCTGAGCTTTGCTCTTCGGCCGGCGCTACGCGCGGCTCAGTCGATGCCCTCCGAGAAGGGATCGGCGACGCGTCGCATTGCGGGGCGGCGCTCCGGGGGCGGGCGATCGGGCGCGCGGCGCATGGCCGCGATGACCACCTCGCGCATGGGAGGAGGCGGCTCCACGATCCGGGCGGATCCTGCTCCGGAGCGCTCCTTGTGCAAGCGGAAGGTGAGCCGGGCTGGGCCGGTGGCGCTGACCGTCACGTTCTTGGCCTCGTGGCCCCTGAGCTTGAGCACGAAGTCCTCGCTCCCGCCAGCGGGCACCTTGACCGGGCAGGGGGTGAGGCAGACCTCCTTGCCGTCCTTGGTGACCGAGGCGCCCCTCGGCGTGGTGAGCACCAGGACCGAGGCGGGCGGAGCGTCCATCGCGTCCATTGCGTCCATCGCGTCCGAGGGGTCCATGGGATCCGTGACGGGCCTGTCCATGCCATCCATGCCGTCCACGCTCGGCAGGCCGTCCATGCCGTCCCGCGGATCCACCGTGGGCCGGGTGTCCATGGCGTCGCCGTCCATGGCGTCGCCGTCCATGGCGTCGCCGTCCATGGCGTCGCCGTCCTTGGAGGCGACCTTCTCCTTGGAGGTCTCCTTGGAGCCGCTGTCTCCCTTGTTGAACAGGAAGAACCAGGCCGCGGCGCCTCCGCCGCCAGCCACCAGGAGCAGGGCGACGATCAGGATAACCGCCATGCCGCCCCCGCCGGAGCGGGCAGTCTGGAACTGGCCTGGAGGCAGGCTCGAGGAGCTCACGTGGGCCGCTGGCATGCTGGCCATGGAAGGGGAGCCCGGGTAGGAGGCGCCAGGCATGGCTCCTTGCGGCGGCGCCATGCCGCCTCCGCCCCCGCCTCCGCCCCCGCCCCAGGACATCGCTCCAGGTGGAGGAGACGCGCCGCCCATTCCCGGGCCCATGGCGCCGGGAGGCGGGGTCATGCCGCCCATTCCCGGGCCCATGGTGCCCGGAGGCGGGGTCATGCCGCCCATTCCCGGG
>JAVEWA010000573.1:0-4593 GCA_034004785.1 Polyangia bacterium
CGGAATAGTCTGTTGTCCTCTTGGGATGATTGAATGAGCACCGAGCACTCCAGAGAAGACGAAGCCATCGCGGCCCCAAAGGAAGAAGGCGCCTCGGTCGAGTCTCCGGAGGATTCCTCCGCCTCGGCGGCCGGGCAGCCGCCGCCTGGCTTCGGTCTCAAGGGGCTCCTGATGCAGGATCTTCGCCGGGGCGCCTCCGCCGCCCTGCTGGCCATCGGGTTGGCCGCGCTGGTGGAGTACATCGTGACCATCTGGGCGGCGCCCCATCCGGTCAGGTTTGCGACCGCGCTGCGCTTCGTGGCCCTGGACGTGACCCTCTGGGCTTTCTTCGGGCTGCTGTTCCTGCCGCTTGTGGCGGCCTCCCTGGCCGGCTCGAGGTTGGCTCTCTGGTTGATCGCTCCGGACAAAGCCCTGTCGTGGAGGGGCCTTCTGGTACCCGGGGCCGTGGGCCTTCGCGGGCCGTCCAAGGCGGCAGGCTGGATCTTCGGGCTCCTCCTGACGCTCCCCCTGTACGTCGCAGCCTCTGCTCACCTCACCTTGCGTCTCTGGCCATACTTCCACGCCAAGCAGCTTCTCGGGCTCATGCTGGCGCTAATCCAGCTAGGGCTCTTCCTGGTTCTCGGGCTCGCCGCCGTGCTGGTGGCCCTGGGACTGGGGCGGCTCGGCAGGGCCCTGCACGGGCGTCTCGGGGCGTGGAACCCCTTCGGTCAGCTTCGGGCCGCCATGCTGCTCCTCGGGCTGCTTCTGCTGCCGGCTCTGTTCCTGGTCCACCGCGCAGCTCCCGATCTGGCCGAGGTAGTGCCCTGGCGGCTCCTCGTGGCCGCCGTCGCCCTCCTCGTGGGTCTCGTCGCTGGAGGGCGGCTGCTCGCCTGGCGCGGGGGGCTGCTGCCCAAGGGGCGCGTGGCGAGGAGGGTGACCTGGGCGGCGTCGCTCGGGCTCGGGCTCCTGCTCTCGTCGGTGACGCTGGTCCACTGGGGCGCGGATCCGGAGACCAAGCTCCTGGCCGTGACCTCGTCGCCCCCTCTGCACCGGATGATAGACGGGGTGCGGTGGGCCAACGATTTCGATCGCGACGGCTATGGCTCTCTCCTCGGCGAGAACGACTGCGCGCCCTTCGATCGCCGGATCCACCCGGGGGCCCGTGACATCCCGGACAACGGCATAGACGAGAACTGCGATGGAAGGGACTTCTCCCTGAAGCGGCAGGCCACCTACAAGGATGGTCAGCGCATGGAGGTGCCCGAGGCCTACCGCCGGGACTGGAACATCCTTTTTTTGACCGTGGACGACGTGCGCTACGATCACACGGGCTTCGGGGGCTACATCGAGAAGCGTGGACGCGACACGACCCCTTTCTTGGACGAGCTGGTCAAGAAGTCCACCTCCTTCACCTTTGCCAACGCGCCCGCGGCAGGGACCGTGGCCTCGGTGCCCGCCATCATCACCTCCAAGTTCTTTCACTCGGGCATCGCCCTGTCCGGGGAGCGCCCTGGCAAGCCTCCCAAGCTCCTGCCCGAGAACTGGCTCGTCTCCGAGGTGATGAAGAGAGGTGGATACACCACAGGGGCCATTCTCACCCACGAGTACTTCAACGACTGGGGCATGGAGCAGGGGTTCGACACCTACGACAACGAGATCGGCGCCAAGCGGGCCCCCTACGCGGTCACATCGCCCGCCCTCACTCGCAAGGTCATCTCGTGGATCGCCCGCAACTCCTCCCGAAAGTGGTTCCTCTGGGCCCACTACCTGGATCCTCACGGGAGGTACGTCGCCCACCCGGGTGAGAAGAGCTTTGGCACAACAGAGGAGGACCTCTACGACGGGGAGATCTGGTTCACGGACAAGTGGCTGAGGACGCTCTTCGAGGAGCTCTGGCGGATGCCTGGGGGCAACCGCACCATCGTGGTCATCACCAGCGATCACGGGGACGGGTTCCGGGAGCACGGACACATCAACCATGGGTGGGGTCTGCACCGGGAGCTGATCCACGTCCCGCTGATCTTCTACGTTCCCGATCTTCCGCCAAGGCTCGTGGACGGCGCCACCTCTCCCCTGGACGTGCTGCCCACCCTGGCGGATCTGGCGGGCATCGACGTCTCGGACCTGTCCTTCGAGGGGGAGAGCCTGGTGCCGCAGCTCTTCTATGGCAAGGACGCTCACCACCGCGTGGTGTTCTCGGAGACGAACTACCCCCACCCCCAGCGGGCGGCCGTCACCAGCCGCTACAAGCTCATCCACAACCTGAAGGCCAACCTCTACCAGCTATTCGATCTCAAGAGCGACCCCTGGGAGCACAAGAACATCTACCAGCAGGATCCCAAGGTGGCCAAGCAGATGCGCGGATACCTCAGTGACTGGATGGAGCGGGTCTTCTACGCCGACGACATCCGCACCAACCAGGCCGCGGCCCTGCGCAAGTGGCACCGCATGCCAGGACCGCCTCGTCCGAGGAGCAGGGCGAAGCTGACCTTTGCCGACGGCGCCCTGGAGGTCCTCGGCTTCGATCTCCAACCTGCCGAGCCGAGGGCAGGGGACGAGGTGGAGGTGACCATCTACTTCGGAGTGAGACGCCAGCCCTCGGATCATCTCAGCTTCCGGCTGTCGGCCTGGCCGGGCGTGGGCGATGGTGGGCGCAGGGGCGCGGTCGCCTACAGCCCGACCATGCCCACGGCGCACGGGCTCTTCCCCACCACTCGCTGGAAGGCTGGCGACTTCATGCGGGACAGGTTCAAGGTCCGGCTTCGTCGGGAGTGGTCGGCCTCGCAGGTGAGCTTTGGCCTGGAGGTCTTCGGGCGCACGAGACCGCGCTACACTTTCGATGGCCAGACCAGAGGTGGTCAGGGGAACGTCGGCGAGCTCGGGCAGGCTCCCCTCAGGCCCCCCTCGGCCGCTCCCACCATGGGCCCGCAAGGGCGTCCGGGCGCCCAAAGGAAGAGGCGCGGCTGTGGTTGCGGCGCTGACGCTGGCCTGCCAGCGCTCCCCTTGGCGCCCTTCCTCATCGGCGTGCTCGTCGTTCTTGGACGCCGTCACAGACGTAGAGACCATGAGCCGGGGTGACCGGAGGCGCCCGGAAGGCGTTCTGCTCGGCCATAAGCAGCAGCTTGCGGTGCCGGCCCTCAGGGGTGTCCTCTGCTGGGCCCTCTGCTGGGCCCTCTGCTCGGGCCTGGGCTGCGACTCCATGGAGGGCAAGAGCCACAAGGGGTCCTCGGAGCCGGTGGCGAGTGACGTGGCGCCCGGCAGTGTGGGGGGGGCGCGTGCTCGCTCCGACCGCCCGGAGACAGGGCCGCGTCTTGCACCCTCCGGAGACCTCTGCGAGGACCTCTGCTCGCTCAGGGGCGGCTGCTTCGAGACCTACTCCAAGATCGGTCTGGACCCATTGCGGCATCCATTGCCCCCGGGCGCACCCGAGCCCTGTCTGGCGAGCTGTCGCCGGGTGGAGAGTGACCTTCTCCTCGGGGTCCTTCTAGCGCGGCAGCACGCACGTTGCGTGCTCCCATCGCTCTCGGGCGCCCAGGTAGCGGACCGGGATGCATGTGACGCCTTCCTGGGCTGCTCCCTGAGGCACAGGTTGACCTTGCTGGCAGAGGTGCCCTGGCTCGAACCTGCTCTCTGGGCCGCGCTTCAGCTCGCCAGGGTGAGGGAACACTCCAGGAAAGATGACCCCACCTCCGCGTTGAAAGTCTGCGTGGAGAGCCAGTCCCCGAGAAAGCGCTTGAGAGAGCTTCTGGATGGCGGAGAGAGGGGAGAGAAGGGGCCGCTGGCCCCCCCCGGCCTGGCCGATGCTGCGGCTGCCAGCAGGAGACTGGAAGGCGAGCTGGCCCGCCAGTGCCAGGCGGCACAGCAGACCGTGGTCCAGGCCCTGGTTGGCTCGATCCAGGCCGCCCTGAGGGACCTGCGTCTGGAGGAGGCGGGCGCGTCCTGCAGGCGAATGCAGGATCTCCTGGTCTTGCCCGACGCTGGCGAGGTCCTGGGCGCTCGCGTCGCCGAGGCCAGCCGAGCCTGCGAGAGCATCCCCCCGCTACGTGCTGTGGCCACTGCGGTCGCCGACGCCGAGGCTGACTCGGCGCTGGTCAATCAGGAGCTGGACAGGGGTGGAGGAGGGACCGCCGCCTACCACAAGTGCGTACACAAGGCCAGCACCCTCGGCACCCTCGAGGCATCTGATCATCCCAAGGCCCGCGCTGCGCAGAGGGTGCTCCGCGCTGCGTGCTTCCAGCGTTTTCCAGTGGAGTGGCTTCGCGAGGTCCAGCGGAGGCGCGAGCCTCCGGATCGGGCTCAGTGCTTCAGGATCCGCCTGGTCTCGCAGCTTCTCCAGCACCCTGGTTCTCCTGCGGCCGAGCGGGTCCGCCACCAACCGCTCTTGAAGTGGGCCAAGGACGCCTGTCCGTGACGCGCGGCCTGAGGCGGGGGGGAGAAGCACCAGCGCTGCGATTTTCGCAAGCGACCTTGGCCTTCTCCCGAGGCTGCCTCGGCTCCAGCTCGGGCGGGCCTCACCTCGACCCGCTCCTCTGACAGGCAATCCTCGGATGGACAGGGGAAGGCCCTTCGTTATTGAGACGTAAGAGATCCCTGTGGATTGCGACGGGCCCCGTT
>JAVEWA010000574.1:0-4592 GCA_034004785.1 Polyangia bacterium
CGCCATGAGGTTGCTCCAGGGCTGCAGGGGCGAGCTCCTCGGCTATCGCCAGTGCCAGGTCCCGGACGAGCCCGAGCCCCTCTCGGTGGTGAGCATCGCGGCAGCGGCGTTTCACGGGTAGAGCTGACCGAAGGGGAGGGGGCTTCGAGAGCACACCCCTAGGCCGCCGGTGCTTGGCTGGCAGGCGCTCGGGCTGGATGACATGGACCTTTCTTGCGTGATATATGGGCTGTGTATGCTGTTGTCAGGATGACTTTGTGCCCTTGCGCTGGGCAGGGAGGCCCCAAATGGAGGGGATGGCGCTTCGCCCCCCGTGGAGGTGAGCCGTTGTTCGCGACGTTGAGCCATTTTGACCTTCTGGAGCCTGCCTCCGAGGCCGAGGCCGCCGGGCTCCTGGCCGCGCGACCTGGGAGCGCCCGGGTCCTGGCTGGCGGGTGCGACCTGCTGCCCGAGCTGAGGCGGCGGCGCGCTCGGCCCGAGGCGCTCGTGAGCCTCGGCCGCATCGAGAGCCTGCGGGGCCTCCAGGTGGAGCCCTCGGGGCTGACCATTCGCGCCATGGCGACTCTGTGGGAGGTCGAGCGGGCCCTGGCCGACTGCCCGGAGTATGCGGCCCTTCACGACGGCATTCACAGCCTGGCCTCGGTGCAGGTCAAGACAACTGGCACCCTGGTCGGGAACCTCTGCGTGGCCACCCCTGCGTCCGACATCGCGCCCCCCCTCATCGCCCTCGACGCCACCCTGCGGATCCTCGGAGACGGGGGCGAGGGTCGCCTCCCCCTCTTCGAGCTGGCCACGGGGCCAAAGCGCCACTGCCTGGGCCCCGGGGAGCTGGTCACCAGGGTGGAGGTGCCCCGGCCGCCCGCCGGCTCGGGCAGCGCCTTTGCCAAGCTCACCCGGACGGCGGCGGACATCGCCAAGCTGAACGTGGCCGCCTGGGTGAGGGTCGAGGGAGGCCGGTGCGCCGAAGCCCGGATCCTGCTGGGAGCGCTGGCGCCGACGCCCGTGCGCGCCGTCGCTGCCGAGGAGGCCCTCGTCGGAGGGGCCATTGACGCCTCCGCGCTGGACAGGGCCGCTGCCCTGGTTGTCGAGGCCATTCGGCCGATCACGGATCTGCGCTCCACCGCCGAGTACCGGCTCGAGGTGGCCCCTGTCCTCGCCCGCAGGGTCCTCGAGCTAGCCTTTGCCCGCGCCCTCGGAGGTGAGCCATGAGCCTCGAGCCACTGACCCTCAACGTCAACGGCTCGGATTGTCACCTGTTGGTCGAGCCAGGTACGACGCTGCTCGCGGCGCTTCGCGAGTCCCTCGATCTCACCGGCACCAAGTGCGTGTGCCAGGTGGGCGAGTGCGGGGCCTGCACCGTGCTGGTGGACGGCCAGCCCCTGCTCTCTTGCGCGACCCTCGCGAGAAGCGTGGCGGGCAAGCGGATAACGACCATCGAGGGGCTGACCAGGGGCACCCTGCTCCATCCCCTTCAGACGGCGTTCATCGAACGGGGCGCGATCCAGTGCGGCTACTGCACGCCAGGTATGATCCTGGCGGCCAAGGCCCTCCTCGATTCAAACCCGAGCCCCTGCCGGAGGGAGGTGGAGGAGCACCTCGCAGGGAACCTCTGCAGGTGCACGGGCTACGTCAAGATCGTGCACGCCGTGCTGGAAGGGGCCGAGGCCCTGAAAAACGGCGCCCCCTGGGCCGAGGCTGGAACCCTGGGAGAGAGCACGGACCGAAGCGCTGCGGCCGTTGGTCGGCGCATCGTTCAGCCCGAGGCGGTGGCAAAGGCCACTGGCACCGCCAGGTACGTCTCGGATCTGAAGCTCGGGGGCATGTTGACGGGCAAGGTGCTCAGGAGCCCTCACCCCCACGCCTTGGTGAAGCGCGTGGACAAGTCCAGGGCGGAGGCCCTGCCCGGGGTTCTTGCCGTGCTGGGCCCCGGCGACATCGAGGAGTTCCGGCCCTATGATCGCGGGCTCAAGGACCTTCCCATGATCGCGGGCGGCTACACCGTCCCGGCGGACGAGCGCGTCCTGAACCCTCGCGTCCGCCACGTGGGGGACGCCGTGGCCGCGGTGGCCGCGGTGGACGAGCCCACCGCCGAGCGGGCCCTCGAGCTGATCGAGGTGGAGTACGAGCTTCTCCCCTTCGTCGTCGAGACGGCCCAGGCCATGGCGAAGGGGGCCCCCAGGATCAGCGAGTTCGCCGACGACCGGAACGTGGGAAAGCACATCAGCTATCCCTACGCCCAGGGGGACGTCGAGAAGGCCTTCGCCGAGGCTCACCTCGTGGTGGAGGGGACCTTCAGGACCACCAAGCAGGAGCCCTGCACCGAGGAGACAGCCGCCGCCGTCGCCTCGGTGGAGGTGGACGGGACCCTCACCGTGTACTCACAGTGCCAGCTTGCGCACATGGCGCGGCGAGAGCTGGCCCACATCTTCAACATCCCGGTCCGCAAGGTCCGCTTGGTGACCCCCGTGACGGGGGGCAGCTTTGGGCAGCGCGGGGCCCTCTGCGCCGAGCCAGCGGCGGTGGCCCTGGCCCTCAAGACCCGGCGCCCCGTGAAGGTGGTCTTCACGAGGGAGGAGAACTTCCTCGCCCTGGAGACCCGCACGGGCTTCGAGCACAGCCTGAAGCTGGGTTTTGCCCCGGACGGCACCCTCACCGCCATGAAGGCCTACATGCGGGGCAGGCTCGGGGGCTACATGGGCTGCGGGCCCATGGCGTCTGGCATCGCCATGCTCATGGGGCTCGGTCACTACCGCTGCCCGAACCGGGCGGGCGAGGCCGACATGGTGATGACCAACACGCCGGTGTCAGGGGCCATGCGGGGCTTTGGCAACCCGGCCATCATGTGGGGAATCGAGCAGCTCATGGACGAGGCGGGAGAGCGGCTCGGCCTGGATCCGGCGGAGATCAGGCTGAAGAACCTCAAGGAGGCCGGCGAGATCGCGAACCTGGGGCTGCCAATAGAGTCCACCTATCTGAAGGAGTGCATCCTGGAGGGGGCCCGCGCCCTCGGCTTCCACGACAAGAGGGGCAGGCCGGGGACAGGTCGCCTGCGCCGCGGGGTGGGCATGGCCACCATGAGCCACTGCAGCGGCGCGGCGCCCCTTTACATTGATCACTCCAACGCGGTGGTGAAGTTCAACGAGGACGGCACCGCCGATCTGGTGGTCCACCCGGCCCAGGTGGGGCAGCACATCTGGGGAGCGCTCACGCAGATCGCCGCCCAGGAGCTGGGCCTCGAGCCCCAGGACGTGAAGATCGTCTCCGGTGACACCGACGTGACTCTCTTCGAGTACGGCTCCGACGCCAGCCGCTCCACCTACGCCATCGGCAACGCCACCCTCGGCGCCGCGCGCCAGGCCAAGACCCTGCTCCTCCGGCACGCGGCGCAGATGCTCTCCACGACGGTTGACGATCTTGAGCTGGCCTCCCGGCGGGTCCGGCGCCTGAGCGCCCCCTCGGAGAGCCTCAGCATCGCCGAGGTGTGCAACCACGGCATCTACAACTTCGAGGGCAAGGCCCGCCACTTCGTGGGCCAGTGCTCCTGGGAGAGCAAGTGGAACTCGCCCCCAACCGGCGCCTACTTCGCCGAGGTGGAGGTGGACACCGAGACCGGCGTGGTGAGGGTGGTCAGGTTCGTGACGGTGATCGACTGTGGCAAGGCCATCAACCCCATGGCAGTGGAGGGGCAGATCGAGGGCGCCATTCAGCAGGGCATCGGGTTCTGCCTCACCGAGGACTACGTGATCGATCCCGCAACCGGGGCGGTCCTCACCGACAACTACGACCGCTACAAGATGCCCGGCACCACGGACATGCCCGAGATCCAGGTGATCATCATCGACCAGCCGGATCCCCAGGGGCCCTTTGGCGCCAAGGGCGTGGGGGAGGCGGGCATGGTGGGCGTGGCCCCGGCCATTGGCAACGCCATCTACGACGCGGTGGGAGTGCGCATGCGAGAGCTTCCCGTGACTCCGGAGAAGCTCCTGGCCGCCCTCGTAGCGCGGCGTGAGGTCTGAGAGCAACCGCAGCATTCGGTCGGAACCTGAGTGAAGGAGAGAACGAGATGACAAAGGCCCAGTCACCGCAGCCCAAGCCCAACCTCCTGGAGGATCGGTTCGACGAGATCCGTGGAGAGTTCAACCTGACCAACTACTGGATCTACCTGAACGCCGCCGACCAGATGATCCCTGGGAACTACTGGCTCGAGGCAGTGCGGGACTTCTATTCCTTCCAGGAGTTCGGCCGCATGGAGGACATCCCAGTCCAGGACGTGGCCACCCATCCCTTCCTGACCACCGCCTACTACGAGGCCATCGAGGCCAGCGCCAGGATCATCAACGCGGATCCCGCCGAGGTGACCCTGGCCTATCGCCCCATGCAGGTCTGCAACCTGGTGGTGAACGATCTGCTGGAGTGGCATCCAGGGGACAACGCCGTGTTCACCGACCTTCAGTATCCGTCCTTTCCACACGTCCTGTGCGGAGTGAGGGACCGCCACGGGGTGGAGCTCAGGTGCGTGAAGAACGTGAACGGGGACATCCCCATGGAGGCGCTGGCAAAGGCCATCGACGACCGCACGAAGCTGGTGGTCA
>JAVEWA010000575.1:0-4584 GCA_034004785.1 Polyangia bacterium
GCTGCTCACCGTCTGCCTGAGCACCACGCTGCTCGGAGGGCTCATCGGTGGAACCGGAGCCAGCCTCGCCGGCTGCAAGAAGCCCGGGAAGGCCGAGCTCACCCCTGCCGAGCGCTGCCAGCGGGGCTGCGAGCGCCGGCTTCAATGCGTCGAGGAGCTGGCCCTCGACAAGGCGGTCACCGAGGCCAACAGGGAGCACCTCAAGAGATCGCAGTCCAAAAGCCGCAAGGGCCACCTGGGCTACTGCCTGAAGGCCTGCAACGCAGGGCAGCCCCGCTTCGAGGCCTTTGCCCGTTGCGGCGTCTCGGCCAAGGACTGCGACGACTACTTCAAGTGCGAGTCTGCCGCGGCAAAGGACCTGGAGGCCGGCCCGATGCCAGCGGATCCGCCCCGGCCGACAACGCAGACTACGCCGACCACGCCGCCCACGCCGTGATCGTTTGACCAAAGGGCCCTTGTGCCCTATTCCACTTACCCATGGATCGGAACAACGGGCTCGACGACATCGACCGCGCCATCCTCGAGGTCCTGCAGACAGACGGCAGGATCACCAACGTGAAGCTCGCCCGAGCGGTGGGCCTCTCCCAGGCGAGCGCCCTCGAGCGGGTGCGAAAGCTCGAGGAGCGGGGCTTCATCGAGGCCTACCGGGCGCTCGTGAACCCGGAGCGGGTGGGCAGGGCGACCCTGGCCTGGGCCCTGGTGAGCCTCTCCTTTCACAAGCAGCAGTCGGTGGACTCCTTCATGGAGGCCATCTCCAGGATGGAGGACGTGCTCGAGTGCTACCACGTGACCGGCGAGGACGACTTCCTGCTCAAGGTGCTGGTGCCGGACATGGGCGCCTACCGTGAGCTCCTCCTCGACCTGCTCTCCAGGAACCTCGGGGTATCCCACGTCAAGACCATGATGGTCCTCGGCACCACCAAGCGAGAGACCCGCGTCCCACTCTCGCCCTCGGCTTCGCCCAGGCGCCCGAGGCGCCGCCCGGGCTCCCGAGCCTCTCGCAAGGGCTAGCCGCCGGATCGCCCTCTGGCCCCAAGGACACCCTGCGCCGCAAGGACACCCGCTCGCCGCCGGGCCAGCCGCCAAGCGCAAGGACACCGATGGCCCTCTGATGGCCTTCTGGCCGACCAGGGCCTCAGTCCCGGGTGGGGGAGCGGCAGAGAAGCAGGCTGCCGCCAAGGGCGATCAGCCCCAGAGCCATTGGCACGAGCGGCAGCGGGAGGGGCAGCCCATCGGGCGCCCAGGTGAAGGCCTGCACCAGGAGGTGGAGCGAGCCCTCCCCCAGCAGGGGCCCGAGCTGGGGCACTTTCAGCCCGGACAGGACGAAGCCCCCCACCAGTGCCGCCAGCAGGGCAGCGGCACCGAGTACCAGGTGTCGCCGCCACCTCGAGGATGCGGCCCGCGGCGGCAGGGAGGCCATCACCCGCTCGGTGAAGCCGTCGTCGGGAAGCGCCACCGAGTCCTCGCGAAACAGGGCCTCAAGGTGGGAGCCGTTCCGGTCGTGCAGGTCCGTTCCGGTGCTGTGGTCGTGGCTCATGGGCTCTCTCCCGGTCCCCGGGTCTCCCAGGCGCCGAGGCGCGCCTTGAGCTTGTCCTTTCCCCGGGCGATGTGGGTCTTCACTGTCCCGAGGGGGCAGCCGAGGATCTCGGCCACCTCCTGGTGAGAGTAGTCCTGTCCGAAAGCAAGCGCCAGCGCGAGGCGCTCCTCGGGCCGAAGGTCCTCCATGGCTCTCGACAGGTCATGGCGCAGGAGGCTGCGGCCAGCGGTCGAGGGCTCCGAGGGCTCGGGCGCCTCGGCCACCTCGGGCCGCCGCCTCCTCAGCTCGTTCAGGAACAGGTGGTACGCGATGGAGTGCAGCCAGGTGGAGAAGCGGGCGCCGCCGCGAAAGGAGGCCAGGCTCCGGTAGGCCCTCAGGAAGGTCTCCTGGGCGAGATCGTCGGCAATGGCGCCCTGGCCGCAGGTGAGGCGTCTGAGGAGCCCGCGCACCGCGGACTGGTGCCGCCTCACCAGGGTTGCGAAGGCGTGGCGATCGTCCGAAGAAAGGACGCGGGCGATCAGGTCTGCGTCGCTTGGGCCCAAGTGGGACCTCTACTCCTGGTCACCCTGGCCGATGCGCGTCCTGTCGGAAAGCTGGGCGCGATCGCCTCCCGAGATGGTCCCCCCGGCGGGGCCCAGGCTCTCGCTCGGCGCTCCTCTGCGCTCCAGACGCCACACCAGCAGATAGCCGAGCCCTATCAGGGTCGGGATGAAGCCGAGGCTCCAGGCCTGCCGGTCCTGATCGGCCTTGGCCACCAGGGCGAGGAAGAGCCCGAGGCCCACCCCGCAGGCGATGAGGATGACGCCCTTTCGCAGGTCCGACGAGGGCCGCTTCCTCGGCCCGGCCAGGAGCTCCGCTGGGATCTCCCCGCCCCGCTCCACGATGAGCCGCAGGGTCTCGTGCCGCAGCCGGTCCTTTCGGAAGTTGATGACCAGGATCACCGCCACGAGCCCAAGCACGAAGAGGAAGAAGGAGATGGGCACCGCGATGGCCACGGCTGGCGGGTCCTTGCCAAAATCATCGGAGTGGGCCCACTTGCGCCGGCGGTCCTTCTTCCCCTTCCCGGCGGCGACTCTCTCCTCGTCCCTCGCGGCCTCCGCGGCCACCGTGACCTGGCCAGCGCCAGCCGGAGCCTCGGCCGGGCCCATGGCGGGGGCGCCAGCCGGAGCGTCGGCCGGGGCCTTGTCAGGTGCGTCAGCCGGAGCAGGCGCAGACGCCATGGCGGGGGCGCCAGCCGGAGCGTCGGCCGGGGCCATGGCAGGGGCCGCCTCGAGGCCCGCCCCAGGGACCGGCGCCGCAAGGCCATCAGGAGAGAAGGCCGTCAGGACGAGGGCCAAGGAAATCGTACAACCAATCAGAATGCTTCGGGTCATTGGATCACCTCCGTTGGGCTTCACTTGGATTCACTAGTGAGACCCGCCGAGCGCCTCTTCTGGATTCGAAGAAAACACTATAAGAAAGAAATGGCGTATTTCTAAATAGGAACCTCTGTCCTGAGGTCCAGGCCAGAGTGAGGCTACCAGACCGTCTCGACGAGGCCGCTTCGCCGGATCAGGCCGTCCCTCGTAATCAGCGACGCCCGCAGACGAAGCGCAACCTCCACTATGATCCGATCGTGCATCTCCGGCACGTCCTTGAGGGCCTCGAAGCCCAGGACATGCTCGGGCATCATGGGAAGGAGCGAGAACTGGGCGCTCCCGCTTATGAGAAGGAAGTCCTCTCTGAAGCTGGCGCTGAGCCCAAGCTTCTCGTGCAGGAAAAAGAGCTCCGCCAAGACGATGGTGGGGATGAAGATCTCGGCCTTCCCCGACTCGGCTTCGGCAAAGATCTTCCTGGCCCTCTCCCCGAGCTTCGGTGAGCCGCTCAAATACCAGAAGATCGCGTGGGTATCCGCTACGTAACGGCTCATGGAAGCTGATCGAGCCGCAACCTCGAGCGAATCTCGAGGAGAGCGGCGTCGAGGTCCAGATCCTCTGGCACCCGGTCCTTCCAGATGCCCCACAAGCGCCCGGGGCCTCTGTCCCCTTCGGAGCTCCGCAGGCCTCGGGCCAAGTGCTCCAACAGCCGGAGCCGATCCTCGAAGCTGAGCCCATCGGTGATGAGCTCGAGCTCGGAAATCGTGGTCGCCATATCAGCCCGTCCTTGCAGCTCCGCGCGAGGCCAAATTGAGCCGAGCTGTTTTCTAATGATAGCACATGATCGTCCTCGGCTCCCCCATGAACCAAGCGGGGGTGCGCCCCGTCGATGGCTACCCAGTCCCTTACGCCCCCTTCATCGCCTGCCGTGCCGCCACGAGCAGGGGATCCCACAGGGGTGAGAAGACAGGCGCATAGCCCAGATCCAGGGCGGCGAGGCGCTCGAGGTCGAGCCCGGCCGAAAGAGCGGTGGCCAGCACGTCCACCCGCTTGGCCGCGCCCTGGGCCCCGGCCACCTGTCCCCCGAGGAGCCGGCCCGTGCCCCGCTCGGCCACGAGGGCCACCTTGAGGGGCCCGGATCCAGGGTAATATGCGGCCCGATTCCTGGAGGAGATAACCGTCACGAAGGCCTGAAGCCCGGCCCGCCGGGCCTCCCCAAGGGAGAGCCCGGTGCGGCCCACCTCCAGGTCGAAGACCTTCTTCACCGCGGTGCCGAGGGTGCCTGGATCCCGCGGCGCCTCCTTGCCGCGGCCGAGGAGCTCGAGGGCCGCGCAGGCCCCTGCCACTCGGCCCTGCCTGTTTGCGGCCAGCGCCTGGGAGATGAACACCTGCTGTCCGGTGACCAGGTGGCGCTGGGTAGCGCAGTCCCCTGCCGCAAACACCTCACCTGCGCTCGTGCGGGTCTGCTCGTCCACCAGCACCGCTCCCTGGGGGCCGAGCGCGAGGCCCGCCTGCTCTCCGAGGCCGCTGGCGGGCCTCACGCCCAGGGCGAGCACGAGGAGCTCCGCGGGCAGCTCCTCTCCACCGGCGTGGACGCCCGAGATCCGCCCAGGATCCCCGCCCCCGACGCCCACGCCGAACGCGCCGCCCCCGGCACAGCCCCCACTCCCCCCCCCCCCCCCCCCCCCCCCC
>JAVEWA010000576.1:0-4571 GCA_034004785.1 Polyangia bacterium
AGAGCAGGTCCACCGGCGGGCCCTGGAGGTGGCCGCCCTTTGCCAGGACCGCCCGGAGGCCCTTGGCCGTCAGGGAGCGGGCGGCAGCGCGCATGGAGGGGAGATCCTCGACGGGCAGGCCGGCGATGAGGCCGAGCTCCGGCAGGTTGGGCGTGACCACGGTGGCGCGCCTCATGAGGGGCAGGAGCTCCGCAGGCGCGCCGCGAAGCAGGGGCTGGCCCGAGCTGGCCTCGAGCACTGGATCGAAGACGATCGGGAGGGCCTCGAGCCCCGCGATGGCCCGCAGGATGGGCTCCACCAGGGCCCGGTCCCCCACCATGCCGATCTTCACCGCAGCCACCGGGCCAGTCGAGAGCACCGAGCGGACCTGGGCGATCAGGGCCTCGGCGGCCACCGGCTCCCACCAGGCCACCCCGGCCTCGCCCTGGGCGGTGAGGGCGCTCGCCACCGGGGCGGGGTGGAACCCGAGCTGCCGGATGACCCGGCAGTCCGCCGCCAACCCAGCTCCGCCGCTGGGATCCAGGCCGCCGATGGCCATGACGATGCGCCTCGAGGAGCCAGGGGCCTGGCTCCATTCGCAGCCCGGGCCATCTCCATGCGGAGCCTCGGCTCCGCCTCCAGCTCCTTGGTTCATGGCGATCCCCCCTGCCCGGGAGAGAGCCTGATCGTGCCCTCTCCAGGAGCCGGCTCCATGGCGGGCTGGCGAGGCGGGGGCCTTGGGGGCCCGGCGCGGCGGGGTGGAGACGCCACGCGGAGCTGCGCGGAGCCGCGTGGCGGCTGCGCGGAGCCGCGTGGCGGCGGCGCAGTGCCGCGTGGCGGAGGCGCAGTGCCGCGTGGCGGAGGCGCGAGGCGGAGAGGCTCGATGGGGCGCGCGTCCGAGGGCCGTGGAGGGGTGGTCCGAGGCTCCCCTCGATCCATCGGCGGTCGCTGCTCCATCGGCCCTTGTTGCTCCATCGGCGCGAGGTCGGGGACGGGCATCGGGCGGCGGCGACGCGGCGGCGGGCCCACCAGGGTCACCCGCAGGGGCGAGCCCGGCAGGATCCGCTCCGCCACCTCGATGCCGCTCGTGACCTCGCCCACGGCGGTGTAGCGGAAGTCGAGGTGGGATGCCGGTCCGAGCACGATGAAGAGCTGGCTCCCCTCGGTGTCCTTGCCCGAGTGTGCGAGGCCCACAACACCTCGCCGGAAAGGAACGCTGCTCCACTCGGAGAGCAGCAGGCCAGTATCCCCGCCGTGGCCCGTGCCCGAAGGGTCCCCGCCCTGGATCACGAAGCCGGGCACAACGCGGTGATAGGAGGTCTTGGAAAGGGCGCCGCCCTGGGCAAGCTCCACGAGGTGGGCCGCGGACATGGGGGCCCAGTCCCGCCTGAGGAGCACGGTGATCTCTCCCTCGGGGCTCTGGAGCCGGAGGGTCGCGTCCGACTCCAGGGGCTCGGCCGGCGGAGGCCGATCCGCGGCGTCCCAGGCTGGCTCGGGGGGCCTGCGGCCGAGCGCCAGGCCAAGGGCCGCGAGGGCGTGCTCCCTCAAGGTGGGGTGGTGCTGGGCGGCCGCGGCCTTCAGGCGGGCGACCAGGGCGCCGTCTCCGATGCCCTGCACCCGCTTGACGAGGTCCATCCAGCGCATGAGCGCCTCGGGGCGCGGCGGGAGCTCGAGAGCGAGCAGGGCCCTTCGGCACCAGAGCACGCACTCCCTGGAGCTGTCCGGTCCGGTGGCTAAAGGATATGCGAGCGCGGCGGAAGCCGTGGCGGAAGCAGCGGCGGCGCCGGGACGCGGAGCCGCGGCCAGGGCGCCGCAGGCCTCCGCGGCGGCGGAGAAGGTGGGCCCGTCGCTGCTCTGGAGCCCCTTGAGGATCAGCCGCTCCGCCAAAGGGGTGCCCAGGCGGCCCGCTGCCTCGAGGGCGGCGGCGCGGGTGCGGGGCCCTCCCTTCGAAAAGAGGCGCTCCAGCTCCGCGCCAGCGCCGGGGCCGAACCGCCCGGAGCCCAGGGCCTCGGCCACAAAGGCGCGCTGCTCGTCCTCGCCGAGGACGCCACCGGCGCAGCGAGGCGTCCTCTGGAGCGCCCGGAGCACTCGATCCGCCAGCGCCGCGGCCCTGCACTCCAGGCGGGCAATGGTCTGGCGAGCGCAGCTCCCCGAGGGCTCCTTCTTTCCCAGGTCCGACATGGCCCCCACCCAGCTCTCCACCACCTTGGGCAGCCAGGCCCCCTCGGGGCGCGCCGCGAGGTGCCCGAGCAGCTCCCAGAGCATCACCGGCGCGGGCTGCTTGCAGGCCGTCTTGGGAAGCTCCCTGATCAGCTCCTCCACGAGGTTGGGCAGGGCCGAGCCCCTCTGGCCGTCGCGCCCCACCAGCGCCTCTGCCGCCACCCGCCCGGACAACCCGCCGCGCCTGACCAAAATCGAGAGCGAGAGCGGGCCGTGGAGACCCAGCTTCACCGTCACCCGGCCGAGGGCGTCGGCGAGCTCCGCGTCCTTGGTCCGCAGGCACTCCCTTGCGAGCTCCCGCCCGAGAGGGCGCGAGATCCCGGCCCTCGCCCAATCGAAGCGATCCACCAGCGCGCCGAGAAGCTGAGCCGCGGCCAGGCGGTCCTCGGCAGAGGCCGGCCCCTCGGTTGCGGCGGAGACGGAGGCAGAGGCGGCGGCGGCGGCGACTCGAGAGCCAGAGCGGGCCCCAGCGTCCGGGCCCGGGCCCGGGCTCGCCCGCATTCCCTCCCCTGGGACCGGGCCCACAGGTGCTCCCATGCCAGCATCTGCGGGCCTCCCCGCGCCCTTCCCGGCGCCGGGCTTCATGCCCGCCTCTCGGGCGAGAGCCGCTCCTGGCATCGGGCTCGCGTTTGCCTCCCGGCCTGCCCCTGCGAGAGCCTTCTTGCCCGCGTCTGCTCCGCGATCAGCCCTTTTCCCCGGCACGAGGAGCTGGAGCGCGAGCCCCAAGGCGGGCTTCATTCCGCTCACGCCGCGACGCCCTAGAATGGCGAGGGACTGGAGCGCCTGCAGCCTGAGCGACCCTGGAGCCGATCCGTCCTTGGCCAAGGTGTGAAGGGCCCGGGCAGACAGGGCGCCGCCCACGAGCCCGAGGGCCCGCAGGGCCGCGCGCCGCACCTCCAGATCCGGGTCCATGGCCAGGCGAAACAGGAGCGGCTCCTCGGCCTTGTGATCCTCGCCCAAGGCTGAGGCCTCGCAGGCGGCCCGCCGCACCGAGGGGCTCTCGTCCGAGAGGCGTTCCCTGGCAGCGGCGAGGAGCCTCCTGGTGGCGAGGCGGCCGGCGGCCAGGGCAGCCCGCTCTCGAACCGAGGCCTGGGGGTGCCCAAGGAGGCCGGCCACGCTCTGGGAATGGGCAGGCCGGCCAGCCTCCACCAGCCAGAGCCCCTCCGCGCCCCCCGGAGCGGGCAACGCGGGCTTTCGAGCCTCGCCCTCGCACTCCCCGGAGCGCGAGGGATCGCCCCCGCAGCTCGCGGCGAGGGCCAGAGAGGTCCATACAGCGCATATTCCCAAGTGGAATCGTACTGTTCCTGGCAGTGGGAGGCATCTCTGGGGACACTGGAGAGCGCTGCGCATCGGCAAGGAGCCTAGCCTCCCCGCGGCCGGCTCGCAAGCGGCCTGACAATTGGGGGAAGCCCTGGGCAGCGACCCGCTCCCTGGGGGTCGAAAAGTTGGCCCATGTCTTTGTCCTGGGTAGGCTGGACCCTGCGGGAAGACCCCGCCTCGGGCCAGGACGACCCAACCCTGGCCCGGCTCTTGGCTCTGGTCCGCAGATGGCGGCCTCGGCATGCCTCTGCCGGACAGAGCTGCATGAAGGCACGGAGGGTTCCGAGATGCGATCCAGACGACCCAAGCCAGGTATCTACCTTCTTATGACCTGCTCGCTGCTGGTGGCTGGACCGGCCGGGCCGAGCGCGGCGCCGGCTCGCCCGGCCGCAGAGCGCGCCGCCAAGGCTCAGGCGCGCCCGACCGAGGCCCCGAAGGCCTGGCTCGGCACCGCCCTGGTGCCCCTCGGCCAGGTGGACCGCAGCCAGAAGGGCGTTCCCCGCTACGGAGGGGTGCTGGTGGAGCGGGTTCTCCGGGACAGCCCGGCGGGCCGCACCGGGATCCTGGCGGGGGACGTGATCATGCGGCTCGACGACAAGTACGTCTATCAGCCCGAGGAGATCATCAGGCGGGTGGAGGCCGCTCAGGTTGGGAAGAGCATCAAGATCGACGTAATCCGGAACGGCGGCTGGCTGACCGCCTCGGTCCGCCTGACGCCTCGCCCGCGGGGCATACCGCCGGCGACCCGCAAGGCCCAGACGCCCCAACGGGCCGAGCCTCCCTCGAGGGCCCAGGCGCCAACTCGCCCCGAAGCGCCAAGGAGCGCCGCTCCCGCCGCGGGCCGGTCGGAGCCACCAGCGGCCCGGGGCGCCAAGGCAGCAGAGCCCGGCGCGGCGGCCTCCTCCCAGGCCAGCCTGTCGCTCCGCCTGCAGGCCCTCGAGCGAGAGGTGCGGCTCCTCAGGCGGGCCACCCAGGACCAACAGCAGCGCTGCCGGCGCTGAGCCAGGCGACCAAGCCGCCCTCGGGGCTGGGTCCGGGGCGGCTCGTACAAC
>JAVEWA010000577.1:0-4569 GCA_034004785.1 Polyangia bacterium
ACGCTGGAGGTTGCAGCACCCGTTGTCGTACTCGAGCACGTGGTGAGCCTTCAGGCGGTCCTCGAGGGTCTGGTAGCGTTCCACGCAGCGCTCGAGGCTTCCCTCTGGATCCCCGCGGGCCTCGCCCGCGTGCATCTGGATCTTGGCGGGACGACCAAGGCCCATCGCGTCGAAGAGCCGGGTCTGGTAGTCGAGCTCCGCGAGGGTCTGCTCGAACTCTCTTTCGTTCGTGGAGCAGAGCCCGAAGAAGAGATCTGGGTGCACCGTCAGGCGCATGTCCGAGGCTTGGACGAAGGCGCCTATCTCGGCGAGGGCGGGGCCGAGCTCGGCCTCCCAGTCGAAGGAGCGCTGCGGATGGGCAGCGTAGGGCACGAAGTCCGAACGGATGCGGAAGAGCAGAAGTCCGCGCTCGAGGTTGAACCGGAGGGTCTTCCAGAGCATGTCGAGGTTGTGGGACGCCGTCTCGAGGAGCAGCTTTCTCGACCTGCCGACCATCCGGTTGAAGGTGAACTGTTCCTCGATCTCGAGGTTGATCACGGGGTAGCCTACGCGCATGGGCAGTCTCCGATAGCCCCGGCGCCCGCGCGCTCCAAGTCCGAGACCGTGAGTCCTCTCGGCGCCGGCGGGCTCTGGAGCATGACGATTTTCACTCGGATCACTTCGCCTCGACCGTGATGAGCCCTGCCGCCTGGTCGAGGAGGGCTCCGGCGCCCTCCAGGCCGGCGCCCACCGAGGCGTCTCCCTTCAGCTCGCGGGCGAAGAAGGCCGTGACGTACCGCACGGCGTAGTCGAGCACCTCGGCGCCGTCGGCGGTGCCGGCAGGAGTGCAGCCCTCGCAGGAGAAGCAGGCCGCAGGGTCCTCGAGCTGCGTGTGCCCCGCGCCCAGGCCCGTCAGCTTCAGGGCAGGGGAAGGGGAGAGGGCGTAGAGCATCTCGTAGTTGTCACCGACTGGAGAGCAGGTGCCAGAGACCGACGCACCCAGGTATGCTATCGGGATGGCGAGCTCTCCCATGTGGTCGCGCGCCATGGCCCCGCCCGAGAGCACGGCGGAGTCGATGGGATCCAGGCCGAACCAGCCGAGGAGCTGTCCGGCCAGGGCGCCCTGGGCCGCCAGCAGCGTGGCCTTGCCGCCCCGGGAGTGCCCGACCAGCCCGATCCGCGCCTGGTCCACGCGCCCATGGAGCAGGCTCGACTGGCTTGAGTTGGCGGCTGGCAACCAGGTGGTCACGGTGTGCGCGATGTCGGCGGCCACCTCTGTCGTGTAGGTGAAGGAGCCCGGGTCGTCCCTGGCGAGGACGATGATGCCGTGGCTCGCCATCCTCTGGCCGTAGGGAGCGTAGGCCGCGGCGGGTTGGAGGAAGCCGGGCGAGAGCACCACCACGGGGTGTGGTCCGGCTGCCGAGGGCACCCAGAGATCCAGCTCGAAGCCTCCGAGCCCCATGGAGACAGTCTCTCGGCCGGTGAGCACCTGGTGAGGTCCGTCTGTGTCGTAGGGCCCATAGGGGTCTGTGTGGCCAGCGTCCGATCCGGAGTCCTGGGCGGCGTCGCCAAATCTCCCGTCGGCGCCCCCGTCTGCTCGGCCGTCCCCCGGCTCAGAGGCGTCCCGGGCTGCATCGCTCCAAAGGGCCGCGTCCGAGCCTCCATCGGGCGCGGGGTGGCCGCCCGTTGTGCCACAGGCAAGCAGCAGCCACGCCGCCAAGGCGATGCCCCAGGGGCGAGGCAGGGCATTCGCGTCGCGATTCGGCCGTTCCATTGCATCTCGAGGCGTAGCAAGGTTTGGGTGGAGGCGCAAGGGAGGCGCACAGTGTGTCATCGGACCCCGCATGCGTGATCACCTAAGCCCCCTGAGCCGCGATGGCAGCGTGTCCCGTCTACGGTTGGGGTCTGTCATGGACGTGAGCAAGAGCTTCTCCAGGCTCCGCGAGTCCCAGGGTATGCCCGCATGACGGAGGATCTCGGGCAGCATCAGCAGCGACAGCGTGGACCAGGCGAGAAGGAACCGCTTGGACCGGCATCGCTCGTCCATGAGCGTCTTCACTGTCGGCACCAGAGCCGGATCCCTGTCCCGTACACCCGTGAGCATTCGCTGCTGCAGCGCCTGCATGGCGGCACGACACAATGCCAGGCGGATAACCGCCAGGTAGATCAGAGCCCGCGCGATCTCAGGGCGCGCGCACATATGGACCGTAGCGCAGCAGTCCATGCGGGCCTACAAGCTCGACCCTCACACCCGCCAGTTTTTATCGATACCCCTCGGATGGTTGCCATACACCTACAGCGACATGACCGGTGAGCAGCTTCGCAACGTCGTCATCGTTCGGTGACCCCGTAGGGTCAAGAAACTCTGAGGCCACTTTTCTGCATGGAATCGAATAGATGCGCCTAATATTGCTCAGATTCCCATCCGCGCTCATCGTGGCCACCTCGCCATCCGGCCTTTCTGTAATAATAACGGAGTAGTCCACCGAGCCGCTTCTTGCAGAGCACTTCGTCCCCGGACGCGGGGGGCGGCGGGGCGTCGTCCGTGTCCCTCCCGTGTGCCCCGAATATCCGATCTAGGCCAAAGGCAGAGGACGGAGGAGAGCAGAACGGAGCTCGCAGGGCTGTGCGGAGGCACGATGAGAGCGACTAAGGTCGTCGAGGCACGGATCGGAGGAGGTGATGAGGAAGCAAGGCTGCTCGCAGTGTGATTCGAGACACCCCCCCCCGTGGATCCAACGCGGATCCAGGCGGCTAAGTGCTCGGCTACGCGACGAGCCGGTAGTCGTGGTGCAGCCCACCGAGGATGGAATGGGCCACGAGGTGGCTGTCCTCCTCGGCGGCTCATAGGCATTGTATGGAAGTAGCGGTCGCCCGCGCCACTCGGGGTGAGTGGTGGCCCAACGAGGGCGAGTTGCCGGCAAGGCCGATGTATTCATACCGTGCCCCTCACTTCGCCGACTCCCAGGCTCGCGTCGTCATCAAGGGGCGTCCTCCTCGCCACAGGAAAACGATACCCTGTGGCGTATGGAATTCAATCTCGAAAGAGGAGGACACCCATGGACCGGTTTATTGGGCTCGATGCACACCTGTCAAGCTGCACGATGGCCGTGCTGGGGCCGAGTGGGAAGCGGCTTCAGACGGCAGTGGTGGAGACGAACGCCGCTGCGCTTGTGGACTTCGTCCGCGGCGTACGTGGCACCAGGCGGCTCTGCATGGAAGAGGGGACCATGAGCGATTGGCTGTACGAGGTGCTTTCACCGCACGTGGAGGAGCTCGTGGTCTTGGGGATCCCGCCTGGGAAGAAGGGGCCGAAGAGCGATGCGCGGGATGCCCTTGGCCTGGCGAACCAGCTTCGACTGGGGAACGTGGAGCTGGCGGTGTACAAGGGCCACGGAGCGTTTCGTCAGCTTCGCGAGCTGTCGCGGGTGTACACGAAGATCACCGACGATGTGGTGCGGGTGAAGAACCGTGTGAAGGCGATGTACCGATCCCGCGGCATCGCCACGTCGGGGCGGTCGGTGTTCCAGGAGTCGTGTCGCGAAGAGTGGTTGAAGCAGCTTCCAGAGACATCGCGTGCGGCTGCGGAGCAGCTCTACGCGATCCTGGATGCGGTGGAGGCGGTGAAGGCAACCTCGCAGTCAAAGCTCGTCGCCGAGTCCCATCGTCATTCGATCTCGCGGAAGCTGGAGACCATTCCTGGGATGGGTCAGGTGCGCGTAGCACAGGCGCTCGCGATCCTGGTCACGCCGAAACGATTCCGAACCAAGAGGCAGCTCTGGTCCTATGCGGGTCTGGGAGTCGTCATGCGCTCGTCGAGCGACTGGGTGCGTCACGAGGAGCGCTGGGTGCGCAGCGAGGTTTCTGCGCCGCGGGGTCTGAACCCGCGGTGCAACAAGCAGTTGAAGATGATTTTCAAGGGCGCGGCGACCACGGTGATCCATCAGGCTCCCAGGAGCCCAATGGGGGAGCAGTACGCCAGGTTGATAGCGGGCGAAACAAAGCCCAACTTGGCAAAGCTCACCGTGGCGCGAAAGATCGCGGCAGTGTTCCTGGCGCTTTGGAAAAACGAGGAGGTGTACGACTCGGCGCGGACACGATAGCGCGGCACCAGGTGCGAGTCGGTAGTGGTGAGACGTGCTCCAGGAGTCGAAAAGCCGCGTGCAACGGATGGCAGCGATTCAAGGTTCGGGGGAGAGTATCCATGAAATTTCTGGCCCCGTGCTCATCGCCGGAGGCCCCACGTATAGGCTATGCCCCCCCGGATTACCAACCAAAGCCTTGGCCCGAAGAGGCCCTGATAGAAGGATGGTTCCCCTTATTGAAGGGAGAACATCACGGCTTGACGATCGGACTGCCAGTCATGCGGGAGAGGCTCATATGGAGCACGATACCCTGGGCCGTGCGACCCACCGCCCAGGAGGCCCAGTGGTCTGGAAGGGAAGAAGCCGGAAGGGCTGAGGACGCCGACGGTGCCCTGGATCCGACGCTGGGTGCGACCGCTGGGTGCCACGATCTGCAGCGGATGGCGGAAGTGTGTCTTGACACCCACTTCCATAGAAGGAACTTTCATCCGCTTCGTTCGGAAAG
>JAVEWA010000578.1:0-4569 GCA_034004785.1 Polyangia bacterium
GTGGACGAGAAGGTCATCAGCGCCGAGAGAGCCAACCGCCTCCTCGAGAAGTTCACCAGCGGTCTTCGGGATCGGTACCCCGGCTACTCGGTGCGCCAGAAGGGCGAGCAGGAGGAGTCCCGAAAGCTCCAGGAGGGCATCTGGGACGCCTTCTACATGGGCATCCTCGCCATCTTCATCATCCTCGCCGCCATCTTCAGGTCCGTGCTGCAGCCCCTGGTGATCCTGCTGGCCGTGCCCTTCGCTGCCTTCGGTGTGATCGTCGGCCTGAGGATCCACGGCATGCCGCTCACCCACATCGGGCTGCTCGGCGCGGTGGCGCTGCTCGGGATCGTGGTGAACGACTCCCTCGTGCTGGTGGACTTCGTGAACAAGGCCCGTCAGCTGGGGACCCCGCTCTTGCAGGCGGCGGTGGAGGCGGGGGTGAAGCGTCTGCGCCCGATCCTGCTCACCAGCATCACCACGGTGGCAGGCCTCCTGTCGCTGGCCGCTGGCTGGTTCGGCTCCGAGGAGTTCCTCGCGCCCATGGCGATAACCATCGTGTGGGGCCTCGGGTTCGCCACCTTGGGGACCCTCCTGGTGGTCCCCTGCGCGGTGCTCTGGTCCGACCTCGTCAAGCGGTCCCTGTTCGTCTCGGTCTTTGCGCCCAGGGAGGAAGAGACGCCCCCGGATTTCCTCGGCGTGCTGGTCCACGGGCTGGTGGTGGGGCCGATCGCGCTTGCGCTCTGGGCAAAG
Source organism: Polyangia bacterium (assembly GCA_034004785.1). Lineage (GTDB taxonomy): Bacteria > Myxococcota_A > Polyangia > HGW-17 > JAJRWW01 > JAVEWA01. The sequence continues at coordinate 736 of JAVEWA010000578.1, forward strand.
GTGGCCAGGTTGCCCGGGCTCCTGGCTCTCGCCCTCGCCGTGATCGTCGTCGGGGTCGCGGTGCCGGGGATCATCGCAGCGGTGAAGGTCAGGAGAGGCCGGAGGGCTCTGGCCAGAGGGTCGGAGCTCGGAGCGGGCCCGGGTGGAGCCGACACCAGGCTCTCGGAGGAGGAACCGGGGCTGCGCCGGCACGCTCGCTCGGCGATGCTGCTCGCCTCCCTCGGCTCGGCGGCCTGGACCTGGGTGCCGATGGTGATCGCGCTCGGTCTTCTCATCGCGAGAAAGCTGGGTGGAGGCTAGCGTGGGCAAGAAAGGACAGGGCAGCCGGCTCAGGGAGCTCTTCATCCGGGCGCTCCCCGCCCTCGAGGACGCCATGGTGGAGCCATGTGCGGGCGGCGGCGCTTTCGAGCGGGATCAACGGCTGCAGGCCCTCCTTGGCAGGGTCCTCGAAGAGGCAGAGCTGCGCGAACGCATCCTCGCAGAGGATGAAGGCGCAGCCATGGCGAGCCTCCTCGCTCTCGGCCGGGATCAGGAGCTTCCTGTCCGGTCTGCTGGAGGCGACAGAGGAGCCTGTGTGCGCCCCGTGCTGGCCGACAGGTTGGATCGGTATTTCGCAGGGACGATGACGCCGGCCGAGGAGCCTGGTCTCAGGGGGCACCTGGAGGAGTGCGCCCATTGCCTGCGCCGATACCAGGAGCTGTGGGAGGAGGAGGGCAGGGGAGCGGACGGGGCGGCGAGGCGCTGTCGCCGCCTGCTGCGCGGTCTCCCCTGGGGCGCCGTCCCGGACGAGATCGGCGGTGGGGCCGAATCGCCGCCAGGAGAGCCGCCAGCGCCCGGAACGGGGCTGGAGCCCGGGCCAACTCCGGGGACGCCCAAGGAGCTCGGGCAGGAGCCGGAGCCGGAGCCGGGCTCCGAGCCGGAGCCGGGCTCCGAGCAGGAGCCGGGCATTGAGCTGGAGCCGGGCCCAGAGCCGGAGCCGGGCTCCGAGCCGGAGCCGGGCCCAGAGCCGGAGCAGAAACCCGAGCCGGAACCAGAGCCTGGGCCCGCGCCGGACCCCGAAGAGGGTCATCCAGCCAGACGGCTTCCGCTCGGCAGGATCGCTGTCTTTGGCCTGGCGGCTTGCCTCGCGGTGGTGGGCGGCGCGCTCCTGCTCGGCACGGAGGAGCCTCCGCTCGCGCCGGAGGAAGCCGAAGAGCGGGCCGCGGTCGATGCCGACCACGGAGTAGAGCTGGCCCTGTTCCGCCACGACGATTCGGGACGGCTGGAGGAGCCCTGGGTCCTCGCCATGGACAGCGTGGCCGCGGGGGAGCGCCTGCTGGTGACCTACAGCCTGGAGAGCGGCGGCGGGCCTCACCTGGCGGTGGTGATGGTGGACGACCAGGGTGGGTTCGGGTGGCTCCTGCCGGAGGGAGGGCCCGCCCGGGGCTTCGATCGGAGCGTCCGGGTCCCCACCCCCGCCGCCGGGGTTCGCTTGCAGGCCTCGCTCGAGGCGCCGAGGACGGCTCGCAGGTTAGTGATCATCGCGGTGGCCACGGCGAAGCCTCTGCCCCTCGCCCAACTGGCCAAGGCAGTAGGCCTGTCCAGGGTCAAGGAGGGGTTCTTCACGAGACCATGGAGGCTGGACTTGGGGGCGAGCGTACAGCATGCTCTGTCCTTCGAGGTCCTTCCCTAGCGAGACCTCGCGGTCCCCAGACGAGACTGGAAGCTCGGCTCCCCATGAAGCTCCTGTACGACATAGATTCCCTCGGCAACATGGACCACGCGCGGATCGCGCGGCTCCACCGCATCTTCCACGGCTTCATCGAGCGCTACTTCAGGTTCGAGGTCCGCGGGCTTTGCCGCATCCCCGAGGGGCCGGGTCTCTACGTGGGCAATCACTCCGGGGGGCTCCTCACTTCGGACTCGTTTCTCTTCGGCTCCGCGGTATACAGGGAGCGCGGCCCCGAGGAGCTTCCCTACGGCCTGGGACACGAGTTCGCCATTAGTCTCCCCGTCGTCCACCAGGTGATCGTTCCCCTCGGGGCGGTGCGCGCCTCTCACGAGAACGCGCGCCGGATCTTCGCCGCGGGGAAGAAGGCCCTTGTGTATCCGGGCGGCGACTTCGACGACATGCGGCCCTTCAAGGATCGGAACCGCGTGGTCTTCGGGGGCCGCCAGGGCTACATGCGCCTCGCTCTCTCCCATGGCGTCCCCATCATCCCGGTGGTGAGCTGCGGCTCCCACGAGAGCCTCCTGGTGCTGTGGGACGGGCAACGGCTCGCGAGGCTGATCGGCGCCGACAGGTGGATGCGCTCGAAGGTCTGGCCAGTGTCCATCTGCCTGCCATGGGGTGTCTGGGTGGGGCCTCCCCTGCTGTACATCCCGTTCCCGACCTGGATCCTGCAGGAGGTCCTCCAGCCCATCGTATTCGAGCGCACCGGACCCCAGGCCGCCGCGGACCCTGAGTACGTCGCCGCCTGCTGCGAGAGGGTGGAGTCTGCCATGCAGGCCTGCCTCGACGGGCTCGCCGAGGAGCGGGCCTCGCGGGGAGGCACCCTGGCGGGCCTCTTTTCTGGCAAGGTACGACCTGCCCTCCGCCTGGAGGACGAGCAATCCAAGGAGCGTCGATGAGCATCGCACCAGTCCCCCTCGATCTGCCCCGGGCGGATCACGCCGGCCGCGTGTCCAGGTTGGCCGCCGCCCTCGGCGCCGCTGCCGTGGACGCAGCCATCATCATGCAGCACGTGGACCTCTTCTACTTCACTGGCACCATCCCGAGCGGCGCCCTCGTCGTGACGGCCGAGGGACGCTTCGCCATGGGGGTGATGAAGGGGCTCGGCCGGGCCCGGGTCGAGTCCAGCCTCCCCGAGGAGGCCATCCAGTCCATCCGATCCCCCAGGGACCTCCCGGTCCTTCTGGCCTCCCTGGGCGCGCCCATGCCGGCGACGATCGGGCTGGAGGAGGACGTGCTGCCCATGGCCCAGGGCGCGAGGATCCTGAAGAGCTTCCCGGGGGCGGTCTCGAAGGACGTCTCCGGCGTCATCCGGCGGATGCGCTCGGTGAAGGACGCCTCGGAGCTGGCGGCAATGCGAGAGGCCGCTTGTCGGCTCGGGGCCCTGTTCGACGAGGCAAGGGGCGTCGTCGCGCCCGGACGCACCGAGCTGGAGGTCTCCGCCGAGCTGGAGCGTCGCATGAGGCTCCTCGGGCACCAGGGCATAGTCCGCATGCGGAAGTTCAACGGGGAGCTCTACTACGGAGCCATCGGCACCGGCAGGAGCACCGCGGCGGAGCAGGCCTTCGACGGGCCGGTGGGGGTGGAGGGGCTCTACCCGGCTGTGCCTCAGCTCTGCGCCTCCTACGTGATCCAGCAGGCAGACACGTTTCTCCTGGATCTGGTCTTCGGCGTGGGAGGCTACCTGGTGGACGCGACGCGGCTCTACACCTTCGGCCCGCCCGAGGACAGGGTGCGTCGCGCTCACGACGTGGCCCTGGAGATCCAGGCCGCCGCCGCCGCCGCCATGGTCCCCGGCGCAGTTCCGGAGGCCATCTACATCTCCGCTCTCCAGCGGGCCGAGGCTGCCGGCCTGTCCAGGGAGTTCATGGGCTGGGGCCCGAACCAGGTGCGCTTCCTCGGCCACGGCGTCGGACTCGAGATAGACGAGCTGCCCGTGCTGGCCGCCGGGTTCCGGGATCCCCTCGAGGAGGGCATGACCATCGCGCTCGAGCCCAAGTTCTTCTTCGGACCGGAGGCCGCCGCCGGGCTCGAGAACACTTTCCTCGTGCGCGCCCAGGGCCCGGCCGAGTCCCTGATCCCTGAGGGTCACGACATCCGGGTGATCTAGGGTGTTCCCCGTT
>JAVEWA010000579.1:0-4557 GCA_034004785.1 Polyangia bacterium
GGTCGGCGGCGGCATCCTGATCTCGGGCCGGCTCTTCGAAGGGCTCACCATGGACTTGGCCTTGACCGGCGAGGGTGTGCTTGGCCTGCGGGATCGAGACAGGGACGCGGTCGCAGCATGGGGCATGGAGACGAGCATCGCGCTCGGCTGGATCGAGCGCCGGGGCTTCTTCAGGATCTTCTCACCCTGTCTGGAGCTCGAGCACCGAGTGGAGGGGACGACCAGGGGAGAGCCCGATTCGCGGTTCAGGCACCGGCTGGGGCTGAACCTGGGCTTCGCCATCCAGCTCACCAAGCGGGTAGTGATGACCCAGGCGGCCCAGGTGGATCTGGCAGGCTCGAACCAGCCCATGGGCGCGGGCTGGATTATGAACACGTCCTTCCTGCTGTGAAGCCTCGCATGCGAGGAATCCCTGTCCACCTCCTTGAAAGGTAACTGTTCCCTACTATACTTGCAGGCGTTGGCAAGGACGGGAAGCATAGGCGGCGCCTTCAGACTCCTTGGGAGCAGCTCGCTCCTCGGGCTCCTTCTGCTTTGCTTGCTGCCACGATGCGGCCCTCACGAGGAGCGGCCTGTCTCTGGGGACCTTGCGCCTCCTCCTGGCCGAGCGGAAGGGAGCTTCGCCCACCTGGAGCTCCGGGCATCTCGTCGTTGGCTCCCCGCTCGCCCGGAACCGGAGAGCCGCCTGTCTTTCTCTGCCTGGTTCGTCCAGCATTTGGGGCTCGACAGTGAGCTGGCTCGGTCCCAGGTAGGCCTGGAGGGAGGTTCAGCCCCCTTGGCTCCTGGCGAATGCAGGGCCCTCGGGGCGGCCAGCCTGGTTCCGGATCGGCCGGGCGCCGAAGGGGACGAGGCCCTCCTGGAGCTGCTGGACGCGGGCGCCCTGTGGGTCGTCTTGCCCCAGCAGTCCACCCTCGTGCGCCCCACCCTCTACCCCGATGTCCTCCCCCACGTCTCCGGGGTGCACTATCGGATGACCATCTCTACCGAGGACATCTCCCTGCGCCAGGTAGGCATCCAGGGCTTCGGAGGGGTGGACGTAGGCACCTTCGAATGGCTTAGGAGAGAGGGCCCCGGCGAGGTGCGAATCCAGGAGATCGCCGGCCTCCCTCCGGCGGAGACACCCTTCGCGGTGCGCGCTGCCTCGCCGCTGGAGCTCCGCTGGTCACAGGTGGCTGGAGACATGGAGGTGCGGGTTCGGATGTTCTGGCGCGTCAGGCCGGGCGCCCGTTCGGAAGGTGTCGAATGCCGCCCTCTTCAGCCAGACTGGCACGTCTTTGCTCCCCAAGAGCTCGCAAAGGTTCGTTCTGGGCCATCAGGCCGGGACGTGACGATCCAGGTGCTGGCCTCCTATCGCGAGGATGCGAGTCTTCCGGACGGCATGCCTGCCACCTTCAAGCTGTCCCAGAGCGACTCGGTGGTCCTGACGGTAACGCCCTGAGCGGGGGTGGGCCTACCTTTTGCCTCGCTTGAACACGTCGAAGATGGAGCTCTTGTTCGAGGTTGTTTTTGCCGATCTCTGGCGCATCTCGATGAGCCTCACCTCCCGCTCCGCCTCTATGAAGCCGTGCTTCAGCTTGGCAGCCATCCGGAAGGAGTCGAGAGCGCTGTCGTTGCGCTTGTCGTCCTGGTAGAGCTTGCCGAGGAAGAAGTGCGCGCGGGCGCAGCGCGGCGAGAGGGCAACCGCCTGCACCATCATCTTGGTGATGGCGTCCCTGTGCTGCCCACGGAGCTCTCTCGCGATGCGCTGGTAGCGGGTCCAGGCGAGCATCGCAAGGTGCTCGCCCTCCTCGGCGTTGCCCTCCACTGCCTTCGCGAAGTGCTCCTCGGCCAGGGCCAGATCACCCTTCCTGAAGAACACCTCGCCCTTCTGGAAGCTGACCTCGGCCTCGATGGCGCGCATGGCTGCCTCGGGATCCTGTCCATCCGCCGCGTCCTTGTAGATGCGCCGCGCTTCCACGACCTGCTCCTCGCTGGAGAGGGCCTGGTTGGCCTCGCTGAGGCGTTTGAACAGGGTGTCTGCGGCCTCGGCCATGGTCTCGAGGCCGAGCGCCGCCAGCCTGTCCGGGTGCAGCTTCTTGACGAGGACCATGTAGGCCTTCTTGACGTCCAACGCGGATGCGTCGAGCCCGAGGCCCAGGAGCTCGAAGGGGTTCTTGCCTTCCATCTCCTCCAGGCGGCGAAGGAGCTCATCGAGCAGCTCCAGGGATTCGGGCTTGTCCTTGTTGCGGGCGCGGCATGCGGCGGCGGCCTCGCGGGCGTCCCGGAGCACCTTGGGTGGCAGGCGCGCCCTGGCGTAGAGCCCGCTCTTGGTTTGTCTCGCGCGGGCCACCCGCTCTTCACCCGTCGGCGTGACCGGCGAGGATGGCTTCGATGCGGCGTGTACCCCGCTGCCAACTGAAGGCGGGGGAGTGGCGCCCGAGACGCGAGGCGCCGATGACTGCGAGGCAGCGAAAGCTTCTCTCGCGGGCAGGGCTGGCGGAGGGGTGACGGGAGCTGCCGAGATCGAGCCTGCGGGCGCGGGTTTGGCAACGCAGTCCTCCTGCCGCGTCTCGGCCAGCTTCGCCTCCGCTGCCCTGGGGAGCTGCCACCTGGCGGCCAGCGGCTCATTGCCCGCGCAGTCGGCGGCGGCGGGAGCCTCTGGCCTCTTCGGGCGCAGCCTCGGGACGGAATCTGCCTGCGCGATGTCCATGGCCTCTGCCGACACCAGCAGGTACGTCACGCGGAGGACCTGGAGCTGCTGGTCGGGCAGGGCGGCCAGGAGATCCTCGAGGAGCCAGTAGCCTCGCTGGAGGTACTGAATGACCCTTGACTCGGCCTCCCCTGCTCCGCACCTCGCGAGGAGCTCCTCTGCGCCAGGCCTGGCCTTGATGGCCTGCTTGGCCACGGGGGCGAGCTCGTCGAGCAGCCTGCCGGTGTCATAGGAGGAGACCAGACCTTGATACACCAGATACAGCGGCTCGACCGCGCCGGTGGCGTCTCCGTGGGTGGCCCCGGAGGTGAGGCTGAAGGCTGCGTCCCGCTCTCCGAAGAGGCCCACCAGGGCCTGGAACAGGGCATAGCGCTGTCCCTTTCGGACCTCATCGGCGGAGAGCCCCGCCCTGTCGGCCAGCAGGGCCTCATGGTCCGAGTAGGGGAGGCTCATGGCTTCCGCAAGCTCGGGCAGCGACTCCCTGGAGATGCGGCCTCTGTCCACGAAGAGCTGGATCAGCTTCTCGTGGAAATCGGGGGACACGCTCACGGGGACGCCTTGCTGGAGCTGGACCTCCCGCGCCTCCGGTCTGGTCTCGAGCCGCAGGACTCCGTCGAAGCGCTTCTTGTGCAGGAAACACAGGAGCCTGGGCAGGGGATAGCGGTCCAGGCTGCCGGTTGTGGTGGCCGCCATTGCTTAGAGATCCTCGTCCTTCGGGCGCTTCACGCCCCGGAGGAAGAAGAAGAGCAGGGCGACCGTGGCCAGGGCCATGGCCGCCAGCCCCATGATCAAGGGGTGGGCTTCAATCAGGCCTCGCTGGCCGGGCTCCAGCCACACCAGCTCCGTGACCTCCAGGTCTATTCGCCGGTAGAATGCGTCGGCAGGGGGCGCGGCCACGGCGTCCGGAGGAGGCTCCTCGGAGGGGCCGGCGCTGTCCGGGGGCTGGGTGGCAGCGGGTGTCTCCCGGGCCGAAGGAGGTGAGGCGCCTGGCGCGAGGCGTTCTGCTTCCCGGGGTGGGGCCTCGGCTGGCGAGGCGGGCGCACCGAGCGCCGCGGACTGCGCAAGGAGCATGCAACCCACGGCGACAAGACCTCGCGCCGCCTTCCGGTAGCTTTTCATCTGGGGGTCCCTAGTGGCCCATTGGCCCTTGATCCGGGTCGATTTTGTGCGCTAGAGGTCATGCTGTCAACAGGCCATTGGAGCCGTCCTTGCCCATAGTGAACCAAACCAACGGCCAGACGGTCTGCAGCCATGTGCGCATGGCTCGCAGCTTCTGGACCCGAACCCGCGGGCTCATCGGGCGCTCACCCCTCGCAGCTGGAGAGGGGCTGTGGATTGAGCCCTGCCAGGCCGTCCACATGTTCTTCATGCGACATGTCATCGACGTGATCTTCCTCGATTCCGAGGGAGTGGTGGTGGGCCTCCGGGCCAACCTGAGGCCCTGGCGCATGACGCGTTTGTACTCCTCCGCCCGGGTTGCGCTCGAGCTGCCCGCGGGCGCGGCAGCGGCCGCGGGCGTCGAGGTGGGGCACCGTCTTGCCTCGGTGGAGGAGCCGGCGATCTAGGCGCGGACTCCTCGGGAGAGGTTCAGCGTTCCTTGGGTTGGACGAGCTCGGTGAGGACCCCCGAGACGCCCTTGGGGTGGACGAAGGCGATGCGGGTGTCGTGGGCGCCCACCCTCGGCTCCTTGTCGATGAGGGGCACGTCCTTCGCCTTGAGCTGGGCGATGGCGCCCTCGATGTCGTCGGTCTGGAAGGCGATGTGGTGGATGCCCTTGGACCCCTTGGCGAGGAACTGGGCGATGGGGGAGTCGTCGCTCATCGGCTGAACGAGCTCTATCTTCACCTCGCCCACCCGCAGGAACGCAA
>JAVEWA010000580.1:0-4550 GCA_034004785.1 Polyangia bacterium
CCGCCAACCAGACCCTGCTGAACGCACAGAAGAAGTGGAACCAGGAGGTCTATGGCGCGCTCGTGGATGTGGGCAACAAGACACAGAACACCGTTCGCGCCAAGCCGTTCTGAGCACAATTGCCCCTGCCCGAGCCCCCTCCATCCCACTTGTCCCTGGCTCTTGCCCCCCCTCCCCACGATTCTCCTCGTCCAAAGTCACTTTGCGAGGTGGGTCGAAATTTGCCCTCTGGTGCCCCCCGACGATAATGGGATGAGGCGTGGCCAGGTCTCGGGACGAGGACCAGAGCCCGCGAAGGAGAGAAACGTCATGAAGACCGAGCCAGGGAGCCACGAGCGCCGCAGGAGACTGCGGGACCGACTCGAGGACCGGGAAGGCACGGACAACGACCGTCTCTGCTCGAAGCACGCTCTCGCCAACCATCTGCTTCTGTTCGACGACGAGCTTCGCGAGACCGCGATGGCCCTGGGGGGCATCGAGAGCTATCTCAGCCGGGCTCTGAAGGCCATGGAGAGCCGAGATCTCTCGTCGGGGGTTCTCGAGTCCCTGGCAGCAGATCCGGAGGTCGAATCCCGCCTCGCCGAGCTGGACGAGACCCTCGCGAGCCTCAAGCGTCGGCTACGCATCATGGCGACACAGCTCCGGTAGCCAATGGGGTCGGTCAACCTAGCAGAGCTGGCCATCTGGTATCCTGCCTTCCTGCTGAGCCTCACCTTCCACGAGGCTTCTCACGCCTTCATCTCCTCCCGCCTGGGCGACCGGACCGCCGCGGGTCAGGTAACCCTGAACCCCATTCCCCACATCAGGCAAGAGCCAGTGGGCACGGTGCTGGTCCCGCTCGTCACTTTCCTCCTGGCGGGCTGGACCCTGGGATGGGCGAGCGCGCCCTATGATCCACGCTGGGCCAACCGCTATCCCAAACGGGCCGGGATGATGTCCCTGGCTGGCCCCCTCGCCAACTTCCTGCTCGCGGGCGCGGCCCTCGGCGCCATCTGGCTCCTGGTTGCGGCAGACCTGCTCGGCTTCAACGCGGCGCCGACCCGGCTTACCAACTTCGTGGTCGGCTCCGATGGCGGCGCCACCTTCCTGGCGCAGTTCCTGACTGTGCTCTACCTGCTGAACCTCATCCTCGGCTTCTTCAACCTCATCCCGGTGCCCCCGCTGGATGGCGCCGGCGTGATCCAGGGACTCTTCGCCGGCTCTGGACCAGCTCGCGCCCTGGCCTCCTTGCAGGAGAAGGGGTTCGGCCTCATGGGGCTCATGCTGGCCTGGGTGCTCTTTCGCTACCTGCTCTCTCCCCTGGTCCTCTGGATCTTCCTGGTCGGCCTTGGCCGGATAGGTCCCCTCGTGTTCGGCTAGAGCCCTCGGGAAGGGCAGACAACGAGGAGGGAAAGGTGGGGTTGAGAAGAAGACCGTCCCCTGTGCCTAGACACCCAGGAGTTGACGCACCGTCTGGATTACCTGAGGAGCCCTGATGGGCTTGGTGATGTAGGCGTTGGCTCCAAGGGCAAGGGCCCGCTTCCTGTCCTCCTCGCCGCCCTCGGTGGTTATGATCACCACTGGGATGTCCTTGTAGCGCTCGTCGCTCCTCACCCGTTTCACGAGCTTCAGCCCGTCCATTATGGGCATATTGATGTCGGTAATGATGATGTCGAAAGACATCTGGGACAGCTTCTTCAGGGCGTCGAGGCCGTCATCGGCCTCGGCGACGCTCAGACCACGCACGCGTGACAGCGCGAACACCAGGAGCTGGCGCATGGTGGGGCTGTCCTCCACGATTAGGGCCGAGAGCTCACGCATCGTTCCCATCTCCCGTCTTCAGAAGGGCCTGGCAGGCCGAAAAGTGGCTCTCCACTGGCGGTGAGCCTGCGGCCAGGCGGGCAGATTCCAGAACTACTCCGCCGTGATCAGCGAGGAGCGTGAAGAGCTCTCCATCAATCTCGGAGAGGGCTTCCTTCTGCTCGAGGTAGGAGTACACCGTGGCCACGGCCAGCACTTCACCGGCCAGCTTCAGAGGTACGCAGACCCGAGGCTGCTTCCGGTCCCATCCCTCGGACGCGAAGTCCCGCACAACTGGCTTCCTGGTCTCGATGCACTCCTTGAGCGCCGGATCCTCCGGCCCGAGAGCCGGCACCTCTTCGAGCGGCAGGCCGTAGCTCTCGATTGGGCGATACCGGCCTGACGGCGCATCCCAGACCAGCAGAGCGAAACGACTGGCCCCCACGAAGTTCAAGAGGATCTCGTCGATGATCTGTACCACCTCGTGGAGCTCGAGGCTCGAGTGGAGCTGGTGCGCGGACACGAACAGGTTTACGAGCCTGTCGTTCTCGTCCTCGATCTGCTGATACCGGGCCTTGTACTGCTCGGTCTCCTTGGCCACGTCATCCAGCTGCCTCTTGAGCTCCTCGTGCTCCCGCTGTAGCTCGGCAAATATTGACCTCAGCTCCTCGGCGGCAACCTTGGCGGGTACCGGGGTCATTGCATCCTGGAGCCGGCTCTCGAGCTGGAGATTGCGCAGCCGCAACGCCTCGTTCTCACCTAGAATCTCCTCGATGAAGGCCTCGCCCCGCTTCAAATGGCCCCTGAGGGTGTCCGCGGGCCCCTCTCCCCTCTCTCCGCTCGAACCAAGAGAGCCCTTGCTGCGATCCTGAACGGACATTCAAGCCCTCGTAATGCCCGTTTACAGGGCAATTGACGGAGCAGCACACTACCACAATGGGCCGGATGGGACCAGTGTGTGCCCCAATGGGATGTCCCCGGCAGCTCCTCAGAGGATCGCCAGCCTCCAAGCGCACGAGTCTCGACCCACCCGGGACTGTTTCGATGCCTTCCAACTCGGGCTTCAGGGGGGCAAACCCCGGGGCTGAGCCCATGGACGCTAGCTTGACTTTCCCTTGTGATGCTCTAAGATTCCGCCCAATGGACGTCGGATACATCTGTGATCGTTGTGAGGCCTGGAACGATCTGGCGGCCTCTGCCTGCGGCCGTTGCGGAGCACCCTTGACCGCCGCGTCTCAGGTAGTGTCACCGCCCCCACCAGCAGCCCCGGAGGCTCCCATGTCGGTGCAGAGCGTTTCTTGCCCTGCCTGCGGTGCCAACAACCCCCTCGGGAACAAGTTCTGCGGCTCCTGCGGCCACAAGATGGCGCAAGGAGCTGCAGCCGCACCGCCCCAGGAAAGCCCTGTGGCTGCGAAAACCATGTTCTTCGGGGCCATGCAGACCCCAGGGCGAGCGAAGCTCATCCTGATCAAAGGTCAGGGCATGGATGGTATGACCTACTACCTCCAATCGAGCGAGCACATCGCGGGACGCTCAGAAGGGCCGATCCAATTCAACGAGTTGGATCCGCTGCTGTCCCCGAGACACGCAAACTTCCTCTACCGGGACAACCTGCTGTGTGTCAGGGACTTGGACAGCACTAATGGAGTATTCCTCCGCGCCAGGGCCCCAGTCACACTGTCGTCGGGAGATACGTTCCTCGTTGGCGAGCAGCTCCTCAGGGTAGAACGTTGCACCTTGGACGATGTGCCCATTCACGACGACACGGGGACCTACTTCTACGCCAGCCCGAGGGCTCCAACGCAGTTCATCCTCGTCCAGCTCCTCCACGGTGGATCCGAGGGCGCAATCTTCTGCTCTTCCAAGCCCGGCATCAGGATCGGAAGAGACGGCAATGACCTGAACTTCCCGGACGATCACTTCATCTCCGGGGCCCACGCAGAGGTCACGGCCAACCCGGACGGCACCTTCACCCTGACCGATCTGGGATCCAAGAACGGCACCTTCTACCGGGTGAAGGGTGACTCGCAACTCAACCACGGAGACTATGTCTTCATTGGTCAGCAGCTCCTCAGGGTAGAGATCACCTGACGTCGGGAGGGGTCGCTTGTACAACACGCGGCCGGAGCCGCCCGAGCCAGCCGGAGGATCCCGTGATCGTCTGTAAACGCTGTGGCAGAGAAAACCAGGATCATTACAAGTTCTGTCTCGGTTGTGGCGCGGAGCTGACCAAGACCACATCGACTCTCGCGCCGACCCCGGCACAGGCGCCACCACCCCCGGCTGCCTCTCCGCGCCCCGCAGCGCCAAAGCCCGCGGCCAAGCCAATAGCCCCTGCCCAGCCGGCAGCAAGGCCCGCGTCGCCGCCACCCGCGGCAGCCTCTCCGCCGCCCATGGCGCCTCCACGCGTCATGGGGCCGCCACCTTCGGCGCCGGCGCCGCCCCCTGGCGGTCCCCCGCAGGCCTTTGGAGCGCCGCCACCCGCTGCTGCCCCCAAGCCATCGCCGGCAGCGGTCGCCCCCCCTCGTCAAGGCCCGGCGCCTGCCGCTCCACCGCCGGCTTTCGGAGCGCCGCCCCGGGCTGCCACTCCTCCCCCCTCGGCGCCGCCGCCTGGTTACGCCGCGACTCCACCACCTTCGGCGCCGCCGCCAGGCTTCGGAGCACCGCCCCGGGCTGCGACCCCCCCCCCACAGGCGCCGCCGCCTGGTTATGCCGCGACGCCGCCACCGTCGGCGCCGCCGCCGGCGTTCGGGACGCCGGCGCCCTCGGCG
>JAVEWA010000581.1:0-4548 GCA_034004785.1 Polyangia bacterium
CAGCGACGGACCGGTAGGAATTGTCGATCACAGTCGGGATCCGCGGTCAAGATCCTTCCGACTGCCCGTTTTCTTGCGATCACCCTGTCGATGGGCCCGAGGTTACTGCTGTCCGAAAGGAATCTTCTTGTGGACCAGAAGGTCCCACCACTTGAAGTGAAGTGCGATCTGGTGGTCTAGCTCCCGACGGGCCGACGCTATTTAACATGTGGATGATCATATTCGTCGTCCTGGGTGCGGCGCCACCAGTAGGACGGGCAGGTGAAGTGCTCGAACACCGTCTCGAGATAGTGGCGAGACCTGCTGTTGCTGCACAGCCCCCAGTCGCGGTTGAACGCGACATAGCTCGAGCAGGAATCGCACTGGAACCCTTTGTCGCGCTGCCGAAGGACCTCGGGCTCGCCGGGCCATTCGAGATCGAGCAGCTTCTGGGAGGCGCGGCATGAGAAGGCGTCGGTGACGATTTGGTTCTTGTTCACGCTCCAGTCCTGCTCCTCGTGCCTCGGCTTGCGACTGCGACTGCGGCTCACCCTCCTCTCCCAGCGTCGCAAGGCCTTTTTCCTACCACTCACGGCGGGCCTCTAGCAGCTCATCCAGGCGCGGGTCGAGCGGGACGGTGATCGGCACGAGCATGCACTCGGGGATGTGGTCGTGACTGGCGGCGTCGTAGCAGGCGTCGCGATCGGACAGATCCGGATCGGGGGGATGCCAGTATCCCACCATGTATACGTCTTCCCAGGCCTCCACTCTCGAGCTCAGGCGCGCCACCAGCTCTGGATCGGGAGGCAGGCCGGTCACCACGCAGATCTGCCACGAGCCTCCGTGGAAAAAGCCGACCCGATCCCCCCGTCGATATCGGCAGCTCTCTGCCGCGCGCCCTGGGAAGAGCGCATTGCTGTGCCTGTGCGAGCCGACAGAGGCTCCGTCCTGGTCGAAGACACTGAAGCCGATCTGAGCTGCCCGCCACCGCGGAAACCGATCCAGGTGGTAACGCGACAGGTAGTAGCGCTGCACGCAGGCCGAGCCCGGCTCCCAGTACTCCGGGTAGTCCTTGCGCCGCCTGGCGATGTCTCGGTGCATGCACTCCTTGGCGAGCCGCATGTTGCTGAAGTAGCCGAGGTTCTCCTCGAAGACATGCCCCTTGTCCTTCGATTGATCCTCGACGATGAACTGCTCGACCATGACGATGGTGCTCATGGCAGCTCCTTCGAGGGCTCGCAGGCTCGCGTCGCCATGCCCGGAACATGCACCCTGGGTGAGACAGCTACTGTCGCGGCCGGAAGAGATGAGCCATCCAATTGGGCTGTGTCTCGGCCTGAGGGGCTCCTCCCGGCGCAGACCGCGCTGACGGGCTGGGCGCGTCCCGGTCGGGGTGCAGACCGCGCTGACGGTCGGGGTGCAGACCGCGCTGACGGTCGGGGCGCAGACCGCGCTGACGGGCTGGGCACGTCCCGGTCGGGGCGCATCCCGGTCGGGGCGCATCCCGGTCGGGGCGCATCCCGGTCGGGGCGCATCCCGGTCAAGGCGCCTTGGCAGCTGGGCCATGCTTGAGGCAACTCTGAAACTCGCCTGTGGCCCGGGACAGGCTTTGTCCCACCGCTACGCTAGATGTAGAATCAGGAGAGCGACACATGACCAGGGCTTCCGGTCTGCCGGGCCCCGTGGCGATTTGAGCATCAGCTTGCCGCCACGTTAAACAAGGAGCTAAAGCGATGTCGGAAACCAGTCAGCAGCGGTCTGTCGAGAGCTGGAGAAGGGTGACGCCGGCGAGCCCCCGGAGCGAGGAGCCCAGGGTCGGGCGGATCCGTCAGGAGCTGGGCGCTTTCCTCGCCGGGGCGCGGGCCGAGGCCGGGCTCGGGCGCAAGGAGGTCGCCGCGCGGATGGGCTATCAGAGCCTGGACCGGGGGGCGGCCCGGCTCGCCAGGTGGGAGCGGGGAGAGGAGGGCGTGTGGGGCGACCGGATCCCGCTCCTGGCGGCTGCCCTCGGGGTGAGCGCCGAGGAGATCGGGTGCTTTGGCCTGCGGGAGAACGAGGAGGTGAAAAGGGCGGCGGCGCGGGATCGGCGCGCGAGGGAGGCGGACTGCCTTGCAGTGGAGGCGGAGGCTCGCCTGCTCGCGCTTCACACCGGCCTGCTCATGGAGAGGGTCGCAGACGAGGAAACGCTGGAGGGTCTCCCAGACATCCGGCTCCTTTCGGCGGGGGGATCGATCATGCTGTTCTGGGGTGGGAGCTTCTCCCTGCATACCCTGCTTCGCGCCTGGCGGCGGGGGCTCCTCACAAGGGAGTGCGACTGCTGCGGTGGTCCCCTCCGGCTCTTCTGGGTGGCCGGGAGCCCCCTGAGCGGCGCGCACGACATCCAGGGGATCTGCCAGGGCACGGGGCTCGAGCGGCCATACCGGCTGCGGCCAGGGGAGAGGCTCCACCAGCTCGTCGCTCCCGTGATCGAGCTTCGCAAGGGACGGCCGGACCGAGAGCTCCGCTGCGACCTCACCCTGGTCGAGGTCCTTGGCATCCTGGGAGTCCTTGGCAGCGAGACGCCGCTCGTGCGGATCATGGACGCCGAGGGGGAGTCGATCGCGTTCTTCGACGCTCGAAGCGGGACCATCGCGCCGCTCGGTGTGGAGCAGGAGGCGGAGGTAGAGGAGCGCAGAGAACCAGGAGTCGCTCGGCCCGGTCCCGCTGGGTTGACAGTCCGCGTCTCGGAAGGGCGGGGCCCGGCCCGGGCGGGCCGCGGGATAGTGATCGGCTCTGTTTGCCCGCTCTCCTTCGGGCTTCGGCTGGCCGATCGAACCTGGCTCATCGACAGGGACGGTCGGGAGTGGAGGCTCTGCCCCGGGCACATCCAGGACCCTGATGGGGAGATCGCGGCCCTCTTCGACGGGCCCGTGCCCCCGGCGGTGGCAGCCTGGGCAGTGGCGAGGGCGCTGCGAAAGCGTGAAGAGGCACGGTGTGCAGAAGAAGCAGGCCCGGCCGGGGCTCCTAGGACGCCCCCTGTCGCACCTGGCTGCTACGAGTAGGGCGAGCATGGCGATGGGGAGCTTCGCCGAGGAGGGCCCCTTGCAGCGGCTGCACGACACGGACATCTTTCTCAGACCCGATGTAGAGGGCCAGCGGCCCGACGGGGCGAGCTCTCGGCAAGATAGGACGGGCTCTCGGCCCGACAGGACGAGCACTCGGCCCGACAGGACGAGCACTCGGCCCGACAGGACGAGCTCTCGGCAGGATAGGACGGGCTCTCGGGGTGGTATTGCGGGCTCTCGAGGAGGCGGCGCGGGCTCTCTGGGTGACGGCGCGGGCTCGCGGAGTAGCGGTGCGGGGTCTCAGGGAGGCGGCGCGGGCTGGAAGAGCGATACGCTGGGCCTTTTGCCCGGCGCGTCGGGCTCGGGGCCCGGGGCGGCCACCTCGCGGATCTGTCGCTTGACCGGATCGGACGAGGTGGAGGAGGGCTCGCCCGTGTCGATTCCGCCGGACTGTCCCATAGCCGTATATGGGGCTGGCGTGGTGGTCGCCTTGCCCGGGAAGGGAACCCACCTGTGGAGCGCGAGGGTCAACGATGAGCTGAGGGTCAGGTCCGTGAGCTCGGAGCGGCTGCCGAGCAAAGTGGAGGGCCGATCTGTCGTAGCGTTGCCAGAGCAGGTTCTGGTGGGGGGAAGAAGGGCGGGCGGGACCTGGATCGGCGTGGCGGTCCTGGGCCGCGACGGGAAGGTGGGAGGAGTTGAGGGCACGAGGGGCAGGAATGGTGGGACCGGCCAGGCTGCGTCCATTCCCGCAAAGCTCGGGAGGGGAGCGCCTCCTCACGGGATGCCCGTCATGAGCGAGCCGAGATCGTCTGACTGGCTCCCGTTCGAGAAGCTGGACCTGCCCGCCGATCCCTCCGATGCAGGCAGGGAGGCGAGCGACCTGCTGGTGGCGGGAAGCCGCGTCCTGGCGCTGGAGGGCTCGCGGCGCGCTCAGAGGGTGCTCTGCTACGACCTCGGGCGAGGCGGGAGGCCGGCCCTCGGGCGCCACGTCGCGTGCCCGGGCCACTACTCGCTGGAGCGGGTCCTGCACGGCGCCGTGGGCGGCGGGTGGCTCACGCTGCTCAGTGCCTCCGAGGGGCCGCTGGGCGCCTTTCGTCACCTGGGCATCTACCACGGAGGCACCCTCGCGGAGATCGCTGCCCTGCACTTCGAGCTGGGCGCTGGAGGCGATGGGTCCATCTCCATACAGGCGACCGCATACCTCTTCGCGGCGCCGATCCATCGTCAGACCAGGCAGCAGAGCGCAGACCGGGCGCTGCCCAGGGGGTTCTTGCCGGTGCAGATCGTGTCCCTCGAGAGCCGGCTCTACCTGCTCGGCGCGAGCGGAGAAGTGGTGAGCGCCGGGCTCGGCATGCTGGGACCGGAGCGGCTCGTTGGCTTGAAGGGCCTCGAGAGCTGGTTCAGGCTAGAGCCCGTGGAGGGGCTCCGGGGTGGGCCGCCCAGCCTGCTGGTGGCGGTGCCTCTTCGGGGCAGGGTGGTTGCATTGATCCGGCAGGGGGTGACGGCCATACTGGGTAACGGACAGGGA
>JAVEWA010000582.1:0-4526 GCA_034004785.1 Polyangia bacterium
TAGCATGCCAAAGGCGACGCTGAAGAACCTGGCACAGCTCTCCGAGGCCGCCCGCAAGGAGCGGGCGGGCTACAGGTCGCTGCTCATGGTCTGCGCAGGCACGAGCTGCGAGTCGGCGGGGTCACCCGGCCTTCGCGAAGCCCTCACTGCGGAGCTCGAGAAGCGCGGCCTTGGCAAAGAGATCCTGGTGGTGCAGACGGGGTGCAACGGCCTTTGCGCCCGCGGGCCCACCTGCGTGGTGAAGCCGGAGGGAGTCTTCTACGAGGGGCTCACCGCGAAGGACGCGCCCGAGCTCGTGGAGCAGCACTATGTAAAGGGGAAGCCCCTCGAGCGGCTGCTCTACAAGGGAGAGGCGGGGCGGATCCCCCTCGAGAAGGACATCCCCTTCTTCGCCAAACAGCCTGGAGTCGTGCGGCCCAGGCGGAGCCTCATCGATCCCGAGCGCATCGAGGACGCCATCGCTCATGGGGCGTACCAAGCTCTCGCCAAGATCCTCGCCGCGAAGACCTCCGGCGAGGCCGTGATAGAGGAGATCCTCCGCTCGGGGCTGCGAGGCCGGGGCGGCGGGGGCTTCCCCACGGGGCTAAAGTGGCGGGACTGCCTCGAGGCGGCCAGGGAGCGGGGCGTGAAGCCATTCGTCGCTTGCAACTGCGAGGCCGGGGCGCCGGGCGCCTTCATGGACCGCTATCTGCTCGAGGCGGATCCTCACCTGGTGATCGAGGGCATGTGCATCGCGGCCTGCGCCCTTGGCGCCGCCGAGGGCTTCGTCTATACGAGGCGCGAGTATCCCCTGGCCCTCGAGCGGCTCGGGCGAGCAATCGAGCAGGCGCGCCAGTGGGGGCTGCTCGGCGAGGGGATCCTGGGCACGGGGTTCTCCTTCGACATCACCGTGCACGAGGGCGCGGGCGCCTTCGTCTGCGGCGAGTCCTCGGCGCTCATGGCCTCCATGGAGGGCCTGCCCGCGGAGCCGAGGGCCAAGTACGTCCACTCGGTGGAGTCCGGCTACCGGAAGTCGCCCACGGTGCTCAACAACGTCGAGACCTGGTCGAACGTCCCCGGGATCATCGAGCGGGGCGGGGCCTGGTTCGCGGCCCAGGGGACGGGCGACGTCTCCAAGTCGCCCTGGAACGGCTCGTCGGGCACCAAGGTGCTCTCCCTGATGGGCAACGTGGTGAACAGCGGCATCGTGGAAGTGCCCATGGGCATGACCCTCGGAGAGATCGTCCGCGACCTGGGGGGCGGTGTCCCCAATGGGCGCTCCATCAAGGCGGTGCAGACCGGAGGGCCCTCGGGGGGCTGCATCCCGGCCTCCATGCTGGATATGCCCCTGTCCTTCGACTCCCTGAAGCAGGCCGGCTCCATGATGGGCGCTGGCGGCATGATCGTAATGGACGATGGCACCTGCATGGTGGACGTGGCGAGGAACTTCATCGAGTTTCTGGCCGACGAGTCCTGCGGCAAGTGCACCCCCTGTCGCGACGGCCTCGCCATCGCCTTCGGCATCCTGGACCGGATCTCCAAGGGAGAGGGCAAGGCCGAGGACCTCACCCTTCTCGGAGACATCTGCGGGATGCTGGAGGACGGGGCCCTCTGCGGCCTAGGCCAGACCGCCGCGAACCCGATTGGCTCCACCCTCAGGCACTTCCGGGAGGAGTACGAGGCCCACATCCTCCAGAAGAAGTGTCCCGCCGGGGTGTGCAAGGCGCTCGTGACGGTCACCATCGATCCCGTGAAGTGCACGGGCTGCCGGGCCTGCGTCAAGCCCTGCCCCACCTCGGCCATCACGGGGGAGAAGAAGCAGGTCCACGTGATCGATCAGGACAAGTGCATCAAGTGCGGCATCTGTCGCGACGCATGCAAGTTCGACGCGGTGATCATAGGATAAGGACGGGATCATGATCTCTGCCATCATCGACGGAAAGACAATCGAGGTCACCCCGGGCACGCGTCTCCTGGAGGCGGCGAGGCGCGCCGGAGCCTTCATCCCTTCGCTCTGCCAGCACGAGATATTGGAGCCCTACGGCGCCTGCAGGGTCTGCAGCGTGGAGATCTCGGAGGGGGAGAAGCGGCGGGTCGTCACGGCCTGCAACTACCCCATCCGGGGGCCCATCGAGGTCTGGACCAAGAGCGAGCGCACCTTGAAGGCGAGGCGCATGGTGCTCGAGACCATGCTCGCGCGCTGGCCCAACGTGAAGGTGGTGCAGGATCTCGCGCGCCACGCGGGCGTCGGGGCGCCGCGCTTCGCGCACCCCAAGGCGAACCAGAACCCCAATGCCTGCATCCTGTGCGGCCGCTGCGTGCAGCTCTGCCGCGAGGGCCTCTGGCACAAGGTGCTGGCCTTCGAGGGCAGGGGCGCGGACCGCAAGGTCGTGATGCCCTTTGGCAAGCAGGCCCCGCACTGCGTCGGATGCGGCGCCTGCGCCTCGATCTGCCCGACGGGCGCCATCCAGATGGTGGACGACCCGAACAACCCAGCGGACTGGAAGCGCATGCGGCGGGCGGGCATGGTGGTGACGCGGGAGATGATCCTCTACGACAAGGAGCAGTGCCGCATGAGGGAGATCGGCACGGCGCACCTCGTGGAGATCATGGACGACTACGATCTCCTGCCCGTGCACAACTTCAAGTTCGGCTCGCACCCGGACGCCAAGAACATCTACTCCCCCCTCATCCAGGCCCGCATAACCCAGGGTGTGCAGGACGGCTGCGGCCTGGGCTGCGACATGGCCTGCGCCAAGGCCGCGGACGACTTCGAGCTTCAGACCGGGCCCGACAAGGGAAAGAAGGTGCTGGTGGACGGCCCGGAGTACGAGACCGTCGCGGCCTGCGCCTCGAACATGGGGATCTTCGACGTGGCCTGGAACATCGAGGCCAACTACTACTGCGACCACTACGGGATAGACACCATCTCCTTCGGCACCTGCATGGCCTTCGCGATGGAGTGCTACGAGGCCGGCATCCTGAACAAGGAGCGCACGGGCGGGCTCGAGCTGCGCTTCGGCGCCAGGGAGGCCGCGATGGAGGCGCTCCATCAGATGGGGAGCGGGGAGGGCTTCGGCGTCACCATCGGCCAGGGGGTGCGCCGCATGAAGAAGATCTTCGCCGAGCGCTTCGGCGGGGATCCGGCCTTCTTGCAGGACATCGGCATGGAGAACAAGGGCCTCGAGTACTCCGAGTACGTCTCCAAGGAGTCTCTAGCCCAGCAGGGCGGCTTCGGGATCACCAACAAGGGTCCGCAGCACGACGAGGCCTGGCTCATCTTCATGGACATGGTGAACAAGCAGATCCCCTCCTTCGAGGACAAGGCCGAGGCCCTGCACTACTTCCCCATGTGGCGCACCTGGTTCGGCCTGTGCGGCCTGTGCAAGCTCCCATGGAACGACGTGGAGCCCGAGGACAACGCCCAGGAGGACAAGCCCGCCAGGGTGCCAAAGCACGTGAGGGGCTACTGCGATCTCTTCGCCGGCATGACCGGGCGGGAGGTCAAGCCCGAGGATCTCGTCGAGATGAGCGAGAGGGTGTACAACTTCCAGCGCCTCTTCAACCTGAGGATGGGGTTCGGGACCAGGCGGCACGACGCCATCCCGTACAGATCAGCGGGCCCGGTGACCGCGGAGGAGTACCTCTCCAGGGAGGAGCGCTACGACAAGCAGCTCGCCGAGGAGGTGGGAGTGGACCCCAAGGGGATGAGCCCGGACGAGCGGCGGGCCGCCCTCAGGGAATACCGCACCAAGCGCTACGAGACGCTCCTCGACGCCGTGTACAAGCGCAGGGGCTGGACGCCGAACGGCATCCCGACTCTGGCGCACTGCCGGCGCCTGGGGATCGACAAGGTCCCAGGGGTGGTCGAGCTCCTCGAGCAGCACGGAGTAACGAAGTAGGGGCCCTGGCGGGCCTCGCGGGCCCAAGGAGCCGCGAGGCGGCAAGTCGGAGCAGCGCATGTCCATCACCGTGAACGGAGAAGAGCATCCTTTCCGCCCTGGCCTCACGGTGGAGGCCCTGATGGAGGAGCGGAAGTTCTCCTTCCCGCTCAAGACCGTGCTCGTGAACGGCGTGCTCGTGCCGCGTTCGGAGCACCCCGCCCGGGAGCTCGCTGATGGCGACCGGGTGGAGGTCATCCACATGATCAGCGGTGGCTGAGTGCCGCCCCGCAACAAGACCCCGAGCCCCAAGCCGTCGTCAGGAGCCGGGCGTAAGGGCGCGGCCCGCAGCAGGCCGGGCCCTCGTCGGGGTCCTGGCCCATCCAAGGAAGATACGAGCGCGAGCCCTGGCGCGGCCCGCAGCAGGCCGGGCCCTCGTCGGGAGGTTGGCCCTATCAGGGGGGATGCCGGAGCCGGTGCTGGCGCGCTCTCGCTCTACGCGCCCTCGGCCCTCGGCCTCTCCGGGCTCCTAGGCGAGGAGCTGAGAGGGCTGGGCGCCTCCGGGGTCCGGGTGGAGCTCTCGGGCGTGGCCTTTCAGGGGGACCTCGGGCTGGCCTATCGGGCCTGCCTCTGGTCGAGGCTCGCGAGCCGGGTGCTCCTGCAGCT
>JAVEWA010000583.1:0-4517 GCA_034004785.1 Polyangia bacterium
GGGCATGTGGAAGTGCCGGCCCGACCCGGGCGCCATGACCGAGCACAGGGTGGACTTCTTCGGCCGCAAGCTCTGGTTCGTGAACGGCTTCGCCGCCAACGATCCCGAGTCCACCGAGCGGATCTGGCGGATGGCCCTCGAGCGCCACCCGGCGGTGGAGCGGCGCATCGCGGTCTTCAACTGCCGGGCGGATCGGCCCGAGCGTTCGATACAGCTCGCCAGGGCCTATGCCGAGTGGCCCGCGGCGGATGCGCTGGTGCTGATCGGCAGCGGCACCTATCTCTTCTCGCGGGCTGCCATCCGGGCGGGCGTGAGCCCCGACGTCTTCGTATATGCGGACGACGCCCGGGTGGAGGAGATCTTCGAGCTCATCGTGGAGGCGGCGGGCAGGAGCGCCATGGTGATGGGCATGGGCAACATCGGCGGCCCGGGCTTCAAGGTGGCCCGCTTCTTCCGCAACAGAGAGTCTCTCGAGGTAAGGGAACCATGATTGAGTTGCTCCCACTCTCCATCGGGATCGGGCTCGCGGTCAGCCTGATCTTCTCCGAGTCCTTTGGCATCGCGGCTGGCGGCATGGTCGTGCCAGGCTACTTCGCCCTGTACCTGACGCACCCGCTGGAGGCGCTCCTCACCCTGGCGGTGGGCTTCGCGACCTTCGGCATCGTCCACGCCCTGTCGGCAATCATCATCGTCTATGGAAGGCGCCGCACCGTCCTCATGATCCTCGTCGCCTACGTGATAGGCATGGGGATCCGCGCGGTCATGCCCGACATGGCGGGCGACGGCTCCGAGGTGGTGAGGGTAATCGGCTTCATCATCCCGGGCCTGGTGGCCATCTGGCTGGATCGGCAGGGGGTTGTGGAGACCGTGTCGGCCCTGGCCACGGCCTCTATGGTGGTGCGCCTGGTGCTCATCCTGCTGGTGGGCACGGAGCTGCTGAGATGAAGAAGATCTACTGGCGTCCCAAGAGGGTCTCGAGGATCGAGCTGGTCCTCGTGGCGCTGCTGGCCCTCGGAGGCTACCTCCTCGTGGAGTTCTGGCGCGACGTGGTCCCGGCGCCCTACTACAAGGAGAAGCTGGAGGCGGCGCAGCTAACCAAGCGCGCGATGCTGGCCCTGAAGGGGGAGCGGCAGCGCCGCAAGATCCCCGTTCAGCTCGACTCGGATCCCGCCAACAGCGGGATGGTGGGTTACCTGGTCTCCTCCATGACCAGCACGGCCGGGCACCTGCCCGCCAAGCAGACCTCGGTGAACCCCAACTTCGCCGCGGTGATTGTCGGCTGGCTCCGCGAGGTGGGGGTGAATGCCGGGGACCGGGTCGCGGTGGGCGTGTCGGGCTCCTTCCCGGTGCTGAACCTCTCGGCTTACGCAGCGCTGCAGGTGCTCAGGGCCAAGCCGGTTATCATCACCAGCGCCTCTGGCTCCCAGTGGGGCGCCAACATTCCGGGCTGGCTCTGGATCCATCAGGAGCAGTACCTCTACGACCGCCGCATCTTCTCCTTCCGCTCCATCGCTGCCTCCAGGGGGGGTATCGGCGATCGGGCCTACGGCATGGAGCCGGACGCGATCAAGCGCATGGACGCCGAGGTGACCCGCCTCGGGCTCCGGCTGCTGGAGCCCCGGACCTTTACAGACTCCATCGAGATGCGCATGCAGGTCTTCGAGGAGAAGGCCGGGGGCAAACCCTACAAGGCCTACATCAACGTGGGCGGGGGCACTGCCTCGGTGGGCACGTCTCTCGGCAAGAAGCTCTTTCGGCCTGGCCTGAACAAGCGGCCTCCAAGGGGGGCCCTGGCCGTGGACTCCGTGATGTCCCGCTTCGCCAAGAGCGGCGTCCCAGTGATCCACCTGGTGGAGGTGGACGAGATGGCCAAGATGCTCGGGCTCCCGCTATCCCCCAAGACCACCCCCGAGGTGGGCCAGGGCAAGGTATACATCTCGAGGGAGTACCGGAAGTGGGTCGCCGGAGTGCTCCTCCTCGTGATCTTCGGCGTGCTCTTCGCCTTCATCCGGTTGGATTGGGGCTTCAGGATCCTGCACACGGGAAAGAAGCGGGGCCAGGAGGCCGAGCGGCCCGAGCAGATGGTCTGAGCAGATGGTCTGAGCCTCTCCAGTCCCGTCAGAGCGCGAGATCTAGCGCGGCGGCGTGGGAGGCGGAGACCTCTCGGCGCCGAGGAAGAGGCCGAGGGCCTCCTCCAGGAGCCAGAACACCAGGGCCTCGTGGGGCGGGAGCCCCTCCTCGGTGGCGAGTTGATTCCCTGGCAGGGGAGAGACCGTTCCGAAGGCCTGGGTGAGGGTCTCCTGCCTTGCCTTGAAGACCATGGAGCCGTCTGGGGCCTGGAGGCACTCCTCGTAGCGCGCGGTGGAGCAGGGCAGGGGGCTCGTGGCTCCAAGGGCCCTCGAGAAGCCGCCTAGATCCCGATCCAGGCCGTTCCAGCGCTCGGGCTCCACCCACATCGCAAAGACGCGGGCCCCGGTGCCTTCGATCCGGCTCGCCAGGTAGGCCCCGCCGCCATGGCCGAAGAAGCAGATGTCAGCCAGGCCGAGGAGGCGGACCCCGATGCCCTCCTTGCGCAGATCGGCGAGCTGCTCGGCTACCCTGAAGAGGCCGTTCTTCTTGCTCGAGGCGAGCACGCAGCCGGCTCCGCTGTGCCCCAGCACGCTGATCTCGTCCCGTCGGATCCCCAGCGTGACGGTCTCGGAGAGCTCCCTTTCCAGGGCCTCGAGGAAGCTCGAGAGGTCGAAGCCCTCCGCTGTCCACAGGGTGGAGCTGCCTTGGACCTCCCTGGTCTGGCTGGGCGCGGCCACCAGCACGGGGGGGATGTCATCCTCCCTGATCTTCCGCCCCACCATGGCGGCAAGGTTCAGGGCTCCCGACATGAGCCTGTGGGGCGGATCCGGCTCCTCGGCCTGGTCTATTCCGTGCAGGAGCACCAGCACGGGGAAGCTCCCTCCTGCCTCGCGGGCCTCCTCCGGGATCCAGACCCTGCCGGAGTTGCTGTGGTGCCCGAGGAGCAGGGCCTCGTCGTTGTAGGGGAAGTCCAGGACGCAGTCCCCGATGGGAGGGCACTTTCGGGCAGCCGCCGGGTGGAGGGCGTCGGGCTCCCGGGTCAAGGCTTCGCGCCCCCCAAGGTCCTGTCCCGAGGCTGCCAGGGAGTCCCAGGCGTGCCTGGGAGAGCTCCTCAGGGTTGCCATTGGCCGCCGGTTCGATGCGCCATTTGGCAGGAGGCGCTCGATCGGAGCCTGGTCATGCCCATGGCTCTCGAGCAGGAAAAGGAGGCCGAGAGCAGGTAGGAGCAAGAACCAGAGCGCCAGACGCTTCAAGCTAATCGTTCGAAAATCACTGTGTTTTATTGAGACGGGCGGCTGTCCCAAAGGGCTGGTTGCCACAGGTTCGCCGCCTTCTGGAGGGCTCGGTTCCGGGCCTCGTGGCGCCTGGGTCGAAGGGGGGCCGTCGGAGAGCTGATGCACGGGCAAGTCATAGCACGATGGCTTGCCCGGAAGACAGAGAAGGGCTGAAGCTCTGTTTGCCTTGCCCGTGGTCTCGGTTGAAGCGCCCTCGGGTAATATCGAGAGCTCAGGAAAAATTATCCCGTGCGTAAATACCGACTCCGCGCTACTCGTACTGGACCAAGAGCCCCTCGGGGCTACTGAGAATGAGAGAGGGCGCTCAAGAGAGCGGGGCGCCTCGTATCCACAGAGAGGTGATGCATGCTGACACGGTTCTCGACTTTTTTGGCGCTCGCCGGCGCCATGGTTCTCGCTTCGGGCGCTGCGGGCTGCTTCATCGGCGAGTCCCATTCGACCACACCCGCTACTTCTCCCCCTCCCACAGCGCAGCCGGTCGAGCCGGCCCCACCGGCCGATCCGCCGCCCGTGGCGGATCCCGCGCCGCCGGTCGAGCCGCCGCCCGTGGCAGACCCTGCCCCAGTGGAGCCGCCTCCCGTGGCCCAGCCAGTGCCAGAAGAGGCTTACGAGCCGGATCCCATCGCCGCCGAGGGCTACTCTCCCCTCTACTACAACGGCTACGTGGTCTTCTACGACGACCTGGGAAGGCCCTACTACTACTTGAACGGGGCGGTTTACTGGATCCCCTCGACCTACGCCTACTACACCTACTACCAAAACCACTGGCGGACCCACCGCACCTACTATGTGCAGTGGCATCGCAGCCACGGCGTCCGCTATCGTACCTACCGCTCCAGGAACCAGGCCCACTACCGTGCGCCCAGCACCTATGGCCACAGGCGGCAGCCCGCTGCCCACGGCCGCCAGCCCGCGGCTCATGGCCGCCAGCCCGCGGCTCACGGCCGCCAGCCCGCTGCTCACGGCCGCCAGCCCGCTGCCCATGATCGCCAGCCGCCGGCCCACGGCCGTCAGCCCGCTGCCCATGATCGCCAGCCGCCGGCCCACGGCCGTCAGCCCGCTGCCCATGATCGCCAGCCGCCGGCCCTCGGCCGGCAGCCCGGCGCCCATGGCCGCCAGCCCGCCGAGCGTCAGCCCGCAGCCCATGAGCGC
>JAVEWA010000584.1:0-4514 GCA_034004785.1 Polyangia bacterium
GAGGCTGTCGGAGTTCTGGGCGCCGTCGTCGCACTCCTCGATCCCCTCCACCTGGCCGTTGCCGCAGAGGAGCTGGGAGCCGTTGTTGTTGTTCTGGTTCTCGTTTTGGTTGCCGGACGACGAGTCGCCGCCGCAAGCAGATCCAGAGCCCAGGAAGACTCCTGCCGCGCCCAGCAAGACCAGCGACGCAAGCGTCACGCGGCCGAAACGCACACCTACCAACGCACACACGTGGGACAGCTTTCCCAGGTCCGTCATCGTCCTACTCCGTATTGGGCTCAACCCAGTTGGCTTATCGAGTCTAAATCGAATGAGCTGAGCACCGCAACAGCGAACTCTCAATTATCGGAGTTCTCATGGCGGCTCGGGGTTTATAGCCCAGCACTCGTTCGGCAGCGCACCGCTGGGGCGTTCCGCTCACCACGGAAGCAAACCAACATCGTCGATTCCCGACGACGGTTCGGAGGGATGGACGCAGACGCAGGCACTGCCAAGGAAGCGTACCAAGGCCAGAATCGATATCAAATAGTGAGCACCGGGACTTTCAAGCGGTCGGACGGCTCATAGTAGAGCGACAAAGGCGTCCACCGACAGATGAGCCTGACGAAGGACGGCTCGCAGGGTACCTCGATCGAGCTCTTGGTGATCCGGGATGACCACCTGTGCAAAAGGATCATCCCGTCTCAGGACGACGTGGCTTCCAGACTGCCGCTTGACCACGAAGCCAACCTTGGTGAGCGCCTCGATGGTCGCTCGTCCGGACACCCTTGGAAGAGCCGAGCTCAAACCGCCACCACTATTGCAGAGAAGGTCTCGCGAGGAACTGGTATTCCATCCTCCTCCATCGCTCCCACGTAGGCATCAATGGCTTCACGGATGTTGACAAGCGCCTCCTCCCTCGATTCACCTTGAGAGATGCAACCGGGAAGAGAGGGCACCTCGGCTACCCAGTAGCCGTCTTCACCTGGATAGAGCAGCACCTGTCTCATTGATTCCTCCAAATGTGTCGCAAGCCCAAGGTGCGGGCCAAGTCTCGAACCGGACGCCCCATCATACCACGCGAGCCACGAAAGGGCCTTCCGACGAGCTGGCCCGAGTCGACACCAGGCCCTGCCCTTCCCCCCGCCCCCTACTCCTTACCCATGGCGGCGCGGCAGGTCTTCTCGTAGAGGTTCCTGAAGATGTTGTCCGGGTCGGTGATGGCCTTGACCGCCTCGAAGTTGGGGCGGTTGAAGATGGTCCAGAACTCGTCCTCGGGGTAGTAGTTGTAGGAGATGAGGGTCTTTATGCCGCCGAGCTCCTGGAGCTTCTCCTCCATGAGCCGGTAGTAGTTGGTCTCGCCCTTCTGCTGCATGCCGTAGATGGCGATGTCCACCATGAGGGTGTCGGTCATCTTCTCCCAGAAGGATTCGGCGAGCCACTCGTAGTCGTGCACCCGGCGGTAGGGCACGCACCAGAGGGGGAAGTGGCCGAAGTCCTTGGCGTACCAGGTCATGAAGTCCTTCATGCGGGAGAAGGGCAAGAATGTGTCCACCGTGACCATGGGCCGGTCGTCCGACAGGAGGAACCAGCGAAGCCGCTCGGCGAGGCGCAGGATCTCCGAGGAGCCGAGGAAGCGGCCGAACAGGAAGCGGCCGAGCAACGACTTGGGGTGCACGTTGGTGACGCCCTTGTCGTAGCGGTAGAAGTAGTGGGGAGTCCGAAGGTAGTCCTCGGTCCGGGTGGCGGTGCTCTGGTAGTAGATCTTCATCCAGTCGTAGCGGTTCGTGTATGGGGCCTCGTCCACGAAGTCGCCCACGCAGAGCGAGAGGTGCCCTGGCGAGTGGATGATCCCGTCCATGAAGTCCACGTCCTGCCGCTCGAAGTGGGACCAGATGGAGTCGAGGTAGCCATCGATGCTCCGGTGCTGCTCGTGTCGGAGGTGGACGAACTGCTTTGCCGGCGTGAGGCGGAAGACCAGCCGCGCGAGGATCCCCACAGTGCCGAAGGAGCCGTGCATCATCTGGAAGATGAGGGAGTGCTGGTTGTCGGGGGCACAGACGAGCACGTCGCCCTTGGCGGTGATGATCTCGTACTCGAGACAGGTGTCGTGGAACCCGCCGTAGCGATAGGACATGGACTCGATGGAGCAGCCCGCCACCGCGCCGCCGATGGTGATGGTCTTGAGCTCGGGCACAACGATGGGCACGAGGCCGAAGGGCAGCGTGGCGTCCACCACCTTGCAGAAGGGCACCCCCGGCTCGGCTATGCAGAGGCGCCGCTCGGGATCCACCTCGATGATCTCGTCGAAGTCGCCGAGGTCGATCTTCTCGTCGGAGTGCTTCCTGTCGCGCACCTTGGGGACCTGGTGGGACACCGTCCGCTTCTGGCGCGAAAGCGGCGCGGTGCTCTTCCGGTGGCGAAGCTGCTCCGAGACCCGCGCCACCTTGCGGGCGTGACGCACGCTGCGAGCCTCGCCCTGAGGGCTGCTCGGCCGGAAGGACTCGGTCGGGATCTGGTGGGTCATGGTCTTCCTGTCCGGGCCCGCCTCGGGCGGGCTCTTGGGAATTGGAGGTCGAGGGGGCCCAGACCTAGCGCCCTCCGAACATGGGGAGCCCAGGGAGCCCCGGCAGCCCCGAGAGCCCCGGCAGCCCCGCCCGCTCCGCCAGCCGCTGCCAGAGCTGGGGCTCGCGGGAGTGGGGCAGGGTCTCGAAGCGAAGCACGTTGTGGGCGAAGACCTCGATGCGGGAGACTATGTTCGGCGGATAGGTCTGCCCGTCGTTCTCGAGAGCCAGCACCGGGTAGTCCCGCGCCTTGGCCCAGGGAGCGTACACCCCCTCGATGAGCCGACCGGGCAGGCAGCCGAAGGGGGCGATGATGGCCACGCCGGAGTAGCCCTCGCGCATGGCGGCGGCGCCCACCGCCGGGGACACGGTGGCTTCGCTCTCCAGCTCCGGGTCCACGAACTCCTTGTGGCCCTTGCCTATGATCACGTCCATGTCGTGGGGCACGTGGGGGATGAGGCCGGTTGGGCGAAGGGCAGCGGCGATCCTCTCCTCCACCACGTGCTTCCAGATCTTCTCCACCAGGTAGATGGCCTCGTCCTTGAGCCCGCCGTCCAGCAGGGTCCTGAGCCAGCCCTCCCGCCGCCGCTTGCCCTCCATGATGAACTTGCGCGCGAAGTCGGTGTAGTGGAACCACTCGGTGACGCCGGTCACCTTGGGGTAGATACCCCGCGCGATGAGCATCTCCGAGAGCTCCTGGACCGAGAAGTTGTCGCGCCTGACGTAGATCTCCCCAACCACCAGCACCTTCTTCAGGTCCTCCAGGCGGCCCTTGCGAGGCACGGCCGAGAGGCGGTCCGCGGCGACCTTCAGGGCCTGGTCGAGGGCCTTGGGCCCCTCCTGGAAGCCCCGGAGCACGTCCTGCCAGAGCTCGTCGAAGAGCAGGAGCGCCGAGGCCGGATCCCTGGCGAGGAGCTTGAGGGAGTTCCGGATGTCGGCGAAGTAGTCCCCGAGCACGAGTGCGCGCCAGACGTCCTGGCTGAAGGTGGCGCCCAGCTCCCGGTAGGAGTTCTCTGCGTTCGCGACGAGGAGCACCACGTTCTCCCAGCCCATCTCCTCGAAGAGCCGGTCGAAGAACACGAAGTACTGGCCCGTGCGGCAGGGCCCCAGGGTGGAGGGCACGAACACCAGGTGGACCTCGCCCGGCACGTTGGGGCGGTGCTCTCCGAAGTACTTGAGGATGGAGCCCAGCACGAGGAGCGCGGGGATGCACTCCTTTCCCGAGGCGACGTTCCTCGCGAGCTGCGTGCTGTGCACGTCCGGCAGGGGGAGATGCGTGGACACGATCCCCTGGCGCTTGGCCGCCACGTCCGTGGCCTCGGTGGAGAGGTCCCCCATGGAGGGCCAGACCAGGTGGACTCGCGGATCCCGGACGTCCCACCGGGCGCCGGTCTCGCGGTCCACGACGTCGCAGAACTCGTCCTTCAGGGCCACGTAGTAGCACCTCTGGAAGGGCTTCTCCGGGGCGGGAGTCACGTTCCGCCTGTAGCTCTCGACGATGTCGAGGAAGGCCTCCACGCGCGTATCCAGGCCCGCGTCCGCCGTGTGGGAGTCGATCTCGAGCACGAGGTAGGGCTTCTGCCCCATGAGCCAGCGGACGTAGTGGAGCAGGAAGGAGTCCGGGGCGCAGGAGAAGTTGGAGATGTAGGAGAGGTAGAGGTTCGGGACGCTCCTTACCTTGCGGACCGCCTTCATGTCCTGCTGGCCGTAGAACCAGTAGTTGTTGGGCGGGATCTCGGCGGCGTCGTCGAAGATCATGTCGAAGGGGACCACGGTGACGCCCTGGGAGGTGAACTTGCGCGGGATGCCCATGTTGGCGTCCCGGGTGAAGGCGTTGTAGGGCCGCCGAGCAGGGCAACGAAGACGCGGTCGGGGTTCTCCTCCACCTCGCGGAGCACCTTGCGCCCGAGCTCCCGGTAGGCCACGAGGAACCGCTGGTACTGCATGATGCCCAGGTCGTAGGCGCGCCCA
>JAVEWA010000585.1:0-4513 GCA_034004785.1 Polyangia bacterium
ACCGAGGCGGATCGTGAGGCCACGAGAAATCTCATGCGCCACCTGGTGGAGTGCTACGGGGCCAGGATCAACAACCACGTCTTCTCCCCGCTGCCCGGCACTCCCCTCGGGCGCGCGCCCAAGGGCCAGGTGGACCCAGTCACGAGGCGGCTAGCGAAGGAGCTGATCGGGCGCGGACACGCCGCCGGGCACGATCTGGGCTGAGGCGGGGCACGGGCCGACTACCAGCGGATGACCGCGGGGACGGTGGGATCGCCCTTCTGCAAGGTCAGGGTGACCCCGGCGGTGACCCCGGCCACCACAGCCACGCCAGTGGCGACGGCGGTCCAGAACCACCAGGTCCGGTAGTAGCGCCGGGCGGCCACAGGCACCGGGGGCAGGTCGGCGTTCACCTGGATGGTGGCCTCGGGGGGCACCTGCACCTGGGCCGAGAAGGGGACGAAGCCGGGCTTTGTGACCTTTATGTCGTGGGTGGAGGGAGCCTTCACGCGGATGGGGCCCCCAAGGGGCGTCACGCCCTTGTGGTCCTCGCCGAGGCGCACGGCGGCGCCCGGCTGGCTCGACCTCACCTGTATGAAGCCGTAGCGCAAGAAGTCCGCCGGGGGCAGGAGCCTCCTGATGAAGCTCTCGATGGCGTTCGAGGCCAGGGTCCCGTCGCCGGGCATGGTGTGGGCCACGCTCGCGAGGATCTTCCTCGTGTCGGCCTGGATGCGGCTGATCTGGATGATCACGTCACCCAGGGAGGACATCCCCACGAGTATTACCTCCTTGACCCCGAGCCTGCTTCCGATGGCGCCCACGCACCTGGGCTCGCCCTGGCACCTGGCCACGAAGCTGTCGAGCAGGGTGCCGAGCTTCTGGCGGGCTTCCACCGGGCCCACCACCCTGAGGCCGGTGAGCTTGCCGATCCTCTCGGCCATCTGCTCGGCGAGACCCGGGAGGGCGGAGACGTCCTGCCGGAACTCCAGGACTGCCACCGAGCGGCGCTCTGGCGCCGACAGGGCGGCGCTCTGCGGGCCGAGGACGGCCAAGCAAAGCGTGAAAAGGGGGAATATGGCCGGGGTGCGGGATCTCATGGCACCCCGTAGATGGACGTCACGCTGCGGGGCGTGAAGGAGTCTTCGGGGATCAGGAACTCGTGGGCGGCCAGCTCCTGGCAGTCGATTTCCTGTGGGTTGACAGGGTCGGTGTAGTCGAGCGCGCGGCACTGGATCCGGAATTGGCGCCGGATGCCCGCGCTGCCCGTGTCAAGGGCGAGGTAGCTCTCGGAGACGATCCCCACCGGGTTCAGATAGAAAGAGGTCCCGGTGAAGTTGATCTCATCGGTGTAGTACTCGGCTCTGACCAGGGCAGTGACGCGACCCTCTCCAGGGGGAACGGAGAGGCGGTGGAGCCGCACACGGTACGGCTGTATGTCTATCAGTACGCGGGCTCCGCCGCCGCCGCCATCTGTAAGAACCTCGACCGCCTCACTCGTGAAGGGCAGGGACATGATGTTCATGATGGAGCGGCTCGGAGCCGTCCAGCCCGTCACCGAGGCCAGGTGGAGCAGCGCCTGCTCCTGGCCATCCACTCCCACGTCATCCATCAGCCCTACCCAGAGGCGGGAGCCGCTGATTATCACCGAGTAGGGAGCGAGGTCCTTTGCCTGGGACGTCACCTGAGTGAAGGACCAGGGGGCGCCGGCAACTACCTGTGAGTGGGCGTCGAACTGGAGCACCTGGAAGTTACAGGTGTCCGCCAGGAATACGCGGTAGTCCAGGGGATCGGAGGTGATGTCCCGAACTGGGGTGCCGAGCTCCACGGGCGTGCCCACGAGCTGCGCCGTGTCGAGGCGGATGGTGGAGAGAGAGCTCGACGGCGCACCGTCGCCGCATCCAAAGGCCGGTGGCAGGGCATCGGTGAGGACCACGGCCAGATCCAGGCCGACCTGGTTTCGCACGAAGGCCACCCGGCCTGGGTTCGAGATGCTCATCGTGCGGACCGTCTGGCTGGGGTTGGGGCTCTCGAGGGCTGCTGGGACGTCCACGATGGCGACCATGTCCGCTGGCTCGGTCGGGGTGCTCAGGTCGTCCGGCCGGTACTCGGAGACGACCGCCCAACGGCCGTCTGGCGAGAGGGAGATGTGGCCGGGTTTGAACACGAGGGGGATCTCTTTTCCAGGCTGGTGGCTGGCCGTGGTGAAGAGCTTTAT
This sequence comes from Polyangia bacterium, assembly GCA_034004785.1. Classification (GTDB taxonomy): domain Bacteria; phylum Myxococcota_A; class Polyangia; order HGW-17; family JAJRWW01; genus JAVEWA01. The sequence continues at coordinate 2,195 of JAVEWA010000585.1, forward strand.
GGCTGGCTGTATCGTTGGCACCGCGCTGAAGTCGGCCACGGACACCAGCAGGTAGCGCCCGTCGGGAGTGCTGGCGATGTCGGTCGTGACTCCTCCTGTGGCCGGGAGCGGAGATTGGGTGTCGTCGGTGTCGGAGCGCGTGTTGTCGAAGGCGAAGACCTGGTGGCCGCCGGCCACGTAGGTGAAGGGCTTGCGGAGCGCCAGGTTGACCGTGACGCTGCCCGTCTCGTCGGTGGTGAAGGCCCCGGCCTGGCCGTAGGCCAGGACCTGGTTCACCCCGCTGTAGCCGATGAGGGTGAGGCCCCCGAGGGCCCCCACGGGCACGCGGCCAATCGCGAAGGGGCGGGTCCCTGGCTTGTAGGGGACGTTGTTGATGGTCTCCACGGAGCCGCCGCTGCCCCAGACCACCAGGCTGAAGTGGTCCAGCCGAGAGTCGTCCATGGGGTTGAGGCCCTGACCAGAGATGGGAAGCTCCAGAATGATCTCGAGCTGGCCTTCGGCGAGGCAACCGCCGGTCGCCGAGAGCGCCAGCAGCAGGCACAATAGAGGCCGGGCTCGGCCAACCTCCTGGGCCGGGCGTTTGGAGTTTCGGGAGAACAAACCCACTGGAGACCCTCCGAGAAAACGAAGCACTGATATCAGAAAAGCCCGCACACGGCAACGGCCGAGAGATTCACACGAATTGAACGGCGGGGGCGAACCCGCTATGATGGCTCGAATGGTCGAGAGCCTCGCAAACCAAGACACGGCGCCCGAGCTGCCGCTGCCCGCGGTGTTCGGCCGCTACCTGCTCCTGAGGCGCCTGAGCCGGGGCGGAATGGGGGAGATCTTTCTAGCGAAGACCGGGGAGGTGCAAGGCTTCGAGAAGCTCTTCGTCATCAAGAAGATCCTGCCGAGCCTGTCGAAGAACCGCGACTTCAGCGATCGCTTCGCGGACGAGGCCAAGATCACCATCAACCTCAAGCACGCCAACATCGTGCCGGTCTTCGAGGTCGGGGTGATCCGAGACGACTACTTCCTGGCCCTCGAGTACGTGGAGGGCCGCGATCTACGCCGAATCCTGTCCCGCTGCTACGAGTGCCAGACGGCGATCCCTCCGGATCTGGCCCTCTACGTCGCGCGCGAGGTGGCCAACGGGCTCGCCTATGCCCACCGGCGCACCGACGAGCAGGGCGCGTCCCTGAACCTCGTGCACTGCGACATGAGCCCACCGAACGTGCTCATCTCCATGGAAGGAGAGGTGAGGATCATCGACTTCGGAGTGGCTCGCAGCGCGGATCAGGTCTCCAGGCAGGATCCAGCCGTGGGGTTCGGCAAGTTCGGCTACATGGCTCCGGAGCAGATCCTGAAGGGGAGGGAGCTGGACAGCCGCACGGATCTCTACGCCCTCGGGGTGGTGCTCTACGAGATGCTCGTGGGCGACAGGATGATTCTGTTCGACGAGGGAGAGGAGTACCGCTCCATCGCACGGCGGATCGTGCTGGGGGATGTCATCCCGCCTTCGGCGCGCCGTCCAGAGCTTGGAACTCGCTTCGACCGCCTGGTGCTCAAGGCGGTGTCCAAGGATCCCGGCCACCGGTTCCAGACCGCTGCCGAGCTGCGGGACGAGATCCAACGCGCCCTTCTGGAGATGAACCCGACCATCAGCGCCGATGATCTCGCGGCCTTCCTCGAGCAGAAGTTCGGTCCTGAGATCGCCCAGGAGCGAGAGATCTTCAGGGAGCTGAAGAACGCGGATCACTCTGCCTTCGTGAGCGCCCTCAGGGAGTCGCGAGAGGAGACGGTCTCCTACGCCATGACCGACATCTTCTCCGTGTCCAACGACCCTGGAGAGCAACTTTTCGTGCCGGCGTCGCCCTTGCCCAAGGTGGGCACGGTGCCGCTGCCCAGGGAGGAGCGCCGATCCCCGCCATGGGGCTGGATCTTCGGGCTCGGTCTCGGGCTGGCGGCTGCCATGGTAGTCGCGTTCCTGCTGATCTATGGCCTCGGGGGAGACGACCGCCGGGCGCCTGGGCGTGGAGACATCCTGGCCTCGGGCGAGCCTTCCGAGGATGGGCGCTCCGCGGGCAACTCCGATGAAAAGGCGGGGCAGCGCGACGGCGGCGCAAGGGACGGCTCGCCCGGGGATCCGGACTCCACGACCGTGGTGATGCCGCCGTTGGTCGTGGAGCGTCCCACCAGGCCGGCCGGGCCCTCCCGGACACGTCCCGCCATGTCCGAGCAGCACGGCTCTTCCATGTCCGTGCCGGGCATGGACACGCTGGCAATGGACATGGCTCCATGGGACGGGCCGCACTGGGTCGGGCCGCCCAGGGATGG
>JAVEWA010000586.1:0-4502 GCA_034004785.1 Polyangia bacterium
ACGAGAGGCGGAGGAGTTGCGGTGCCAGGTCTTCACATGTGGGCCCACCAGGGCGCCGCCCAGTGGCTCATCTTCACGGGCCGGGCCGTCGGGCCTGACCGTCTGAGGCGCCTCGTCGAGGGGTTTTATGACGACTCCGAGGGAACGCTTCGATGAGCTTCTTCTCCGATCGGCAGGCTCGGAGGGCCGAGGCGTATGGCCGAGGGGCGAGGCCATGAGGCTCGTGCTCGTGGGGCCGAGAGGCGCGGGCAAGACGGCCTGCGGGCGCTTGGCCGCCGGTGCCCTCAGGGTATCATTTGTTGACATCGACTCCCTGGTAGAGGCGCGGGGCCGCTCCATCTCGGAGATCTTCGCCGTCGAGGGCGAAGCTGGCTTCAGGCGCGTCGAGCGCGAGGAGATCCTCGGCCTCGAGCCGCCCGCCGAGGCGATCATCGCCACCGGAGGCGGCGCCGTGCTGGATCCGGACAACCGGCCGAGGCTCGCTGCCCTGGGCACGGTGGTGTGGCTGCGCGCTGCCCCCGAGATCTTGGCCGCGCGGGTTGCCGGCTCTGGCCGGCCCCGGCTCTGGGGCCAGGACGACCTCGCCGAGGCGCAGGGGCTGTCCGAGGCAAGGGAGCCCCTGTACCGGAGCCTCGCCGTCCACTCCGTGGACACGGGCGCGCTCTCCGAGTCGGAGGTGGTCGCTCGTCTGGTGGCCATCTACAGGGGGGGAGAGGCGAGGGAGGGCTCTGCCTCGTCGCCCCGAGGAGGGCATGAGGTCCAGGACGCGCCCCCAAACGCCGGTGGCACGAGGCGCCAGCGGCTGGCCGCGCTCCTTCGGGAGGGGGCCATCACCCTGCCCGAGCTCGCCGAGATCCTCGGCGTGCCGCTCAGGATCCTGGTGGAGGATCTCGAGCACCTGCGCCGCTCCTGCAAGGATGTGCTCGAGATCGAGCCCGCCCAGTGCCCGAGCTGCGGCAGGGTGTTTCGGGATCGCATCCGATTGACGCGCCCCTCCAGGTGCCCGTCCTGCCGCTGCGAGAGGATCTCCTGGCCGCGGATCAGGTGCAGGTAGCTCCCCGGGCTCCTGCCGAGGGGGCGCTCGGTCAGCAGCCAATCCGGGCTCGATGATGGTGCTCTAGCTACTCGCGAGCCTGGCTGATGGCCGCTGCCAGGGCGTGGTGGGCTGGGTCCGCCGCCACGGCCTCGGCCTCCCCCGGATCGGGCAGCGGCCGCCCCACAACCCAGCGCTCCTTGAAGCGGGCCACGCGATGGGCCGCTGCCTCCACGCGGGCTCGGAAGCCCTGGTCCTCGGCGGCCCGGCGCACCAGGGCAGCGAGCAGCCGCTCCTGCCTCGCCCTGTCGTGGCAGCAGGAGATCACGTCCACCCCGGCCTCGAGAGCCGAGGTGGCGAGCTCCTCGGGAGCGTAGCGATCCGCCACGGCCTTCATCTCGAGGTCATCTGAAAGGACCAGACCATCGAAGCCCAGCTCCCGCCTGAGGAGGCCATCGATGACCGCCGGGCTCAAGGTGGAGGGGCGATGGGGATCCCAGGCCTCGAACACCACGTGGGCGGACATCACCGCGGGCAGCATGCTGGCGAGGGAGGCGAAGGGTGCGAGCTCCACCTCGCGGAGCCGCTCCGCTGGGTGAGAGACCTTGGGCAGGTGGGTGTGGCTGTCCTCGAGGGTGTCGCCGTGGCCGGGGAAGTGCTTGCCGCAGGAGGCAACTCCCGCAAGGTGGAGCCCCTCGGCGAAGGCCCCGGCGAGGCGGGTCACCTCCTCGGGCCTCGTGCCGAAGGCCCTGTCCCCGATGACCGGGTTCTCCGGGCGGGTGTGGACGTCCAGCACCGGCGCCAGGTTCAGGTGGATCCCGCAGGCCCTCAGCTCCACGCCCATGGCCGCGCCGGCCCGACGGGCCAGGTCCGGGTCTCCCCGCGCGCCGAGGGTCGCCGCGGGAGGCCAGTCGGGCCAGGGGGCCCTGAGGCGCCTGACTCTGCCCCCTTCCTGGTCAACGGCGATGGCGAGGGGAGCCTTGGGAGGCGAGGCTGCGCCGAGCTCCTTGCAGAGAAGCGCCACCTGAGCGGGAGAGGCCACGTTGCGGCCGAAGAGGATCACCAGCCCCACGCGGCCCTGGGCTATCCGCCGCAGAAGGGAGCCGGGAGGCTCCAGGCCGTCGAAGCCGACGCCGATGAGCTGTCCACAGAGCTGCAGGAGGGGTTCTGACATTCAGCGAAGAGCCGCTTTCGGGTCAGGGGACGCTGAGCACGTTGCAGGTCAGGCTGCTCCCGGCGGAGCAGTCGTTGTCAACGGTCACCGAGAAGGGGATGATCATGAGCACGTTCTGCTGAGCGGAGAGGCGCACCAGGCTGAGGGTGCCCTGAAGTTGCTGGGAACCGCCTTGGTAGCCAGGCTTGGCCACTAGCGCGGCCCTGCAGCTCTCGAGCCTGAGGGTCATCTCGGCAGTGGAGTCATCTGGGTTGATCAGGCCGTAGAACTCCCACCCCGGCACTTCGGGGGGCGCTTGCAGGGTCCAGACGCAGCCGTTCATGGTCTGGGCTCCAAAGGGCAGCTCGAAGGTGGGGGGGCTCTCCCAGCAGGGCGCGCCCATCCCGGTGGCCACGTGCGCCTGGCAGACCATGGTGTTGCTCCGGTCAACCGCGGTGGCGATGCAGATCTCCGGCACGGGCGAGGAGGAGCAGAGGGACCATGCGCCGCAGAGCGCTGGTGATTGGATGTCTGTGGTGTTTGGCATGCAAGCCCAGGACGCGGTTCCACCACCTTCGGTGCAGGTCGCGGTCCCCGAATGGCAGTCGGCGGTGACATCGCCGTTTGCATGGACGTAGCAGGTGTCAGTAGAAGGAGAGGTCGTGTTGTCGCAGTCGTTGTTCACGCCGTCGCAGACCTCGAAGGCCCCCGGGAAGGCATTTTTGTCTTCGGGGGCGCAGTCGATGAAGGCGGCATCAGGAGCCGTGCAGAGGGCGCCTTCGATGACTGCCTCGCCTGGGATGGAGCCGCACTCGTTGAAGCCGTCCTCGTCCGGGTCGGTGCCCTCGTCGCAGATGCCGTTGCAGTTGTCGTCGATGCCGTTGCAGAGCTCGGGCGCGCCCGGGTACACTTGGGGGTTCGAGTCGTCGCAGTCCGGGAACATGACCGCCTCGCACCTTTTCCCTCCGTCGATCCGGAGCGTCCCGCAGATGGTGTAGCCGTCCTTGTCGGCGTCGAAGGCATCGCCCTCGTCGCACTGGCCGTTGCAGTTGTTGTCGATGCCGTCGCACTCCTCCACCGCTCCGGGATGCACGTCGGGGTTCGAGTCGTCGCAGTCGCCCTCGCAGGGGGTCACCCCATCGCCGTCCGCATCGATGTTGCCGCCCTGGTCAACCACGTTGTTGCAGTCGTTGTCCACGCCGTCGCAGTCTCTGGTGTCATCCGCCGCTGGGTTCACCGCCGGGTTCTCGTCGTCGCAGTCCTCTCCGCCGAATTCAATGGAGAGGTGGCCGTCGCAGTCCTTGTCCCCGGCGCTCCCGAAGCGGATCGCCCCGTCCGCCGAGAGCATGCAGCCGGTCGCGGTCCAAGTCAGCCCCATGTCGTTGGGCTCGTGCCGGAGGGCGATGGTGCGCTCGAGGATCCTGCCGTACTCGAGGGTCTGCTGCTCGGGCTCGGTGAGCTTGCCAAAGAGTCGCCTGCCTCCGTCCTTCTCCCCCACCACGACGATCTTCAGGGTCTCCATCTCGCCGTCGCCGTTCTCCGCCATGAAGAGTCGGTAGGGCTCGGCCTTGAGATCTCGCCCCTGGACGTCCACGGGCCTGCCAGCCAGGGCCTCGTTCAGGATCCAGATTTCGGTGCCAGGCTTCTTGACGGCCACGTAGAACCTGAGGCCATCGAGTGGAGTGGCCTGACCATCGACCACGGCGCTGTCATCGAGGGTCACCACCACGACCAGGCCCGTGTTGGACTCGGCGTCCACGCTGCAGGCCCCCAGTCCAGCCACCAGCCAGATCAGCGACAGGGAGAAGATTCGGTGACTCATGGCTGCCTCCTATCGTAGAGATAACAAAGTGATCCAAAGAAAATTATGGTGATCACGAGCACACCCCACTCTGGCAGGTCTTGCTGGGCGCGCATTGCTTGCCATCACAGTGGGGGTCTTGGCAATCCGTGAGGCCGTCGCAGTCGTTGTCGTTGTCGTCGTTGCAAGTGGTCTCGGTGGCCTGCGGGGTGCCGCCGTTTCCCGAGCACTGGCATGTGCTGCTCGAGCAGACCATGCCATTCGAGCCGCAGGGATCGCCGTTGCAGTCGCTGTCTGCGCAGTCGGTCTGTCCGTCGCAGTCGTTGTCGTGGTTGTCGCCGCAGCTCGATTCCGTGGCCTGCGGGGTGCCGCCGTTCCCCGAGCACTGGCATGTGCTGCTCGAGCAGACCATGCCATTCGAGCCGCAGGGATCGCCGTTGCAGTCGCTGTCTGCGCAGTCGGTCTGACAGAACGGAAGATCGTCGTGTAGAGAAAGTCAGAGCCACTAAGTGTAG
>JAVEWA010000032.1:0-21693 GCA_034004785.1 Polyangia bacterium
CGTGCTCCTCGGCCTGGCTGGCCGGGCCGGCTCAGCCAGCCACGCCGAGGCCACGGGCCGGCTCCTCTCGCGCATCGGACCGGCTTATGCCTCGGCCCTGTCCATAATGGTGCCCGAAGAGCCCCACACGCCGGAGGCCACCCTCCGTGCGGTGCCGGAAGACTCCCCCTGGTACGAGCTGGAGCCTCTCGAGCTGGTGGCGGAGCTCCGCACTCTCGTCGAGCATCTCCACTGCGCGGACACCACCTTCCGCTCCAACCACGCCTCGAACTTCCTGCCAATCGGCGGGCGCCTTCCCCATGACCGGGCCGCCATGCTCTCCCTGATCGACACAGTGCTGTCGACTGGCAGGGAGGACCTCCTGCGACCGTCCTGGATGCGTGGGTTGTAGGGTGGACCTGGTGGAGGTCTCGAGCCCTACGGGCGCCGCATACGCCTTTCACGTTTGCGCCTCGTGCTTCTCACACGTTTGCGTTTGTGCGCCTTGTGCTTGCGGGGCGCGCCATTGCCTCGTATGCTCCTGCCCTCCTCGGTTTGCGTGAGGCGGGGTGGCGACAATCCAGGGGAATCGAGGACAGGGAGCGAGCATGTCCTATCCGCAGGTCGTGAAGGTTTTCTGCACCTCTCAGGAGCCCGACTTCGAGAGCCCCTGGCAGTCCAGGCCGCCACAGAGCGGCAGCGGCTCGGGCGTGGTCATCGGCAAGGGAGAGATCCTGACGGGGGCCCACGTGGTGGCCGACGCCACCTTCATACAGGTGCAGAAGCTCTCGGATCCCGACAAGGCGGTGGCCAGGGTGAAGGCCGTGTGCCACGACTGCGATCTCGCGCTGCTGGAGGTCGCCGATCCGGGCTTCACCATGGACATCCGACCGGCCGCGATCGGCGAGTTCGCGGACCAGGGTGATCAGGTGGAGGTCGTGGGCTTCCCGGTGGGCGGGGAGGAGGTGTCGGTGACAGAGGGCGTCGTGAGCCGGGTAGAGGTCCAGAAGTACGCCCACTCTCAGAGGTTCCTCTTGGCCGCAACCGTGGACGCGGCCATCAACGCCGGGAACAGCGGCGGGCCCGTCTTCAAGGACGGCCGCGTCGCTGGCATCGCCTTCCAGAAGCTGGAGCAGGCCGAGGCCATCGGCGAGATAGTGCCCGCGCCCATCATCAGGCACTTCCTCGGCGGCATAGAGGAGGGGCGAGCAGCCGAGGTGCCGGGCCTGGGCCTGGCCACCCAGGGCCTGGAGAATCCCAGGCTGCGGCAGGAGCTCGGCCTCGGGGAGGGAGACAGCGGCCTCCTCGTCACCGCGGTGTCCTACGGCGGCTCGGGCTGGGGAGCCCTTCAGCCGAGAGACGTGCTCATGCGGATTGGGGAGCACCGCATCGCCAACAACGGCACCGTCAGGTACAGGCGTCGCTACAGGACCCTCTTCGACGTTGTGCTGGGGGACTACTACGTGGGTGATCAGGTGCCTGTCATGGTCTGGAGGCAGGGGAAGAGACGCTCGCTGAAGGTGACGCTCCAGCCCTACCGGGAGCTTGTGCCCAGGAGCCAGTACGACCGCTCGCCGAGCTTCCTCATATACGGGGGCCTGGTGTTCCAGGTGCTCTGTCGGGACCTCCTGTCCATCTGGGACGAATGGTGGCGGGACGCGCCAGCGGAGTACCTGCACCTGTACTACTCCGGCCTCAGGTCGCCTGAGCGCCAGGAGATCGTTGTGCTCTCCAAGGTGCTCGCCGACGAGGTCAACGTGGGCTACGACGGGTTCCACCACGAGTGCGTGGAGCGGGTGAACGGCGTCCTGCCCAGGGACATGTCGCACTTCGTGGAGCTCCTCGGCGCGGCCACCGACAAGGTGGAGCTCCAGACCTCGCGTCACGGTATCGTTGTTCTGGACGTGGCTGGGGCGAGAGAGGCGACTCCCAGGATCCTCGCTCGATACCGCATTCCGAGGGACCGCTCCGAGGACCTCGACCCCGTGAGGTCGGTCGCCCTGGCGCGCGCCTCTCGCTCCTCCCGCAAGGAGGACAGGAAGGTGGCGTCGAGGCGCGGCGAGGTGGCGGAGGGGGGCGTTCGCAGTCGCCGCCGCCCTGGCGCACGCAAGGGCTGAGGACCTTGACTCTAGCGACATCCGAGGCGTGGCGGGCAGCCGGTACGTCCTATTTCGAGGCGGCGGAGCGCCGCGCCTTCGACCTCGGGCGCGCCCTGGTGGCGGAGCAGGGCGTCCGGATGGACCGGCTCCTCGTGGACGCCGACGAGGTGCTCTGGGACTGGGCTCTCGACTTCTCCGAGATGATTCGCCGAGCCCGCTGGCGGCCGCGCCTTTTCGGTTGGGACCTGGGCCACAGGGAGTGGGTGCAGGTCCGGCCCGGCGTCATGGGGCTCCTCCACGGGATGCGGTGCGAGTCCCTGGAGCGAGGACTGGACGCCCGTCTCAGGATCTGGACCAACGGCTACCCGTACAGGCTGTGGCGCATTCTGCGCGAGATCCCTGGCGCCTTCGAGCTGCTCGGCCTCTGGGAGGCGGGCAGTGAGTTGGATCTGGGACTGCCGGGCATGGACGCGCTGCTCGCGTGCGCGCCGACGCTGGTGTTCCGCCACGACTACACCGCGGCCATTTCCGCCCTCATGGAACCAGCGCGGCGGCAGGCCTGGCTCGCCTGGGTCCGGCCCGAGGTGCGCCGGACCCTCGCCCGGCACCTGCTTCGGCACCCCACGGATCCCAACCTGAAGCTCCCGGCGCTGGCCTCCCTGGTGGGCAAGTCGGGTCTGGTGGGCGCGGGGATCCTCGTGGACGATCACATCGGAAACGTGGTCCGCTTCGTCAGGGCTGGAGGGCATGGCGTACACCTCGCGGCGCGGGCGCCATCCCTTCTCGGGGGGAGGATCCCGAACACGGTGTGGCGAAGGGCGGCGTCTGTCCTGCCAGCTCTCGGCGCAGATATCTCCGAGGAGCTGGCCGCGGCCCTGGGGCGCCTCGGCAAGGGGGCATTGCCGGGAGAGGCCGGCAATGGCCTCATTGGGCCTAGCGAGCCCACCTGGCTTTGCGTCCAGCCGCGGACCGGGCGTGAGAGCCCCAGGGAGCCGGCCATCTCCTTCGTCATCGAGATTCCGGACGACCGGGTCAGGGAGCAGTGGACCTTGCCGAGAGAGAGGCTCCGGGCGCTCCTTGGAGGCCCGTCCTCGGCGATGGCCCTGGCGAGGAGCATCGCGCCGGAGGTGGTCTCGTGAGGGTGGCGCGGGGCGTCCGGGAGCGCGCCGGGGAGCAAGCGGCGTCGCCACCCCGGGAAGCCAGAGAAGCGGCGAGGGCCGCTGTCGGCGAGGGGAACGGCCGCAGAAAGGCCAGAGAGAAGAAGGGCAGGGGGCCGATAGTCTTGCTGGGCGCTTGCTCGCTGGTCTGTCTGGCGGTGTTTTTCACGGAGGTGGTCTGGTTCTTTCCCCTCTTGCCCTTCTCGCTGGACATCAGCGGTCGAACACGTCTGCCCGAGACGCCTCCTGGACAAGTCAGGATCCTCTTCGTTGGAGACGTGCTCCTCGGCGACGCGGGGCATGGGGTGCTCGGTCGCAGGGGCTATGATCATCCCTTTGGAACCACGCGGCAGATCCTCGGTGGAGCGGACCTGGCCGTGGGGAACCAGGAGGGGCCCATCTCGGCCTCTGCTCCCCGCGACGAGGGCAAGCGCTGGTCCTACCGCGCCGACCCCAGGTCCGCCAAGGCCCTCGCGAGAGCTGGCCTCGGTCTGATGTCGCTCGCCAACAACCACGTGAGGGACTGCGGCGACCAGGGAGTGAGGGACACCGTCAGGCACCTTCGCGAGGCCGGGGTGACTCCCTTCGGAGCGGGAGCCAGCCCTGAGGAGGCCCACGAGCCAGCGCTGGTGACGGTGCGGGGCCTCCGTTTGGCCATCTTCGGATACCTGGCGGCCGAGCAGCGCTATCGGGGCCAGCTCGTGTCCCACGCAGCTCTCGCCGCCCGGCCCGGACAGGCAGGCGTGGCCTTGGGGGCAATCCCCGCGGTGCAAAGGGATCTGGCCCGGCTGAAAGCCAAGGGAGGGGCGGATCTGAGAATCGCGGTGCTCCACCAGGGGGACAGATACCACCGGGAGCCGTCTGCCCTGGAGAGGAAGATCGCGCGCGACATGATCGAAGCTGGCTTCGACGTGGTGGTGGTTCACGGCACACACCTGGCAGGCCCAGTGGAGCTGCACCAGGGCAAGCCAATCCTGCATGGCCTGGGCAACTTCGCCTTTCTCTCGGGCAACGTGCGGGCCGGCTTCAGCCTCATGGCCGCCCTCGACCTGGATCTTGCCAGGAGGCGTCCATCGAGGCTCCAGCTCCTTCCCATCTATACCGTGAACAGGAACCCATGGGTCTGGTTCCAGACCCGGGTGATCCTCGGACGTCCCGCCCGCACGCGGCTCGGAGAGCTGGCTCGCCGCTCAGTGGGCTACGGTGCGTATCTCCGCCTGAGGCAAGGTCCCACCAGGCTGGTAGCTGAGCTCTAGCGCAAGCTGGGAGCGATCCACCCGCGGTCCGTGTTACCATATGGCCTCCTCCAGCTTGAGAGGTGCCCTATGAGGACAGGCCGGCAATACGTCCAAGGAACCATGACTTGCCCGCGCATGGCTGCGCTATGTCTTGTCGCCGCGGGAGCGCTGGCTGCCTGTGGCCCCGTGTCGCCCGGCGGGAACCAGAACCCCTGCGGCATCCAGACGCCTGGCTGCGCTTCAGAGAGTGAGGAGTGGGCCTGCGACGGCCCACAGATAGTGGCGAGCCCTTGCACCTCCTACGAGGTCTGCATCGAGGGCGAGGGCTGCGTGCCCAAGGTGTGTACGCTTGGACAGGTCGAGTGCGTTGACGGCTTCACCGAGCGGCGCTGCGTCGCTCCTGGCGCATCCTGGGAGGAGCGGGCCTGCCAGGGTGGCCTCCCCTGCAACCCGGGCACCGGCTGCATGCCTCCCATCTGCACCGAGGGGCAGCGGACCTGCTTGGGGGTGGACGAGGTCGGGATCTGCAATGCCCTCGGGACCGAGTTCGTGTCGCTGCTCTTCTGCTCCACCGACGACCCCGAGGCCATCTGCTACAACGGCCAGTGCATCACCGAGTGCGACCGCGCCGAGCTGACGAAGTCCTACCTCGGCTGCGAGTACTTCGCCGTGGACCTCCCGCAGTACGGCAGCAGCATCACCGAAAAAGACTACGCCATAGTCGTGTCCAACCCGTCGGAGACCCAGATCGCGAACGTGACGGTGGAGACCATCGGGGGGATCGTCCACACCATGCAGGTGCAGCCCAAGAGCGTGGGCACCTGGTCGGTGCTGCCGCGTCCCATGAACACCCCAGGCGCGGGGCTCTGGCCCATGGCCTACCGGGTGCTCTCCGACCGCCCGGTGGCGGTGTATCAGTTCAACTCCCTCACGACCATCGGCGCGGCCTCCACCGACGCCTCGCTGCTCTTTGCATCCCACACCCTGGCGACCAAGTACTACGTGATGGATTACGACGGGTTCTCCCACGGGGACGGGGACAACTTCGTGGCTGTGTACGCAGTGGAGGGGGGCACCACGGTGACCGTCACCCCCACCCAGAGTCTGATGGCCTCCACGGTCGGCTCCTCCATCTCGTTCGGCGCGGCCTCGCCTGGCGTTCCGGTCAGCTTCACCCTTGCGGAGTTCGACGTGCTGGTCCTGATGGCGGATCTGTCCGGCTCCAGCCTGACAGGGACCGTGGTGGAGGCCACCGGCCCCATAGGCGTCTTCGGCGGCAACCGCTGCACCCAGGTGCCCAACGGAACCTACTACTGCGATCACCTCGAGCAGCAGATCTTCCCGCGCACTGCCCTCGGGAAGTCCTACGTGGTCAGCAAGACCGCGCCCAGGGTCTCCTGCACGGTGGAGGACCGGATCAGGGTGCTGGCGGACGCGGACAACACGGTCATCACGGTGGACCCGCCGGTGGCCGGTCCCTTCAGCCTGAACGCCGGCGAGTGGGCCGAGTTCTCCCTGATGGATCACGCGGTCCTCACGGCGGATCAGCCCTTCTACGTGGGGCAGTTCATCCGCTCCTCGGGCTCGAGCGAGTGCAACGACGAGGGCGATCCCGCCTTCATCCTTCAGGTGCCCACCGAGCAGTACCGGGCCGACTACGTGTTCCTCACTCCCGAGACCTACACGACCGACTACCTGGCGATCATCGCCCCCACGACTGCCACGGTCACCCTTGACGGACAGCCCGTAACCGTCTCCACCACGGCGGTGGGGACCTCGAGCTTCGTGGTCACGACCCTGGTGCTCACGCCAGACGGCCCCCACCGTCTGGAGGCGAGCGACAAGGTGGGCATCATAGTTTACGGCTTCGGAGGTCCGAGCGGCGCCGACCCCAACGGCGTGATCAACGTCTCATACGGTTACCCGGGCGGCCTGGATCTTCAGCGGATCAACCCGGTGGAGTAGCCCCGCGGATCAACCCGGTGGAGTAGCCCCGCGGATCAACCCGGTGGAGTAGCCCTCTTTCCCCTCGCGCGCGCCGCACCTGGTCGCGCCAGTTTTAGGAGGACACATGGCAGAGCCCGACAAGTACTTCCTGCTCCTCTATGACTACGTCGAGAACGTGGTGGAGCGGCGCGCGCCCTTCCGCGAGGCTCACCTGGCTCTTGCCAGGGAGGCAGAGGGCCGCGGACGCCTCCTGCTGGGTGGGGCCTTTGCGGATCCAGTGGACGGCGCAGTGCTCGTCTTCCGCGTGGAGGACCGGGCCGAGGTGGAGGCCTTCGTGGCGGCGGACCCATACGTTCAGAACGGGCTCGTGACGAGATGGAGGATCCGCCCCTGGACCGTGGTCGTGGGCTCCTGTCACGAGCAGAGCCTACCCAAGCCCGGCTGAGAAGAAGCTGAGAATCAAGGCTTGGCGGGGAGGCTAGAGCTCCTCGGATATTCGAATCTTCGTGAGATTCTGTTGCAATTACAACGGGGATCGCTCAGACTGGTTTTAGACCGGTCTGAAAGGATGGACCATGTCCCAAATTGGAGCCTATGACGCCAAGACGCACCTCCCGAAGCTGCTCGAGAGGGTGGCTCGAGGTGAGCGCATCACCATCACCAAGCACGGAGTGCCAGTGGCAGTGCTCGTCCCGGCGGGACCTGTGCCCGCAGAGGACCGGAGCGAGGTCATCGCCGAGCTGAAGGCCTTCCGAGCGGGGCGCAGGCTCGAGGGCGAGTCCTTGCGAGAGATGATCGAAGCAGGGAGGCCGTAGGCGGTGAGACGGTTCGTGGTGGACAACTCGGTGGTCATGGCCTGGTGCTTCGAGGACGAGGCCGAGGGCTATGCAGACGAAGTGCTAGATCTGCTCGGAGAGGGAGAGGCGTTGGTCCCAGTTGTGTGGCCCCTCGAGGTGGCCAATGTCCTCCTGGTGGGTGAGCGGCGTGGACGCCTCGGAGCAGCAGATTCGGCCAGGTTCCTTCGTCTCCTCTCCTCGTTGCCCATCCGCGTGGTTTCGGAGGACTTCGAGCGGATCACGGGAGCCATCCTGGCCCTCGCAAGGACGCGGGGCCTGAGCTCCTATGACGCTTCCTACCTGGACCTGGCCATGCGTGAAGGCCTGCCGCTGGCCACTCTGGACGAAGGAATGCGGCGAGCTGCCACGGAATGCGCCATTCCACTCGTTTGAGGCATGCCCGGAAGTCCGGTCTGGGGCGGGAACCATTCCTTGTGAGCAAACCAGGATCAGGGCTCAGGGCTCGCCGGACATGTGCGAGTTCTGTGGGTTCTTGAAGGTCTGCACCACGAAGTCCGAGGCGCTGCTGCCCGTGCGATAGCCGTTTCCGGCCAGCTCGTCCACTCCGCCGGGGCCCATGCTGGCCGCGGTGGAAGAACCGTTTGCCTTGCGCTCGAGGGCATTGGAGCCAGTTCCGGTGAAGGAGATGGTGCCCGACGTGGTCCAGTCGCCTGGCTCGCCGGTGACCAGGCCCCAGACCACGGCGTCAATGAGCGTTGTGCCGTTGAAAAGCGCCACGCCGTTGCTGCTGTCCTCGAGGCCGTCCCTGGAGATGTTCTGATCGGGCATGGTCCCGACATTGCCTACGGCAAAGAGGAAGAAATTGTGAGACTTGATGTGCTTGCCGGCAGATAGAGCGGAGCTGTAGTTGCTCACCGTGCCCGAGCTCGTCTTGCTCTTCAGCAGCCACCCTGCCAGGTCGATGCAGGCGTCGGTGCGATTGTAGAGCTCGACGAACTCGACGTTCTCGATGCCAAGCCCGTCAGTGGTGGATACCTCGCTGATCACGACGTCGCCCACCCCGCCGATGGCGCAGCGCCCGGTGAAGTCCGCGCTCGCCACGGTGAGAGGCGCTCCCAGGTGGCCTCGGCAGACGTTGCTGACCGTCACCGTGTAGACGATGGGGATTTGCGTCGATGTGGTGAGGGTCACGACCTTGCCCTCGAGCGACGCGGCCAACATGGTCAGGCCAGCTCCGCCTTGGATCTGGTAGTTGCTCGCAAGCCCGGCCTCAGTGGCGTCGGGCAAGGCGCTGAAGGTGACCGTGACGGTCGTGTTGCTCGTGGAGACCGCCTCCACCACGTTGAAGGGGACCTCGTTGGGTGCGCCAAAGGTCCCCGAAGCGCACTCCCAGTCGTCCTTCGTCTGGGTGTCTGCGCCCGGGATGCGCTGCATGGTGATGGCGGATGGCCCGAAGGGGTCGACGGTCTCGTCCGAGGAGCAGGTGTTTATCACGCCTATGGTCTGCATGGTGCCGACCGTGTAGCTGCCCGCCGGTGCCCACTCGCCCTGGGAAAGGAGCAGGTCGAGAGAGTCGAGCACGACGGTGGCGGCGTCGGCGCCGTCGGCCGTCAGGTAGATGGCGTCAGTGATTTCGTCATTGGCCCTGTTGATGACCGCGATGGTCGTGTCGGCGTTGTGGAAGGGGACCGTGGCGTTGAGAGAGCAGTCCCATGCATCGGGCGATGCGTCGCTCCCCGTGGCCTCGGCCATGTGGGTCTCGCAAGCGCCCCATTCGAGACCGATGTCGTGTCCGGCCGAGTCGCTGTGAAGCACGATGAGCTCGCCCGCGCTCACCCTCATGTCCGGGAACACGATGTGTGAGCTCGTTCCGAAGGATGTCGGCCGCTCCCTGACGGAAATACCCAACATGGAGCCCGACCGCGTCACCAGAAGCTCGAGGTGATCGCGATAGGCGCCGCTGTAGGTGTGTACGGTCTGCACCTCGTTGATGAGCACTTGGGCTTCCTGGACCTCGGCGCAGGTCGGACCGGTCCAGCCATCGTGACACTCGCATGAACCCGTCCCGGCGCTGCCTTCGTCACAGTCGCCGTGCTCGCAGTCGCAGGGCGCGCAGCTCGGCCCGTAATAGCCGGGGCTGCACTCGCTGCACAGCGGCAATGCCCAGCCCTCAGCGCAGCTCACGCACTCGCCCGAGCCCGTGAGCCCATCATCACAGACGCCGTTCTGGCAGTCACAGGGGAGACAGGCCTCGCCGTGGAATCCCGAGGCGCACTCTTCGCAGGCGGAACCCGTGAAGCCGGTTGCACAGGTGTCGCAATCATCGCCCGACCAGTTGTCCGTGCAGCTCTCCGGCAGGCACATCCCGTCGCCGGCCAGCCCATCGTCGCACTCGCCGTTCTGACAGGTGCATGGCGTGCAGTCGGGCCCGAAGTAGCCGCCGGCGCACTGATCGCACAGGTTGCCATCCCAGCCGCTCGAGCAGCTCTGACAGGCCCCGCTGCCATCGATGCCGTCGTCGCAGATGCCCATCTGGCAAAGACAGGGATCGCAGCTCGCTCCGTAGCGTCCGGGCTCGCAGTCCGCGCAGGTGGCGCCGGCGAAGCCGGGCGCGCAGATGCTGCAGTTCTCCCCCGCCCAGTTCCCGGTACAGCTCCCGGGTACGCAGCTCCCATCGCCCTCGATGCCGTCGTCGCAGACGCCGTTGACACAGTTACAGGCGGCGCAGGATGCGCCAAAGCGGCCCGGTGCGCAGACGTCGCAGAGCTCGCCAGCCCAGCCGCTCGCGCACTCCGAGCAGGTGCCGGTGCCCGAGAGACCGTCGTCACAGACGCCGTGGACGCACCGGCAGGCAGCGCAGTCGGTGTCATAGTATCCCTCGGCGCATACGTTGCAGTTCTCTCCTTCCCACCCCGAATTGCACAGGAGGCAGAGCCCATCTCCCTCGAGGCCGTCGTCACAGACGCCGTTGACACAGGTGCAGGGGGCGCAGGTTTCACCGAAATATCCTGTCGCACAGGCCTCACAGTTCTCGCCGGAGCGATTGGGCTCACATTCCTTGGGCCGATCTGGCTGGGAACAGGACGAGCCGAAGACGGCCGTGGTCAACGACCAGCCGCAAACGATCAACCAGTAGGTGAAGGGCCTTGCTTTCATGATCGAGAGATCTCCTGCTGCTCTTGCAGCTTCTTGGTGAGCGGCGACCGAGTACTCCCTCCTGGCCAGCCGCGCTGGGTGGTGCACCGAGGCCCCGCTTGGCGCCGTGAGGCACTGCGAGGCGTCGCAGGGTAGGTTGCATACGCCCCCGGCTGACATCAAGGTTTTTCTAGCCCGAGGCGCCGCCGATTCCATAGGGTCTGGAGCGGTCGTTCAGGCGGCGCAGGTATAGCTCCACCGAGATGACGACGCCCTTCACGCCTATCCCGTACTCGACGTCCAGCCTGGCAATCTCGCCGCGTTGGGTCGGCTCCACGAACTTGACGATCCGGAAGCCCTGGATCCGGTCGAGGCAGGCCCTGCAGGCCGCCTCGTCCCGCTTGAAGTCATTGCAGCCGTTGCACCTCGCCGCGCCCTTGAGGCGGTAGTTTGGCACGAGCAGCTCGTAAAGGAACTGCGTGCTCCGGCCCCGGAGGAGCTTGTCGCGCTGGAACTTCAGGTACTCGGGATCCACGTATTGGTCCAGGAGCCGCTTCCAGTCGTGGGCGTTCACGGTCTGCACGACCCCGGCGAGGAAGACATCCACCGGCTTGGCCGGGAGGCGGGCCGGGCTCGCCAGAAGAGACGATGCCGCCAGGGTGCAAAGGAGAGCCAGGGGAGCCAGGGTTCGCATGCTCATTCTCCTCGGCGGAGGTCAGGCAGGGCGGCGCGATCTGGCAGGCTCGGGCACGGCCGGTCTTTCAGAGGCGTTCCCACCTGATCCTCGGCCTGCTAGGGCGTTTTCGTCGGTGGTGCGCCAGTCGCCGGCAGGATTGCCTTTGGCACCACCCCGAGCTGGGCCAAGAGGAAGGCCATCTCGTCGGCGGTCCGCGCTACGGTCTTCTTGATCATGTCCCCGCCGCCGTGGCCGGCCTTCTCCTCGACCCTCAGGAGCACGGGCTGTGGGCTGGCGCTCGCCCACCGCAGGGCGGCGGTGAACTTGCGGGCGTGCATCGGGTCCACCCGGTCGTCGGAGTCCGCCGAGAGCATGAGCAGGGCAGGGTAGGCCGTCCCCTTCACGACGTGGTGGTAGGGCGAGTAGGCGTGGAGGGCCTTGAACTGCGCCGGATCCTCGGCGGACCCGTACTCGGCGATCCAGGTGCGGCCAGAGCCGAACTTGTGATAGCGCACCATGTCGAGCAGGGGGACGTGGCAGGCCACGGCCCGGAAGAGGTCCGGTGCCTGCACCATGGCCGCGCCCACCAGCAGGCCGCCGTTCGAGCCGCCCCTGATCGCGATCCGCTCGGGCCGCGAATAGCCCTCCTTCACCAAGAATCTGGCCGCTGCGATGAAGTCGTCGAAGGTGTTCTGCTTCTGCAGGAGCATACCAGCCCGGTGCCAAGCCTCTCCGTACTCGCCGCCGCCCCGCAGGTTGGGGATGGCCACCAGGCCTCCCTGCTCGAGCCACGCGAAGAACGAGGCCGAGAAGTACGGGGTGAGGTTCACGTTGAAGCCGCCGTAGCCGTAGAGCATCGTGGGGCTCGATCCGTCCCGCCTGAGGTCCTTGCGGTGCACCAGGAACATGGAGACCTTGGTGCCGTCCTTGGAGGGATAGAACACCTGGCTGACCTGGTAGGGCTCGGGGTCCAGGGGCAGGGAGAGCTGGAAATAGACCGACCTGTCACCCTTCGAGACGCTGGTGCGGTAGATGGTCGTCGGCCGAGTGAAGGAGGTGAAGGCGTAGTAGGCCGTGTCGTCCTCGGGGTTCCCCTTCCACTGGGTGGCGGTCCCTATGCCGGGGAAGGCCACCTGGCGCAGCACCTTGCCTTCTAGGGTCGCTATGCGCACCTCGGTTGATGCGTTCCTGAGGTACTGGAGCACGAGGCGGCCGCCCCGGATGGCGAAGCTGGAGAGCACCGCGTCGGTCTGCTCGGGGACTATCTCCTGCCACTTGTCCCGGGCAGGCCGCCTCGGATCGGCGCGGAACAGGCGGTAGCGCGGCGAGCCCTCGTTGGTCATGACGTAGAACCAGCCCTTCCAGGCGTAGAGGTCGTAGAGGGCCTGGGTGCCCGCAGGGGGGGCTACAAAGGGCTGGAAGGCCGCGCGGGGCCCGGCCTTGAGGTCCTTCCAGAAGATCTCGGTGTTGGACCAGCCGGTCGCCTTGTACACGAACAGGTACCTGCCGTCCCTGGAGAGCTCGGGCCAGAGGAAGGTCCTCGAGTCCCCGGTCTTCGGGTGGACGAGCGGGTCCTTGGCCGGGTCCGTGCCCAGGCGGTGGAAGTAAACCTCTGCGTGGCCTGGCCGGTCGGCCGCCGGGATCGAGGGATCCACGGGCAGGCGCGTGTAGTAGAAGCCCTTGCCGTCCGGGGTCCAGGCAGGGTGGGCGTACTTGGCCCCCCCTATGGTGTCCCGGTCGGATACCTTGCCGGTCCCTACGTCCATGACGAAGAGGGTGGACTCGTCGGCGTTGTTCTGGCTGAGCTTGTAGGCGGCCCGCCGGCCCTGGAAGTCAGGGAACACGCCGAGCACGGACACGCTCCCGTCCTTGCTCATGGTGTTGGGATCGAGCAGCACCTTGATGGGGCCCTTCTCCCCCTGGCGGAAGTAATAGACCCGCTTCTCCTTGTCCTTGTGCTGCCGCTCGAAGAAGAACCTCGCGCCGCGGCGCTGGGGCGCGCCAACCGACTCGACGTAGGAGAGCTCTGCCAGGCGCCTTGCGAGGGTATCCCTGCCTGGAAGGGCGGCCAGCCGCTTCCGGGCGTGTCCGTCCATGGCGCGGGTCCAGGCCCGCACCTCTTGGCTCTTCTCGTCCTCCAGCCAGCGGTAGGGGTCCTGGACCCGGACCCCGTGGATCACGTCGGTGACCTCCTGGCGCCTGGCCAGGGGCGGGCCGTCCAGAGGCCTCGGCGGTGGTGCCGGTATGGCTTCTGGCCTAGGGGGCGGGATCGCGGCCTGGAGCGGCGGGGGCTGCCTGGGCGCCTCCGACCTGGGCGCGGCCGGTCCGCAGGCGCAGGCCAGCGCGCTCAAAATGCCTACGGCGAGGAGGACACCCGGCGCGTCCAAGAGGGCACTCGCGCGAGAATGCGGTGGCGATTGCTTTGGTGATGGTGATGAGGATGGGCGCGATGCCCCTTTGAGCGCGTTTCTCATGGAAAACTCCAAAAATGTCTCTGGGCGCGGTTATACCACGCGCACCTGGATGATGAGATCGTGAAGGCGTCCGTCCGGCCAGGGCGCCCGGCAGCGGAGCTGGTCTCCGTCCAGCAGGCGTGGGGGCAGGTGGAGGGTGAGCCGCCAGGCATCCTGCACGCGGCCCGAGCCGCCACAGACGGAGCAGATGCCCGGGCTCGCCTTGCCCCAGCCATCGCAGCTCTGGCAGGTCCTCAGGAAGGGGAAGGCCACCGCGAAGCTCCCGCCTCTCCTGGCCTCCCAGAACGCGAGGGGGAGCACTCCAACGGGCTCGGGCTGAGCCTCGGACCAGGAGGCTTCGCCGGCGAAGCCTCGGCGAGGCGGCCAGGGATCGTCGAGCGGCTCCACGGCCGGTCTCCTGGGCGCGCCTGACCAGCCTTCGCGGCCCTGTGAGAACGGCGATACCCACGGAGCGTTGTGCTGGGCGTTCGAGGCGCACTGCTCCTGGCACTTCCGGTCGTACTCGCTTCTCCTATCTGGGTCCGAGAGCACGTCGTAGGCCTCCACCATACGCTGGAAGCGGGCCGTGGCCCCTGGGCCCGCCCGGTCCGGGTGGTGCACCTGGGCGAGGGCCCTGAAGGCCGAGCGGACGGCTGCCGGATCGGCGTCCCTGGGGATCCCGAGGACCAGGTAGTGGCTCTGTGGACCGCGCGTCGGCATTCGAGACTATTATCTAGCGCAGGTTCTGCCGAGGTGCAAAAAGCAGATGCAGGGCCCCCTGGTGCAGGGTCCCCTGGTGCAGGGTCCCTCTTGGGCGGTGCTTCTCAGATGGCCGAGCCGCCCCCGTCGGCGAAGAGGACGTGCCCAGTCACATAACTGGAGGCGTCGCTCGCCAGGAAGAGCGCCGGGCCCACCATCTCCTCGGGCTGACCGTGCCTGCCGAGGGGGATGCCCCGGAGGGCCTCCTCGTGGATGGCGGGCGTCTCGATTAGGACCTTGGAGAAGCGGGTCTCGACGAGGCCCGGGGCCAGGCAGTTCACCCGCACCCCGCTCGGTGCCCACTCGGCGGCGCAGACCTTTGTCAGCATGATCACCCCGGCCTTGGATACGCCGTAGGCGCCAAGCCCCATTGCAGGCTTCAGACCAGCGAGAGAGGCCACGTTCACTATTGAGCCGCGGCCGCGCTCCATCATGCCCTCTGCCACCCACTTGCTGAGCAGGAAGGCCCCCTTGAGGTTGATGGCGAAGATCTTGTCCCAGGCCTCCTCCTCCACCAAGGCGATGGGCGCGAAGACCGGGTTGGTGCCGGCGTTGTTCACCAGCACGTCGATGGGGCCGAGCTCCGCGAGCACCCTGTCCACCATGGCTCGCAGCTCCTCGGAGCGGGCGTTGTGGGCTGCGACTGGCAGGCAGCGCCGCCCCAGGGTCCGGATCCTCTCGGCAGTCTTATCGAGTGATTCTGCCTTGCGAGCCGTGATGGCGACATCGGCCCCAGCCTCGGCATAGGCCACGGCGATGGCCTCTCCGATTCCACGGCTGGCGCCTGTGACGAGCGCGATCTTCCCTTGCAGTGAGCTAGTACCCATGGCTGTGCTCCTTGGATTGGTGACGCAGGGCGATCATTTTTCGCACGGGGCAATTATCCGGAGCCAGGGTGGATTCGCAAGGAGAAGGCAGGGTAATAAAGCCCAGGGGCAGGAGCAGAGCGACCCGCGGGGTGGGCAGGCGGCTTGGGGCAGCGCAGGGGACCATCGGCTTGACGCGCCTCGGGCTATGCGGCAACGTGACGAGCCACAACCTGTCTGGACGAGCCGCCATGTCACCGAACAAGCTGAACCGGATGATCGCCGCTCTCTATCGGCTGCCGGCCCCTGCCAGGCGGCACGCCATGAGCCTCCTGCTAGGCCGGATCGTGCCCTTCGTGGGCACTGCCTCCATGACAGTGGAGCAGATGACCGACTCCAAGGTATCGGTTCGAATCCCCAACCGGCGCAAGAACCGGAACCACATCGGCCAGGTCCACGCCGCGGCAATGGCCCTGGCGGCCGAGACAGCCACTGGGTTCGTGGTCGGCATGAATGTCCCTGATTCTCGGCTGCTTCTGATCAAATCCCTGAAGGTTGACTTCAAGAAGCGTAGCCGGGGCGACATGCTGGCTGTCGCGACCTTGACCGAGGCTCAACAAGAAGAGATCCGCACCAAGGAGAAGGGCGATGTCTTGGTGGAGGTCCACGTCACCGACCAGAGTGGCGAAGAGCCAATCCGTTGCGAGATGGTCTGGGCCTGGATCCCCAAGAAGCGCTAGAGAGCCGTCCCAAGGAACATAAACTTGCCTCAATCGGGCCGGAACCCCTAGAATCCCGCAAGGTCATCACGACCGGGAGAGACCCATGAGCCTCACAGAGCGGATCCTGATCGCGAGCGAGCCGGCGCGGGTGTTCCACGCCCTGGTCCACCCGTCTTCCTTGGCGGAGTGGTGGGGTTGCACCGCGGTGATCGAGCCCAGGCCCGGGGGCAACTGGGTGGGCGGCTGGGGAGAGGGTGAGGGGGGCTACGGCCACCAGACCGTCATATGGGCGGAGCTCGCCCGGTTCGAGCCGGTGTCCGCCCTGACCTTGAGGATGGGGAGCACCGAGATCCAGCTCGGGCTGACGCAGGATCCGCAGGGCACGGTGGTTTCGGTCACCCAGGTGGGCTACCCGGCCTCGACCCCGGACGAGGAACGGGCCGCGCTCCAGAGCTGGGTGGACATGGTATCCAGCCTGAAGGCCTGGGTGGAGGTGCGCTTCCCCTACACCCCGCCCAGGCCGGCGCCACAACCAGCCCCGCAGCCAGCCCCGCGTCCACAGCCAGTCGCCCAGGCGCAGCCCGCTGCCCAGGCGATTCCTGGCATGTCTGATCCTTATGGGGCGGCCCAGGCCGTGGCCCAGGGAGGAGTCCGGGTCCTCGACGACGGCGGGTTCGGGGTCACCGACCCTCATGCTGTCATCAAGTCCTGGTCCAAGGAGCAGGGCTTTGGCTACGCCACCCACCCTCAGCTAGGGGACGTGGTCTTCGACTACGACGGCTGTGACTTCGAGCCTTCGCCTGGCGACAAGGTCCTCCTCCTCGTCATCGCCAAGGCCTGGAACGGCAAGCCCAAGGTCAAGCGCATCGCTTGCCCGGCAAAGGGCAGCAACATCAACAAGTAGGGCTCACCTCGCTGCCAGTGGTCACGTCGGAGTAGAGGGGGCTGTCAGGCCCGGGGTCACGGCGCTCGAGGAGCCCGGAGGGATTCGAGTCAGCTCGTCCGGGCTCCGACGAGGTCCGCGAGGGCCTCCTCCAGGCGCCCGTGCAAGATGGGCGCACCGGCAGCCAGCGCCGCATCGGGGAGGCAGCGCTTGCTGGTGAGGAGCTCTTCAGAGAAGCCCCCCAGGGCCGCCCTTATGGCAAAGGCCGGCGCCGGCAGGAAGAGGCCTCGCCCCAGGGCCGAGGCGAGGGCCCTCGAGAATTCGGCCTGGGGCCTCGGGTCCGGGGCCACGGCGTTCATCACCGGAGGGGGCGCCGCTTCGACCGTGGCTGCCCAGGCGAGCAGGGCCACGAGGTCGTCCCTGTGGATCCAGGACCACCACTGCCTGCCCGAGCCCAGGCGCCCGCCCAGGCCCTTCCGGTAGAGAGGCAGCATCCTGGCCAGGGCGCCACCCTCCGGGCCGAGGACGATCCCGATCCTGATCCGGGTCACCTCGACCCCGAGGGGCTCGGCCTCGAGCGCGCTCGTCTCCCAGGCCTGGCACACCTCGGAGAGGAACCCGCTGCCAGGCCCCGATGGCTCGGAGAGGACCTCGTCGCCCCGGTCGCCATAGAACCCGATGGCGCTAGCCGATACCAGGCGCCTCGGGCGGGTCGGGGTCTCCGCCATGGCCCTCACCAGCAGCGAGGTGAACTTGACCCGGCTTTGGTGGATGGCCTGCCGCTTGGCCTTGGTCCAGCGACCGGCGACCGGCTCACCGGCCAGGTTGATCACCGACTCCACTCCCTCGAGGGCCTCTGGCGGAGGGCCGCTGGCCGGGCCCGTCCCACTTCCCGGGCCCGCCCTTCTGCCCGGGCCTTGGCCGTCCTCAGGGCTCTCCAAGGGGAAGGCCCGCCCGAGCCCTGGCAGGGCGGCCCTCGCCGCCTCGGGGCTCCTCGAGAGGGCCCAGACCTCGTGCCCTCTCTTGCCCAGCTCTTCGACCAGGCTCTTGCCCACGAAGCCCGTGGCGCCGGTGACTAGGACTCGCATCAGGGCTCCCTCGCTCCCTTGGGCTCAGGCTTTGCCGCCAAGGCGAGGATCTGCCCGTGGGTGTAGAGGTGGCGCCCCGGCTCCCCGGACAGCACGGCCGCCAACATTGCCGCGGCCACCCGCTCGGCGGGGATGGGGCGGTACTTCCGAAGCGCGCCCACCATGGCCCAGGACATGGCGCGCGCCGTCGCCCCGCCCGCGGCCTCCCCTCGCCGCCTCTCGGCTCGCTCGCCAAGGAGCAGGCTCGGCCTGAAGATGTGCATCGACTCGTAGCCGAGGGTCTCCAGGTCGCGCTCGGTCTCTCCCTTCACCCGCAGGTAGAAGCTTCGGGCGCCGGCAGCTGCCCCGATGGAGGACACCAGCCCGAACCGCCTCGCCCCCCGCTCCCTGGCGAGCCGCGCCGTCTCCAGGGTGTAGTCGTGATCCACGCGCCTGAAGGCCTCTCGCGAGCCCGCCACCGCCATGGTGGTGCCGAGGCACAGGAAGAGGTCTTGGGCCTCCCAGTCCCCGGCGGTCTCCGAGAGGCGCTCGAAGTCCACCAGCTTTTCGACGAGCCTAGGGCGCGGCTCTGCGCCGACCGCGCGCCGGCCGATGGCGATCACGCGGTCATATGCCGCTTCGTCGAGCAGTTGCCCGAGGAGGTGACTGCCCACGAGCCCGGTGGAGCCGACGATGAGCGCTGTGCGTGTTGAGCCTGTCATGGGACCTCGATCTCGGGGTAGATTATGGCGCATGTTCCGATAGGAAGCGGACAAGCACCGGGTCTGGCACTGCTCATCCACGTAGTAGAGCGTTATGGACGGATCGCAACTCACCGCGGGGCGGCCGCGCTCGGATGATTTTCTTGCGACCACCCTGCGTGATACGTCTACTTGAAGAGCTCGGAGGCCAAGGTGATCCTTGAGGACCTGTCGAGCCAGGTCTCGAGGACCGCCAAATCACGGCAGGCCCGAATGCGCTTCTTCTCGGCTGGCTTGACCTGGACGCCACGTGCGTCGAGCAGCTTGAGCACGCTGCGCGCCAAAGTGGCCAGCGACTTCTCCACCTCCTGTCGCACCTCCTGTCGCACCTCCTGTCGCACCTCCTGTCGCACCTCCTCTTGCATCTCCTGCCGCATCTGCGCCCGGATACGATCCAGGATGGAACCCTTCTCGCTGGATGTGATGGGTATGCTTCCGTCCATGGCCTGCTCCA
Source organism: Polyangia bacterium (assembly GCA_034004785.1). Lineage (GTDB taxonomy): Bacteria > Myxococcota_A > Polyangia > HGW-17 > JAJRWW01 > JAVEWA01. The sequence continues at coordinate 18,934 of JAVEWA010000032.1, forward strand.
TGAGTCGATTCCTTTCCGAGTCTAGCACGGTTCGGTCATTCGAGAGCCCGGCAATCAGTCTCCGGGCTTCTTCAGGGCTCTTGGGGGTGGCCATGAACCTCAGGAGTGCACAGCCTGGGGCGTTGTGAGGAAGGCCCCTGAGGTGTACGAGGATGATGTCTCCGAGGAGGGGGCGATGACAGTGCCAGATACCCGGGCAAGCCGCGGGAGGGAGATCCATGCGGCCTGAGAGTGCCTGTCGTGGATAGCCGGCTGATAGCAGGAGGAGCGCTGGGGGATGCAACTCGAAACCGGCGGTGGCATCTGGCTCGCCTGTTCGGGCATGGCCGGTTTCAACTTGGCCGACCTGTGCCTTGCAGGCTTGGGCATGCAGAGCACAATGGGTGTGCGGTTGGTCCAGATGTTCCCATGAAGAGGGAGAGTCAGCGGATTCTTCACTTCCCAACCTCGGAGAAGGAATTGATATCGGCACGGGCTCGCGCGAGGCCAAGTCCTTGACCCTGGCGTACAACTGAGCCGACATTAAGGCACCCCACCACTCCTCGACTACGAAGGCATGCTTGGCCAGGGAGCGACTGAGGGAGGCAATGCCTGGTGAGCCCGAGAAGTGCTCCACGCAGACTCTGCGGTGGGCAAGGCTCTGCCTGATGGGGCCCCAGGCTCCGCTTGGAACGCCGAGCGTCATCACTAGGTCTATGGGCAGCCTGGCACGGGGCACGGACACTTCGGAGATGGGTACCCTGTCACCCTCGATGGCCGCGATGATCCGGACGACTCGCTCCTCGTGAAGGCGCCTGGACATGAGCTCTCCTTGCTGTCTGTTCTGGGCTGCCAATCTGTTTCCAAAGCAAACTATGTGCCCATGATGGCCGTGAAGTGCTTTGGCGCCCCCCTCGTGGGTAGGTTTGATGTCGTTACAGCTACTTACTAATCTGTTGATCTTGGGTTGGCCTGGTTTGGAAGAGAAGGGGGACCAAGCAGGCGGACGGCAAAGCCGAAATCCGGCCGGCCGCGGCCGAAAACAGGCTTTGCCCCAAAATGCCCTACTGCCCCATAATTCCAACGCCTGCCTCAAAATAACCGCAAGCCGCCGAAATCACACTGACCGTTACCAAGGTACTTGTGGCGCCATCATTCGCGCAAGCTCCAGGACATAGTGACTGAGGGTCTTGGCGTACGATACCCGTGTGCAATCTGGAAGAGCCCTAAAGCAACGCTGGGTTGGGAGAGGAGATCTCATCCTATTGTCAATACAACTGCATTCTCGATAGGTTCCGACACACCATTACGCAGTATCGTGATGTAATGTCTTGGTTAAATACCGACACATACGTTTTGTGCCAACGCAACGCAGAGTAACGATTTATCATTGACTAACCCGTAGCATGCCAGTACATTCGTGTCTGGAGGTTTTCAGTATGCCGAACGAGACGATCCAGGCCATCGACGCGAAGATCAAAAAATACGAAAAGGAACTCGCGACACTCAGACAGGTCCGCGAGATATTCCTGCGGGACGTTGAAGGTACTGGTGGATCAGCATCGTCCAACGCAGTACAGACCCTACACTGGCCTGACGTCGCGATGGAGATCATTAGAGGCTACGGAGTAGCACAGTTCAAGAAGAGTAAATTGGTTGATGATCTGTCTGAACGCGGCGTCATGGTAGATCCCCGCAACGTCGCGACGTGGCTGTCACGCAACGCAAAAGGTGAACACCCCAAGTTCAGGTTGCAGGGTCGTCACTGGATCCTGATTCAGAAATGAGTACGCGATGATGAATTAAACAAAAAACCCAGCAAGGTGACGCTTGCTGGGTTTGCCGAAGTCGGCACCGGCTAGAACCTCGAAATACATCAAGATTCTAGCCGCTCCGCTACAAGAAGTCAAGGGTTATTTTGTGGTTGGCGTGCCGACCTAACTACAAGAAATCCTTGGGAAAGGGGAGAGAACCATGTTTTCGTTGACGATTACATGGCCTAGACGATGGTGTCTACGCTGCGAGATTTCGCGTGACGGCTTAAGTCTAGACATTACGAAACGTTAGCCTCTGCTCGGGGAGTACAGGACTCCCCGAGCATCGAGTGCGCTTCAGCTACCTAAGCTGCCGATCTCTTGCCTAGCGATCCGCAGGAGACGATCTACGAGCCACGCAGACAGAGTGATCCCTGCCCGGTCAGCCGCTTGCTGCATGAGTTCCTTGTGCTCCTCAGAAATTCTGGCACGTATGTACTCGGATTTTCTACGTTCTTCTGGCTTGCGCCGTTTGATTATTGAGGTGCTCATGGGTGCTAGTGTGACACAAAAACATCACAAGTCAACCACATTTTCTCTTGACTGTGTGGTCGCAATGTGTCACATTAGGAACATGGAACATGCACTTCAGTCCGACACCATGGTCACCGAGTTCCAGCCCCTCACGACCACCCGAGAGGATCGGGGGCGCCAGATCGCTGCACAAGGCGGCATCCGGAAGGTCGGGGTCAAGTACGTGGTGCCGTCCCAGACGCCCGGTGGCGTGGCCTCCACGTACGTCGTGGACCTGGTGGACGAGACCTGTACGTGCCCCGACTACGAGCTGCGGTGCCTTCGCTGCAAGCACCAGGAGGCCGTGTGGTTCTGGCTCGCGTGGGAGGGCACCGTGAACCCCACGGAGGCGCCCATGGGGCCCACCATGCGCAAGGCGTACCCACAGACCTGGCCTGCCTACAACGCCGCACAGACGACCGAGAAGGCCCGCGTCGCCCTGATGCTGTAGTCT
>JAVEWA010000587.1:0-4484 GCA_034004785.1 Polyangia bacterium
CTTGCGGATGCGGATGGCCTGGGGGGTGACCTCCACGAGCTCGTCCTCGGCGATGAACTCGATGGCCTGCTCCAGGCCGAGGATCCTGGGGGGCGCCAGGATCACGTTCTCGTCCTTGCCAGCGGCCCGGATGTTGGTGAGCTTCTTCTCGCGGCAGACGTTCACGTCTATGTCGTTCGGGCGGTTGTGCTCGCCCACTACCATGCCCTCGTAGACCTTGGTGCCCGGGCCGATGAGGAGCACCCCTCTGGGCTGGAGGTGGAAGAGGGCGTAGGGCGTGGCGGTCCCGATGCGATCCGCCACCAGGGCGCCGCTCCGGCGGGTCGGGATGGGGCCCTGCCACGGGATCCAGCCCTCGAAGAAGGTGTGCATGATCCCCTGGCCGCGGGTCTCGGTGAGGAACTCGCCTCCCCACCCGATGAGCCCCCTCGTCGGGATCAGGAATATCATCCGCACCCGATCGCCGGAGGGGTTCATCTCCAGGAGGCGTCCCTTGCGCTGCCCCATGCGCTCGCTCATGGCCCCCACCATGTCCTGGGGCACGTCGAGCTGGAGCCGCTCCTGGGGCTCGTGCAGGGCGCCGTCCACCGTCCGGGTCACCACCTCGGGCCGGGAGAGCATGACCTCGTAGCCCTCCCGCCGCATTGTCTCCACGAGGATGCCGAGCTGGAGCTCGCCGCGGCCCACCACCCGGAACTCGTCCGGGCTCTGGGTCTCCTCCACCCGGATGGCCACGTTGGCCAGGGACTCCCGAAAGAGGCGGTCGCGCAGGTTGCGGCTCGTGACGTAGCGCCCCTCCTCCCCGGCGTAAGGGGAGGTGTTCACGCAGAAGTGCATGGCCAGGGTCGGCTCGTCCACCCTGATGCGGGGCAGGGGAGGGGTGCTCGGCTCGCCGGTGACGGTGTCCCCTATGGTCACCTCCTCGATGCCCGCGATGGCCGCGATGTCTCCCGAGCCGGCCTCTGGGATCTCCACGCGCTGGAGGCCCTGGAAGCCGTAGAGCCGCATCACCCTGCCGGGGCGGGGCACCCCGTCCTGGCCGATGACGTGCACGGGCTGCCCGGTGTGGACGCGGCCCGCGTCGATCCGGCCGATGATGAGGCGGCCCACGTAGTCGTCCCAGCCGAGGTTGTTCACGTGGACGCGCAGGGGCTCGTCCCGGCGGTCGAGGGGGGGCGGGACATGCTCGAGGATGGTCTGGAAGAGCGGCAACAGGTCCCTGGAGCCGTCTCCGAGGACCCGGTGGGCGATGCCGGCGCGGCCATCGGTGTAGAGCACCGGGAAGTCAATGGTGTGGTCCGAGGCGCCCAGGTCTATGAAGAGGCCATAGACCTCGTCGAGCACCTGGGAGGGGCGGGCGTCCTTGCGGTCGATCTTGTTGATGGCGAGGATCGTCGGGAGCCTGAGCTCCAGGGCCTTCTGGAGCACGAAGCGGGTCTGCGGGAGGGGGCCCTCGGCGGCGTCCACCAGGAGGAGCACGGCGTCCGCCATCACCAGGGTGCGCTCCACCTCGCCGCCGAAGTCATGGTGCCCCGGCGTGTCCAGGATGTTGATCTTCACCTCGCCGAACTGCACCGACGTGTTCTTGGCGAGGATGGTGATGCCCCGCTCCCGCTCGAGGTCCCCGGTGTCCATCAGACGCTCGATCACCTCGGCGCCCTCCCTGAAGAGGCCGCTCTGGCGGAGCATGCCGTCCACCAGAGTGGTCTTGCCGTGGTCAACGTGGGCGATCACCGCGATGTTTCGCAGATCCTGTCGGTAGGCCTGGGTCAATGCGGTTCTCCTCGAGGCCGGGGAAGGGGAGCCGGGGGGCCGGGCGCGGCTCCGTGCCGCGGCAGGGTCAGCGGTCACCCGGCTCCGTGCGGCAACAGGGGCAGGGGGGTCGCCCGAGGGGGAGAGACCTGCCAGCCAGGGACGGCTTATGAACCAAACCGGGGCCTGGGTCAATGGAATATCTCGTGCAAAAACCGATGGGTTGTAGGCAGGCTCCGGCCAGACCTATAATGCGTGATTGTGGGCCTTCGGGTGGCCATCGAGGCGCGGAGAGAACCTGTGAACGAGGAATACGAGGAGACCGAGGTGCACGAGGAGACTCCAAGCGAGCAGCCCACGATGCCCAGTGGGCTTTCAAAAGCCCAGATCCAGGGGGCCATCGCCTTTCACGGGCACTGGTGCCCTGGTCTGGCCATCGGGCTGAGGGCAGCCGAGATGGCCCTCGGGGAGGTGGGGGCCTCCGAGGACGAGGAGGTGGTGTGCGTCTCCGAGACGGACATGTGCGCCGTGGACGGGATCCAGGCGATAACTGGCTGCACGCTGGGCAAGGGTAATTTGATCCTCGCGGATCTCGGCAAGGTGGCCTTCCGGTTCTGGAGGCGGCGGGATGGCAGGGGGATACGGTTGAGGTTGAGGCCAGAGGCCATGCGAGACCCTGATCCAGAGCTGGAGGGGCTCCGCCAGAGGCGGAACTCGGGCTCGGCCCTCTCGCCCGAGGAGGCGGAGCGGCTCGAGGGAGGCCGCGCGGCCATGACAGGCAGGATCATGGCCGCGCCTCTGGATGCGCTCTTCGAGCTCGTGAGCCTGGACGAGGCCCCTCCTGGCCGGGCCCCGAGGCTTCCTTCCCTCGCCTGTGCTCTCTGCGGCGAGCCCACCATGGAGACGAGGACCCGCAACCTCGGGGGCCGGACCCTCTGCATTCCTTGCTTCGAGAAAGAGGGCAGCCGGTAGGGGGCCGCGCCGTGCTTCGGGGGGCTACTTTCCGGGCCCGCCCTCTGGCCGCGGTGGGGCCTCGGGACTTGGAGCCGGACCGACAGGCTTCTGTTGCCGAGGGGGCTCTGGCCGCCCCTGGTTCTTGAGGGCCTCGCAGGCGGCGAGGACGCCCATCTCGCAGGCCTTGGTGAACAGGGCCCGGGCCCGCTCGGGGTCCTTCTTGAGCCCTCCCTCCCCGGTCTCCAGCATCATGGCCAGGCCGGCGCAGCCGTTCCGATCCCCCAGGTCGCAGGAGAGCTGCAAGAAGCTGGCTGCTTGGATGTCGGAGCGGGGCAGGCCTCCCGTGCCCGTGCGGAAGGCGTTGGCCACGTAGAAGCAGCTCGTGCCGTGCCTCAGGTCACAGGCCTTCTTGAAGAACTCCACCGCCTCGGCCTGCGCCCTGGGCCGGCCGCCCTCGCCCTTGAAGAGCGCGGCTCCGACCCGCCAGCAGGCCGGGGCCCGCTTGCCGTCGCAGGACATCCGGTAGCGCTTGATGGCCTCGTCGAAGTCCTTGCGCCCTCCCTCGCCGGTCTCCAGGATCCGGCCGAGGTGGAAGCAGGCGTCCATCTCCCCGAGGTCGCAGGCCCGCAGGAAGAACCCGGCGGCCGTCGCCGGGGCCCGCCCGACGCCTTGCCCCTTGTAGTAGGCGACCCCTGCCTTGAGGCAGGATTCGGCCTTGTCCTGCTTGCACTCCTTCACGAGCCCAGCGACGAGGGCGTCCTGGCCCCCATCGCGGCCCGGGGACTTGCAGGATCCCTGCGGCAGGAAGGTGAGGCTCGCGAATGCGATCAGGAGTCTTGGGCGGCGCAGGCTCATGGGGTCCATGCTTTGGGAGGAGCTAGGTCCGGGGAGGGAGTGGCGAGCGGCAGCGGTCGGCGGGACGCTGGCGCCCCTTGGCCGGCTCGCCTCCTAGTTGCCTCTCCTCGTGATGCGGAACTCCACGCGGCGGTTGATGGCCCTGTGCCGGGGGGTCAGCTCCGGCACCAGGGGCCGCTTGGCGCCGTAGCCCTTGGCGTCGAGGCGGCTGGGATCGATGCCCTGCGAGATGAGGTAGTCGCGGACGGCGTCCGAGCGGCTCTGGGAGAGCTTGAGGTTGTGGTCCCAGCCGCCTCTGCGGTCGGTGTGGCCCTGGATCTCGACGTGCTGGATCTCGGGGTGGTCGTTCAGCACCTCGGCCACCTCGTCCAGGATCTGGAGAGAGTCGGGCTGGATCGCGGCCTTGTTGTACTCGAAGTGGATGGTCTTGGTGATCTTGAGGGAGGTCTTGGTGATGACCACGACGGACCGCTTGGGCTTCGGCGTGAGCTTGAACTCCAGGGACTGCTTGGTCCCGGCGTTTACGGCGAAGGCGTTGTGGCGCGAGAAGTAGCCTGCCATGCCAGCCTTGATGCGATAGGCGCCGGGCTTGAGGGTCATGGAGAAGGTGCCGTCGGCGCCCGCGGTGACGCTGCGCTTCTCGACCCCCTCGACCTCCAGGGTGGCGGCGAGGGGCTTCCCATCCTTGTCGGTGACGGTGCCGATGACCTCGCCGACCTCGGGGGCCTTGGGCGCGAGCTGGACATCCAGGGTAGTGACCTTCTGGACCTCCACCAGGGCGCTGCCCGACCAGGGCACGTACTGGGGATGACGCACCTCGACCTTCACCGTGCCCTGCTTGAGCGGGTAGGACTGGTAGGTCCCGTCCTCGGCCGCGGCCAGGTCCGTGAGGCCGAGGCCGGGGAAGCTGATGATGGCCTGCC
>JAVEWA010000588.1:0-4453 GCA_034004785.1 Polyangia bacterium
TCACCAAGACGGTTCGCGGCGTCCCTGCCCAAGCCAGGGCGTGGAGCGCGAGGCTCAGGTAGGGGAGGGGCTCTTTGCCGGGCGCGGCGGGCACGTAGGCGCTCTGGTCCTCGGCCGATGGAGAGCCGAGGCGGAGGGCCCGCTGCCCTCCCTGCTCCACGACGAAGACCGGGCCGAAGCGCCCCTTGGCGCGCTCGAGCAGCCGCAGGCCCTTCGTTGCCCGCGGCGCGCCTGCTCGCTTCCCGCCCGCGGCCGGGGCGCCGGAGGCAGGGGCGGCGAGGCCCAGGAGGAGCGAGGGCAGAAGCGCAAGCAATGTCGGGGGGCGCGGCCAGGGAGTGTGATCCGATTTGATCAAAGGGTAGCGTCTCGGGGAAATTGAGTAAACAAAAAACCCCCCGGCCAGAAGGCCGGGGGGCGCGAGAGGGGTCGAGGCTGGGCGAGAGATCGCCCCGCCCGCCTGGGAGCCTACTGCATGCCGCAGAGGCCGAGGCGGGTCTTCATGGTGTCGGTGGGCCCGAGGGTCCCGGAGATGTAGGACAGGGACCGGCAGACCGGGGTGCCGTCGCCCGTGGGCACGGCGCCTAGGTCGGCGCAGTGGGGCTGGGCGCCGTCAGCGTGGGCCGTGTCACACATTGGGATGCAGCGCTCGGCCAGGGCGGGCGTGGTGTCGAACAGGTCGGGCTGCTCGCAGATGGTGCCCGGGGGGCACACGTCGCTCGCGAGGGTGGAGTCGCATGTCTCCCACACGGCCTTGTTCGGGGCGGCGGTGCCGGCCTGGCACACGCCCACCAGGGCGCCGTAGGTGACGTCGCCGGAGGAGAACTGGACCGGAACGCAGCGGCCGTTGGCAAAGCCCGCGTCCGTGCAGGTCTGGGACGGGTTCGAAAGGAGGCGGCTGTTCACCAGGGAACAAGTGGTCATGCCGTTCGTGGGGTCGGTGGCCTCGCTGTCGTAGCAGTAGGCCAGGTCGCCGGACCGGAGGCCCGTGGTCGAGTCGAGGGTGGCCTCGGCGAAGCAGTTGGCGCCAGTCGGGCAGGGCAGGATCTCGGTGGTGGAGGCGGCCCCGTAGAAGGCCACGGCGTAGGCCTTCTCCCAGTCGCAGAACTGCATGCACTTGCCGGTGGCCGAGCCCTGGGCGGCGCCGCAGAAGCCCATGTCGCAGACGACCTCGGAGCGGTCGGCGCTGTCGAGGGGAACGGCGTCGCAGGTGGCGCCGTGGGCCAGGGTGCCGGCCTCGATGCAGATGCCCACGTTGCCGTCGGTGACCGCCTCGCGGGAGAAGATCGGCCAGCAGTATCCTTCGCCACCGCCGCCCGAGACGGTGCAGAAGGCGTTCGCCTGGGTGTTGGGCCAGTCGGAGGTGCCGCAGACCTCGGGCCAGCAGATGTTGCCGCCCTGGGCGAAGCAGAAGTTGCTCCAGAAGCAGTCCGTCGTTCCGGTGCACTCCCTCATGCAGTAGGAGGGGTTGCCGGTCGTTGGCAGGATGGCGCAGATGGGGGTGACGCCGTAGTCGTCCACGCAGCAGTCGTTCAGGACCAGGGGATCGCAATCCTGCCAGTAGCCCTCGACGTTGCACTGGGCGATGGTCTCGCAGTCGGAGGTGCAGTTGGCGTTGGCGCCGCCATTGACGTCGGTGCAGCCGGCGGGCAGGTTGGCCGAGTTGGTGCCGCAGTCGCAGGTCTCGCCCTGGTCGACCACGCCGTCGCCGCAGAAGGGGAGCTTGGCGCAGTCGGCGCTGCAGTTGGCGTTGGCGCCGCCATTGACGTCGGTGCAGCCGGCGGGCAGGTTGGCCGAGTTGGTGCCGCAGTCGCACTGCTCGCCGAACTGCCTGGTGCCGTCCCCGCAGGCGGCGCAGTTGGTGACGTCATAGGTGCAGGTGGCGGTGCAGGTCAGGGTGCCCTGGCTGCCTGAGACCACGTCGGCGCAGGTGCGGTTCTTGAGGTCGGTGAGGTCGCACTGCTCGCTGCCTTCGGCCTTGCCGTCGCCGCAGGTGGCGGAGTCGTCGTCACTGCAGCCGACCCAACCGAGCGTCATCATACATCCCAAGAAAAATACCAGGTTTCCTTTACGCAACATCTCCGAGCTCCTTCCAAGGGGTGGGCACCCTCGACCGGGTGCGGGTTTTTCCTCGTGCGGGCTATTTACTAGACCTTTTCAGTTAACTCAAGACCTTAGTATTACCGAGTCTTCCCACCCCATAGCACAGCTTTCTCCGGTCGATCAACGTAACAGTTGTGACGGCGCGGGGTCAGGGCGCCAAGTATGTGACGGCAAGGAAAGATCGACTGTGATCTCAGGAGGTTGTGGAGACAACCCTGTTCCGGCCCAAGGCCTTGGCCTGGTAGAGGGCCACATCTGCGGCGCGTAGCAGGGCTCTGGGATCCCGGGCGTCGTCCGGGCTGGAGGCCACGCCTATCGAGATCGTCAGGCGGCCGCCCGGCTGGGTCTCCCCGCCCGGGAAGCCGCGCTCGGCCACCCGTCTCCTGAGATACTCCGCCACCAGGGCGCCGGCCTTTCGCTCGGTGCCGGAGAGCAGGATGGCGAACTCCTCGCCTCCGTAGCGGGCCACCACGTCGTTGACGCGCCTGCCCGTGCCGAGGAGCGAGGCGATCTCGCAGAGGATCTTGTCCCCGGCCTGGTGCCCGTGGGTGTCGTTGTAGGCCTTGAAGTGGTCCACGTCGATCATCAGGAGGGTCACTGGTTCGCCAGTGCGCCCGGTGCGCTCCACCTCCCCGGCGAGCCGCTCTTGGAAGTGCCGGTGGTTGAAGAGGCCGGTCAGGCCGTCGGTCACGGCCAGCTTGGCGAGCTGGGCGTTGGCCTCCTCTAGCTCCCTCGTGCGGCGCCGCACCTCCTCCTCGAGAGAGGCGGCGAACCGCTCCAGCTCGGCGTTCTGGCGCTTGAGGCGCTCGAGGAGCCGGCCGTTCTCCGCGCTCAGCCTGTAGCGCTCGAGCAGGCCCGCCACGGCGAGGCGCAGGTCGGGCTCGCTCCAGGGCTTGGCGATGTACTGGTGCAGGCCCGAGGTGTTGATGGCCATCACCACCGCGTCGAGCCCAGCCTGGCCCGTGAGCAGGATCTTGAGGGCCTCCGGGGCGCGCTTCGTCACTTGCGCGAGGAGCTCCGTGCCGCTTATGCCCGGCATGATCTGGTCCGCGATCACCACCGCCAGGGCCTCGGACTCCGGGTCCAGACCGTCGAGGAGGGCCAGGGCCTCGGCCCCGGAGGTGACGGCCTCCACCTCGCAGTCCTCCCCGAAGGCGTCCTCGAGCTGCTCCTTGAGGACGGCGAGCACCGCGGCCTCGTCGTCCACGCAGAGGATCAGCTCGCGGGGGCGGGAGTCGGCCAGGCTGGGGGCGAAGCCTCCCTCCTCGGGCATCACCATGGCCTGGCTCCCGAGCCCCAGTTGATGGAAGCCGCGGCCGGGGCCTGGCGGCTACCTCGGCTGTATGGGCAGGGCCTCACGCCTCTCCCTCCGAGCCCTTGTGGGGCGGGCCGCCTCCCATGCCGGCTTCTCCCTCGGCGTTTCGCTCAGCATAGGCGGGAGGGCCAGCGACCGGCAGGTACACGCTGAAACAGGTGCGGCCCGGCTCGGACTCGGCCTCGATGCGTCCGCCGTGTTTCTCGACTATCCGCCTGCAGATGCCGAGGCCCAGCCCGGTGCCCTTGCCCTGGGGCTTGGTGGTGAAGAAGGGCTTGAAGATCCGCGGCAGGATCTCGGGCGCGATGCCCGCGCCCCGGTCGGTGATCCGGATGGCGACCTCCTCGCCGAGGCGCTCGGTCTCGATGACGATCTCTCCCTTGCCCTCCATGGCGTCGGCGGCGTTGGAGATCAGGTTGGTCCAGACCTGATTCAGCTCGTCCACATAGATGGGCACCGGCGGGAGCTCGGCGTAGCGCCGGGTCACGGTCACCTCGTGCTTGAGGCGGCTCGCGAGGATGACTAGGGTGGTCTCTATGCCGTCGTGCAGATTCACGCGGTCCACGCGGGTCTGGTCGAGGTGGCTGTAAGCGCGCAGGGCGGAGACGATGCGGTTGATGGTCGCGATGGCGGTGCCGATGGCGAGGGCGTTTCTGCGAAGCACCACGAGCTCCTGCAGGCAGCCAACCAGGGGCTGCACGTCGGCGGGGCCGGTGAGCCCGATGAGCCGGAAGGCGGACTCCGTGGCGTCGAGGTCCACGAGGCGCCTGGCCAGCCTCCGGGCGTCCGGCACTCCCCGCCCCTCGAGGCTGGTGGCCAGGTCCTTGGCGGTCTGGCGCGCCTCCAGGGGCGGCGTCGTGGGGCGGAGCTCCGTGCGTGCGGCGTGGATCATGACCTCGTCGAGGAAGGCGTTCCAGTTCTCCACGGAGAGGCCGAGGTTTCCGAGCTCGCGAGCGCACTCGAGGAGCCGCCCTAGGCTGCGCTCCAGGTTCTCGGCCGCTCCCTGGATGGCGGCTGCGGGGGTGTTCACCTCGTGGG
>JAVEWA010000589.1:0-4453 GCA_034004785.1 Polyangia bacterium
GAAGCCGTCGAGGCGTGTTTCCGCGGCCATCACCACTATTCGGCACGCGTTGTCTCTGGGCTCGGTCGGATCTCCCAGCTCCCCGTCGAACACGGTGGCGTGCGCTCCCAGGTTGCGCTCGAGCAGATTGGTCTCGGTGCCCGAAAATCCGCCGTAGAGCCGTAGCCCTGGTGTCAGCACTACCGCTTCGTCGGGATTGGCCGAAGGAGCGGCGGGATACACCCCCTCGGCCACCCAGATCTCTGGGCAGCCAGATAAGCCCGCCGCAGTGATCGCCGCGTGCACGGTGGCCTTGGCCTGGGACCAAGAGCGACCGTCCTGGGCGTCGTCGCCCGTCGAGGAGACGAAGAGGACGCATTGTTGGCAGGCAGGTCCGCTCCAGCCGGCGCTGCAGATGCACTGACCCGCAGCGCAGCCCCCGACTGGCGCAGCGGGGCAATACTCCACGACCGCGCCGTCGTTGCCGCAGCCATCGATCCAGGCCACGTGGCCCTCTGCATTGCAGCCAAGGTGGTCGTGGGCCTCGCAGCACTCTCGTCCTTCTTCGTCGCAGGTTTGACCCTCGCCGCATGGGTCTGCCGAGTGAACGCAGGATCGAGTCGCCTCGTCGCACGACTCGGCTCCGTTGCAGAAGAGGCCGTCGTCGGTGCAAGGGTCCCCGTCGTGAATCGAGCAGCTGTCTCCGTCGCAGGTGTCGGCCCCGTTGCAAAACACGCCGTCGTCGCAGAACGCGCCGTCATTTGCGCTCCACGCGTAGGGCTCTTGGGTAGAGCGGCACACCTGACAGGGGTTATGGGGGTTGCGCTGGTTTTCCCAGAAGCAGCTGCGATCGATGGAGCAATAGGGGCAGCCCACCACGCAACTATCCAGGTCCGGGTCGCAGAACTCGTCGTCCGGGCAGGTCACCTCGCCCGGCTCGCACTTCCCCGTTTCGGGATTGCAGGCCTCTTCGCCGTTGCACGAGACTCCGTCAGAACAGTCGAGCGGCGAGTAGGCGCCTCGGGAAGCTGCCGGACTACAGACGAGACAAGGATCCTCGGGATCCTGGGCGCCGGCCCGCACACAAGCTCCGTCGATGACGCAGCCGTCGCAGTCGTCCTTGTCAGAGGGGCAGCCAGCCCAAAGAGGGGCAACGAGCGCAAGCCCTCCGAGAGAGGCGAAGAATAGGAATTTCCGATACATCGAATTCCTCCGACAGTAGAAACTGGGGGCGCGTGAACAATTTCACTCTCGGGACCCGCTCACAGTGGGGCCGGACGGGATGAGCCGAGGTATGGTTCTCGAGGACGCCACTGTTGCGTTCTCAGTAGTCCAATTTGCTTGTGAGCACTTGCCCGTCGCTTCCGGCTCCGCCAGGGGCGTTGCAGACTGGACCTCCGGTTCCAGAGACACCGGTGCCGCCGCCCGCTCCGCCAGGGCCGGCCGACCCGCCAACGTAGATCACGCCGCTGTCATCTATCGTCACCGTGGCGCCGAAGCCCACCGCGTTACCGCCCATTCCGCCCGCTCCGCCCCCCGCTCCGCCGCCGGCGCCGCCGCCTCCGCCGAACCCGCCGTAACCAGAGGAACAGACCTTGTCGCCCCCCCACTGTTTTTCGTAGCCCCGATTGCCCGCTCCGCCGCCGTTGCCGCCGTTGCCGCCGCTGCCTCCATTGCCGCCCGAGCCCGCCGCGCCGAGCTGGATCGCGAGATCCTCGAGCTCGATGCTCGCCACATCGACATCGGTGATCAAAAGGCCGAAGCAGGATCCCCCATGGGTGCCGGCGCCGCCCGCGCCGCCGGAGCAGCCGCCGCCGCCACCTCCCCCGCCGGCCCCACCCAACAGGGCGCTAGCGCCGGAGCAGCCACCGATGTAGCCTCCTCCCGATCCGCCGCCGTGACCACCGGCGCCATGGGTGCCCGCGCTTCCCGCCGTGGACGCAGCCGGTGGGCTCCAGAGCCCGGCAGCGAGAGTTCCGAAAGGCGATGGAGACGCCTCGCCAGCGGCGCCGCAGGTCCCGATCGCGCCGGCTGCGCCGTCTCCGCCCGCGCCGCCAGAGTGCATCGGTGGTGTCGTGTCGTTGCAGTTCGGTTGCGCCTCGGCGTTGTGTGCCCCGTTCGTGCCGTGGAAGGCGTCCTCGGCGTGGAAGGTGATCGTGCAGCCTGCCTGGTACCATTGAGACCAGGCGCCCTTGTGGCCCGACATCCCACAAGCGCTAGAGCCGCCACTGCCTCCGCTGGTGGCCTCCATGTCTCCCCAGATACCCCCACCGCCCGCTCCTCCTGCGCCACCGCTGTTTCCCGCCGCGCCGTTGGTCCCGGCTGTGCCTTCGCCTGCCGTGCCCCCGACGATGAGGCACTGATCGACGCGCGCCACTGTCTCGGTCCCGAAGATCGTGAGCGCCACGCTGGCTCCCCCCGGTGTCGATTGCTCGGGGCCCTCGATGCGAAGCCCGTTCAGCCAGATCAGGTTGTTCGAGCTGCTCGTGGTAATCGAGACGGTGTGTTGCTCCGTAGTCGGGGCCGCGTAGCGGATGACCGTCGAGAACTCCGCGGCCGCGCCGAAGGCGCCCTGCCAGGAGGGGGTGGCCTCGCCGAAGTGTCGGTTCAGAAAGAGCCCGTCGGTGTCGTAGCCGCCGATGACGCCGACCTCGTGGAAGACAGCGCTGTCGTTATGGATCTCGAGTGGCTCGGTGATCTCGAAGGAGCCCCTCTCGACATAGACGTAGCAGTCGTCCGTGGTGTTGGACACGCAGGTCTCGATGGCATAGGCAAACGCGGAAACCGCGAAGGTGGATCGCACGTACTGGTCGATGCCCACGCGCCCGTCGGGGCCGTCGCAGTTCTGATCGATCCCGTCTCCCGGAATCTCGGGTGCGCCCGGGTTTACCGACGGATCGCCATCGTCGCAGTCACCGAAGAACTCGGAGTAGCCGTCCGCATCTCCATCGGGACGGCAGGCTCCTCCGTCACAACCCACAGTAGAGGCGCAGACGGTCTCCTGGGCCCAGTTCAGGCAGGCTCCGTTGATCGCGCACACCTCGACCACGTCACCGTTGCATTGGTGCGCCCCTTGGGTGTCGCAGTTGCTGGTGCATTCACCCGTGCATGACGCCTCGCCGCCGGCGTCGTGGCAGATCTGTCCCGCCAAGGTGCAGTCGAGCAGAGTCCAATCCAGACAGCCCGAAAGGTGGCCCTCGCAGGTCTTCAGTACGTTGTCGTCGCAGGCAGTGGCCCCATCCCCAACACATCCGTCCGTGCAGCAGCCGGTGGTGAGGAGCTCACTGCAATCCGCGGCACAGGCGAGGGCGCCGCCGTCGAAGCCTTGTGCGACGCAGTCCTCCGTACCAAGGTTCGTGCCGTCGCAGACTTCGTCGCCTTCGATCAATCCATTGCCGCATTGAGCTTGATTCTTGTTATCGTTGTTGTTTTGGTTGGTTCCATTTTCGCTGTCATCGCCGCATCCCCCAAAAATCAGAACGCACTGAGCCGCGATGAAAGCCAACCAGGTGTGCCTAGGGTCTGCCATGTTGTCTCCCCTCATCGAGGTTGTCTCAATATGAGACAATCATAGACTATTACGTCTCCCCCACGCAGACACCTGGCCAAACGGCCAGTCACGATTCGGGGCGCAGCCTCAGGAGAGGGGACAGGAAGCAGGCGCCTAGGGGCGGTGAGCAAGGAGGTAATGGCTCCGCAAGGAGAGGAATGGCACCGAAAAACAGGCCGGGGCTACGAGAGGAAGCGGACGGCGAGCAGGATAGCGCTGGCGCCCTGGCGGCCCGCGACGCCCAACTTCTGAAAGATGTTTGCGGCGTGGAACTTGACCGTCCGGGTAGAGACCGACAGAATCTTGGCGATTTCCCAGTTCGTCTTGCCTTCGGCTATCCAGCGGGCGACCAGTCTTTCCTTCTCGGTGAGCCGATTGACGAGCACCAGCAGATCGAGGCGCTTGCGGCATCGATTCAGGTGGGGGACGATGATCCGACCCATGTTTTGGCTTCGCTCGTCCACTCGTTGTCGTTTGCTGGCAAAAGATATCAAAAACATCGAGCTTCGAGGCACGGAGTTGTCGAACACCGAGAAGCCACGCCTCAGATCGAAGGAGCTTCGTCTTTCTATGATCTTTTTTTCCCTGGCGGAAAGCCGACGATCGTAGGCGTCCCAGAGTATGCTCGAGTCGGAGCCTTCCTTGTCGAGCCGTAGCTCGAGCTCTATCCGGACCGGATCGTCGAGCAGGTAGTTCTTTGCGTGATACTCGTCCATCCACTCCAACGGATTGGAGAGGTTCACGAACTCCACCGTTCCTTCCTTCTGGTAGGAGTGCTTCTGATAGGCGTAGAGCACGAACTCAAAGCCCATATAATCGGCAAATTGGAGGATCCTGGGATGAAGCTTCTTCTCAGAGGCGCAACTGAGACAGTCTTCACAGAATTCCAAGACCTTGATTAGATCCTGTCGCGTTAGCTTTGCG
>JAVEWA010000033.1:0-21531 GCA_034004785.1 Polyangia bacterium
CTGGCAGCACGAGCTGCACGCTCTGCGACGCCGGAAGCTACCAGGACGCGGCTGGGAGCAGCTCGTGTATCGCCTGCCCAGCGGGCTCCTACGGCCCGACCCCTGGCCAGGCGGCGTGTCTGGCTTGCCTTGCGGGGTGGGTGTCTTCGGCAGGGGCCACGGCCTGTCAGGAGCTCTGCGGGGACGGGCTCAGGGTGGGGAGCGAGGGCTGCGACGACGGGAACATCGAGCCGGTGGACGGCTGCAGCGAGCTCTGCCAGGTGGAGGCGGGCTGGCTGTGCCCTGAGCCGGGTGAGGCCTGCATCGCTGGCTGCGAGATCGATGGGACGCTCTACACCGCAGAGCAGATGAACCCGGGCAACGAGTGCGAGGCCTGCAGGCCGACAGTGAGCAGGAGCGCCTGGTCCAGTCGGGTCGCGGGAACCCCCTGCGCCGAGGACTTGCTCGGATGCACCGCCGACCGGTGCGATGGCGCTGGCGCCTGCATCCACCCGGTGGAGGACGGCTGCCTCATCGCGGGGGTCTGCATAACCGCGGACGCCACGGATCCCGGGAACCCCTGCGCGGCCTGCCTCCCGGCGCTCCGCAGGGACGCCTATAGCGCTCTCGCCCCTGGCGTCGTCTGTCCGGACGACGGGCAGCCCTACACCATGGACGTCTGCGATGGCGCGGGCGCATGCATACACCCTGCCCGGCGGGTCTGCGTGATCGGCGGGGCCGAGTATGACGGCGGGGCGCCGAACCCGGCCAACCCTTGCCAAGCCTGCGATCCGGGCGTGAGCCAGGACGGTTGGACCAACAGGGTCACGGGTTACCCCTGCCCAGGCGATGGGCTCGACTGCACCTGGGACCGGTGCGATGGCGCTGGACAGTGCGAGCACCAGCTCTACGTGGGTTGCCTGGTGGAGGGAGCCTGCGTGGCGGACCGGGCCCTGGAGCCGGGGGCTCCCTGCCGGGAGTGCAATCCCGCGCTCTCCGTCACGAGCTACAGCCCTCGGCCAGCGGGGGTATCCTGCCCGGACGACGGGCTCGGCCACACCCTGGACCTCTGTGACGCCCAGGGGAGCTGCGTACACCCCGCGACCGGCACCTGTTCCATCGACTACGCGGTGGTGGAGGGAGGGGCGCCGAACCCGGCGAACCCTTGCCAGTTCTGCGATCCCTTGGCGCTGCCCTCGGCCTGGTCGGACCGTGTGGAAGGATATCCCTGCGTGGACGACGGGCTCGCCTGCACCTGGGATCGGTGCGACGGCGCCGGGGTCTGCGAGCACCCGCTCGCCACGGGCTGCCTGGTGGTTGGGGCCTGCCTGGGCTATGGGGCCCTGGATCCAGCGAACGAGTGCCTCTGGTGCGATCCCTCGCAGGACGCTACTGGCTTCAGCCCGCGGCCCGCTGGCACTGCCTGCGCAGACGACGGGCTCGATTCCACCAGGGACACCTGCGACGGGGCAGGGGCGTGCGCCCACGATGAGGCCGGCACCTGCTCAATCGGCGGGGTCACCTTTGTGGGCGGGGCCGCGAACCCGGCCAACCCCTGCGAGGTCTGCGCGCCCGCTGTGTCCACCTCGGTCTGGGTGGGGCAGGTGGAGGGCTTCCCCTGCGCAAGCGATGGTCTCGCCTGCACAGGGGACGTCTGTGATGCCGAGGGCGCCTGCATCCATCCCCTGGTCACGGGCTGCCTCATCGGGGGGGCCTGCATTGCGCTGCACGCCCTCGATCCCGAGGACGCCTGCCGTTGGTGCGACCCCACCCTTTCGACGGACAGCTACTCGGTGCGACAGGGCTGCGGCCTGGCGCCCGACGCTGGCCTGCCGGACGGCGCCGCGCCGGACGCCGGCGACGCCACGGACGTGGGCCGCTGCGGTCCGGGCACTCACCTGGAGGACGGCTACTGCGTGGTGGACCCAGGAGGCGGCAAGGGCGGCTGCGACTGCCGGGCCGTCGGGGAGGGCGCTGGGCCCTGGTCCACGGCGCTGCTTTGGTTGGGGGTCCTGCTGCTCGTCTTTCGAAGGCGGCGTCGCGCCGTGAACCAGGATCGATAAGTCTGGGCCATGCCGCCGGCTGCTCCACCCGAGCCGAGAGATATTCCTTGGCGATTGGCGCATTCAGGACTAGCCATGGGTCCGGCTCGAACGAGCTTCCTCAGGCCCCCAGAACAAGGATCGCCGTGTATGCGAGAAAACCTGCAAACAGGGCTCCGCCCTCGATGCGATTGATCCGCATCCCGGACTTCATGAGGGGGAAGAGCACCAACGAAGCGCCGAGCATCCACAAGTTGTCGCGGGCGACGATCTCCGCGGGGACCGGTAGGGGGTGAACGAGCGCGGTGGCGCCGGCGATGCCGAGCACGTTGAAGATATTGGAGCCGATTACGTTGGCCACGGCGATGTCATCCCGGCCTCGCCAGGCGGCGACGATGGATGTCACCAGCTCGGGCGCGCTGGTGCCCGCCGCGACAATGGTGAGCCCGATGATCGTGTCGGAGACGCCAAGGGCCGAGGCCACCCCTACCGCTCCCCTCACAAGGGCAGTGGAGCCAGCCGCGAGGAGGCCCACGCCAAGCACGACCGCACCGACGTTGAAGGTGGCCGCGGCGGTCCCGGTTCGGCCGAAAGAGGCGGTGGCGAGCTCCCCGGCCTCTTCCTTGGTAGGCAGCGCCACGTCCGAGCGGGCTAGCCAGACGGCATAGGCGCAGAAGGCGATCATCGCCGAGAGGAGAAAACCGCCCTCCAGCCGATCGAGCCATCCATCCCGGGCGAGGAGGTGGAGCTGGAAAGCGGCCAGCATCATCACCGGCCACTCGAAACGGACCGAGCTGCCCTGGATCCGAAGCGGCCGCAGCAAGGCCGTCAGTCCCAGGATGGCCAGGATGTTGAAGATGTTCGAGCCGATCACGTTGCCCACGGCGATGCCCGGGTTGCCGCTCGCCGCGGACTGCAGCGACACGACGAGCTCGGGGGTCGAGGTGCCCGCTGCGACGATGGTCAAGCCGACCACGGCGGGCGTGACCTTCGCGAGCATGGCGATGCCGCTGGCGCCGCGAACGAGCGCCTCGCCGCCGCCGAGCAGACACGCCAGCCCGACTACTACGAGGAGCCAGTCGAAGGCCATGGGCCATGCTCCCTATCGAAGGCTGGTAGCTCTAGCTCCACGATCAACCCACCGCCCTCTGCGTTCCTCGCGGTGATGGAGCCCCCGTGAAGAAGGACCGAGCGCTGGCAGATGGCAAGCCCCAGTCCGGAGCCGCCCGTGCGGCGCTCCCGGGACTCGGCTACCCGATAGAATGGTTGGAAGATATCCGAAAGCGCCTCCTCGGGCACCCCAGGGCCGTGGTCTCGCACGGTGATGCAGGCCACGGACGCTCTCTTCGCCGCGTGGGGTGCCGGGGAGGCCGCCATGCCGGTGTCCCTGCCAGGCTCTGCCCCGGCGGGCTCCGCCCTTAGGGATATCTCGACCCGTGTCCCGACCGCGGTGGCGTGGATCGCGTTCCGTACGACGTTTTCCAGGGCCCTTCGCAGGAGCTCCTCGGAGCCTCTGACGCTGATCTTGGCGGTCTCCCGGAGGACCACGTCAACCTCGCGGACCTTGCCCTCGAAGCGCGAGTCCCGCACGACCTCTTCGAGCAGGCCGAGGACATCGATCTGCGCGCTCTCGATGTGCTCCGCGCCGCTCTCCAGCAGGTTCAGGGTGGTGAGCTGCCCGACCAGCTCGTTCAGGCGCTCGGCCTCCTTCTCGATGCGATCCAGCTCTGGGGAGGTCTCCTCGCCGGGGCGGGCCTTCTGGCGCGCGATCCCCAGGGCTACGTTCAGGCGCGCCAGCGGTGAGCGCAGCTCATGGGAGATGTCCCAGAGCAGTCGGCGCTGGGAGTCCAGCAGGGCCTGGAGCCTGGACGCCATCAGATCGAAGTCCCGCCCGAGGGCGCCGGCCTCGTCATGCCTGCGGACCAGAGGGGGATCCACGCGGGCCGAGAGGTCTCCATCGGCCAGGCGCCGGGTGGTGCGGCGGAGGCTCCCGAAGGGACGGGAGATCTGCCGGGCCAGGAAGTAGCTCACGAGCCCTGCCACGAGGAAGAGCACCAGGAGACGGAGCGGTAGGGTCTCTGGCTGCAGCCACCTCCGCAGACGCTCGGGCCTGGGGAGCTCGCCGAGGATCACGTACCCCGCCACCTCGGGTGCGGGGCCGAGGGGCACGGCGTAGAGCTCGCGGGTCGGCGAGGCATCCCGGAGGGTCTTCCCTTCGCGGGCTGCGCGCGCCGCCAGGGCGAGGGCCTCCTTCGGAGGCGTCTTGGAGCCAGGGGCCGGAGCCAGGTCCTTGAGCACAAAGACCCTGACGCCGAGCTCCTTCCGCATCTCCGCGTGGAGCCGCTCCACGCTCGCCGGGCCTTCTGCCCTGCCAAGGGCGATCGCCTCGCTACCGTGGGAGCGAAGGGCGCGGGTGATCATGCCGACCTTTCGGCGCGGGGCCCAGTCGGGCGTGCTCACGTGGATGAGGGCGAAGACCGTTCCTATCAGCATCATGACGAGCCAGAAGGAGAGAAAGAGCCTGAGGAAGAGGCTGCGCATGTCGGGCTACTTCGGCCTGGTAGTGGGGCACTCTCGGCCAGCGGAGCCCGCAGGGCCGGGGTATTCGGGGGCGGCGGGGCCCGCAGGGCCGGAGTGCCCGAGGGCGGCGGGGCCCGCAGGGCCGGAGTATCCGGGGGCGGCGTCGGCGGCGTCGTCGGCGTGGCTCGTTCCGAGGGAGGTGTAGATATAGCCCACGCCTCGAACCGCCTGGATGCGCTCCTCGTCGGCGGGGCCCGGGCCCAGCTTCTTGCGCAGGTTGGACACGTGGACGTCTATGCTGCGATCGAGGGGCGAGGCCTCGCGGCCCAGAACCTGACGGTAGAGGTCGTCCCGGCTGACCACCTGGCCGGCCTGTCGAAGGAGGATCTCCAGGAGGGAGAACTCCACCGCGGTCAGGCTCACCTTTGACCCAGCCTGGGTGACCTGCCTCGTGGCGGGATCCAGGACCACGTCTCCCACCTCGAGGCGGCGAGCGGCGGGGAGGTCCGGTCCCGACGGGGCGACCCTCCTCTGGATCGCCCGGATGCGGGCCACCATCTCCCTGGGGTTGAAGGGCTTGGGCAGGTAGTCGTCCGCGCCCATCTCGAGGCCCACGATCCGGTCCACGTCGTCGCCCCTGGCGGTGAGCATGAGCACCGGGATCCTGGAGGACGCCCTGATCCGCCGGAGCACCTCGAAGCCCTGGAGCCCTGGGAGCATGACGTCCAGGATCACCAGGGCGTGCCTTCCAGAGAGGGCTGCCTCGAGGCCGCTCAGACCGTCGTGGCAAGCCTCGACCTCGAAGCCCTCGGGCTCGAGGAAGGCCCTGAGGAGCTCGCAGAGCTCCGTGTCGTCGTCCACCAGCAGGATCCGGGTGCTCATGAAGCAGCGCCTTTGTGAGGTGCCCCCTATTCTATTCGCTCGAGTCGCCTGGGTGGTGTGAAGAAGTGTGAAGGGCCGACCGGGGGGCCGAAACCAAACTTTACAGTCCGTTAACACCTCATGACGCGCGCTGCTTCCGTCATTGGCTATCCTCACGGCAGGCCATGTGTAGGCCCGAAGAGAGGCCGGTGAGAAGCTCGAGAAGGAAATTGGCCCGCGTCTTCGACCCTGAAAGGGTTGGCCTGATGACAGCCGTCTGGAGCATGGTGTGCGCCGCGGTAATGGTGGCCTGCGCGAGCAGCCCCAGGCAGGTCTCGTCGCCTGCAAAGCTGCCCGCGCGGTTCACATCCTCTGATGGCCCCAGGCTCCCCGACAGGTGGTGGGAGAGCTTCGACGACCAGGACCTGAACAGGCTGGTCAAGGAGGCGCTCGAGGCCAGCTTCACCCTGCGCCAGGCCTGGGACAGGCTCGCCCAGGCCAAGGCCCTCGCACGCAAGGTGGGCGCGGGGATGCTGCCCGATCTGGACGCCCAGGCCGGCGCCAAGGCGGGCTGGTCCAAGCAGGGCGCGGCCTTAGGGTGGAACGTGGGGCTCGTGGCCACCTACGAGGTGGATCTCTGGGGCCGCGTCCGATCCGAGCGGGCCGCGGAGAGGTTCGCTGTGCTGGCCACCCGGGAGGATCTCTCGACGGCGGCAATCAGCCTCTCGGCGGAGGTGACCCTCTGCTGGTTCCAGCTTCTGGAGCGCCGGGCTCAGCTGAGCCTCCTCCGTGCCCAGCGGGAGCTCTCGGTCCAGGTCCTCGACGGAGTGATGCTCAGGTTCGGGGTCGGGCAGGCCTCGGCCGCGGACGTGCTTCAGCAAAGGCAAAGCGTCGAGTCTCTCGCCGGGGACGAGTCAGGAGTGAGGGGGCAGATCGGTGTGCTCGAGAACCAGCTCGCCGTGCTCCTTGGCAAGGCGCCCGGGACCTTCGTCGCCCCTGTCCGCGATTCTCTGCCATCTCTTGGGCCCTTGCCGGGCGCAGGGGTCCCGGCCGCCCTCCTCGCCAGGAGGCCCGACGTGCGAGGAGCGCTGCGGCGGGTGGAGGAGGCTGACCAAAGGGTTGGCGCTGCCTTGGCGGATCGCTGGCCCCGCCTCAGCCTGTCGGCGACCATCGGCGCATCGGGGACCTACGGCCCCCCGGCTCTGTGGACCTGGCTGGCGAATCTGGCCGCCAACCTGGTGGCGCCGCTTTTCGACGGGGGCTCCAGGCGCGCAGAGGTGGAGCGGGTGCGAGCCAAGGCCAGCGAAGCGCTGAACAAGTACGCTCAAGTGGTGCTGACCGCGATAAAGGAGGTCGAGGACGCCCTCGGCCGGGAGCGGGAGTCAACGCGGCAGGTCGAGAGCCTGGAGCGCCAGCTCCGGCTCTCGGGGCAGGTCGTCGGGCAGCTGCGCGCCGCCTATCTGCAGGGGGCCGAGGAGTATCCCAGGGTTCTCGATGTCCTGATCCGGCACCAGCTCCTGGAGCGCGCGCTCCTGGCCGCCAGACGAGAGCGCCTGGAGCACCGCGTGGCCCTCTGCAGGGGCCTCGCGGGGGCCTTCCCAATTCCAGCCCCCGGGAAGGCAGCGAGCCGCCAAGACCCCGAGGATGCGCCGGGCAGGGCGTCGGGCAGGGCGCCGGGCAGGGCGCCGGGCAGGGAGCCGGGCAGGGCGCTGGCATCGTCAGGCAGGAGGATCCCGTGAGCGACCACGAGCCACATGACCTGAACCGGGCTTCGGCGCCCCTGGAGGAGAATGGCGCGGGGCAGGCTTCGGATCCTTCCGAAGGACTGGCAGGGCCTTCTAGAGGCGCGTCCCGGCGGCCAGGGAGGGATCGACCCTTGCTCCGCTGGCTTCGCAGGTTCCTGGTCCTCGTGATCCTCGGCGGCGCGGCCTTCGCGGCCTGGTGGATGCTGGCGCACCGGCCAGCGGCGCGGCGCCGGCCTCCCAAGCCCAAGGCGACCCTGGTGGAGGCGCGGGTCATGAAAAAGCAGACTGCCCGCGTGTCCGTCAGCGCCATGGGGGTGGTGAAGCCAGCGCGCGAGGTGATCCTGCACCCTCGAGTTCAGGGCGAGGTGCGGGCCCTTCACCGCGATCTAGTCCCCGGCGGGCTTCTCACCAAGGGTGAGGTCTTGGTCCGGATCGACTCGGCCGACTACCTTCTGGCGGTGCGGCAGGCCGAGAGCGCCCTCTCCCAGGCGCGCGCCTCCCTGGAGGTGGAGAAGGGCAGGCAGGCGGTGGTGCGCCGGGAGCTGGCTCTCCTAGGCAGCCCAGGAAAGGACGCGAGGCCCGCGCTCATCCTGAGGGAGCCTCAGCTCAAGACCGCCGAGGCGGCGGTGCAGGCCGCCGAGGCGTCCCTCGCCAGGGCTCGGCTGGACCTGGAGCGCACGACCCTGAAGGCGCCATGGAACGCGGTCGTGCTCTCTCGGAGCGTGGACGTGGGCTCGCGCGTGACGACGACGACCAGCCTGGTACGGCTGGCGGGCGCCGACGCCTACTGGGTGGAGCTGGTGGTGCCCATGGATCAGCTCCGGCACCTGCGGGTGCCATCGAGCTCCAAGGAGAGCGGGGCAAAAGTGCGGCTCAGGGATCGGGCCAACTGGGGCCCCGCGGTCTCCAGGGAGGGACGGCTCATCAAGCTCGTTCCGGACCTCGAGGAGAAGGGGCGCCTGGCAAAGGTGCTGGTGGAGGTCGAGGACCCTCTCGGGCGGGCCGCCGGGCAAGGAGGAGGGCCCAGGCTTCAGCTCGGCGCCTTCGTGGAGGCGGAGATAGAGGGTGAGGAGCTCACGGAGGTATTCCCGCTCGAGAGGCGTTGGCTGCGCGAGGGGACTGAGGTGTGGGTGGTGGGCTCTGAGAACCGCCTGGACATTCGGACCGTGACCATCCTGCATCGGGGCAAGGAGCAGGTGCTCGTCTCCGAGGGGCTTCGGACCGGGGATCGGGTGGTGACCTCGGAGCTCGTGGCCCCCGTGAAGGGCATGCTCCTCAAGGTGGTTCTACCCAGGGGTGCTCCCGATTTGAACGGCAGACAGAGTCCCGAGGCGCCTCGCGGGCAGGGAGAGAGCAGGTGAGCCCGGATAAGCCCGCATCCCCGCCCAAGGGGCTCATCGCCTGGATGGTCCACAACCGGGTGACCCCCAACCTCCTCATGGTCTTCTTCCTGGCGGGGGGGCTGTTCATGGTCACCCGCATCAAGCAGGAGGTCTTCCCCGAGTTCGAGCTCGACCAGGTCAACATCCAGGTGCGTTACCCTGGCGCCAGCCCCGAGGAGGTGGAGCGGGGCATCCTCACCCCCATCGAGACCCAGGTGCGCGGCGTCGATGGGGTCAAGAAGGTCCTCTCCACAGCCTCGGAAGGGGTGGGGGTGGTGCTGGTGGAGCTCTTCACCGACATCGACAGGCAGCGTGCCTACCAGGACATCAAGCAGGCCGTCGATCGGATAATAACCTTCCCCAAGGACGCCGAGCGGCCCGAGGTCAACCTGGTGCTGGCTCGCCGGCCAGTATTGAGCATCGTGCTCTTTGGCGACGTCTCGGAGTGGGTTCTGCGGGACTCCGCAGAGCTGGTGAGGGACCGACTGCTGCACGAGGCTGGCATCACGCAGATCATCATGGAAGGAGCCAGGGACTTCCGCGTCACCGTGGAGGTGCCCCAGGCGACGCTTCAGCGGCACGGGCTCACCCTGCAAGAGGTGGCGAACAGGATCTCGCTGGCCGCCGTGGAGCTCCCTGGAGGCAAGCTGGAGACCAGGGGAGGGCAGGTCCTGCTGCGTGTCAATGATCGCCGGGATTGGGCGAGGCAGTACGCACAGATCCCCATCGTCACCACTCCCGAGGGCGCGGTGCTCCGTCTCGAGGACCTCGCCAAGGTGAGGGAGGGCTTCCTCGACGCCAACCAGTCCGCCACCTTCGACAACAAGCGGGGCATCGTGATGGAGGTCTTCAGGGTCGCCGAGCAGACCCCCAAGCAGGTGGCGCGAGACGTCAGGAAGGTGCTCCGCGACCTCAAGGCCGAGCTGCCGCCCGGAGTGGATTGGCGAATTCGTCGGGACAGGACCGAGATCTACAGCCAGCGCCTCGAGCTGCTGCTGAAGAACGCGGTGGTGGGGCTCCTCCTGGTGCTCCTCTTCCTCGGCCTGTTCCTCGACATCCGCCTGGCCTTCTGGGTCACCCTGGGCATCCCGACGGCCTTTTTGGGGGCCCTCCTGTTTCTGCCCATCATGGACGTCTCCATAAACATGATGTCCATGTTCGCCTTCATCATCGCCCTCGGGATAGTCGTGGACGACGCAATCGTGGCCGGGGAGAACATCTACGAGGCCAGGGCGAGGGGGCTCTCCTACGCGCAGGCGGCGATCGTCGGGGCGAAGAGGGTCTCGGTCCCGATCGCCTTCGCCATCCTCACCAACGTCGTGGCCTTCTTCCCCATCTACTTCATGCTCGGGGAGATGGGGAAGGTCTGGAAGGTGGTTCCCCTGGTGGTGATCACGGTGTTCCTGATCTCCTGGGTGGAGTCGCTGATCATCCTCCCGGCTCACCTGGCGCACGGAAAGCCGTCCAGGCAGGGCTCCTTGATGGACCGAATATCAAGGGGGCAGCAGCGCATAGCCCGTCTCTTGGAGCTCTTCGTAGCCAAGATATATGCCCCATTCCTCGACAGGGCGGTGAGATGGCGCGGGGTAACCGTGTCCGTCGGGGTGGCCCTGCTCGTGCTGGCCGTTGGATATGTGTTCTCGGGACGCATAGGCATGATCCTCATGCCCCGGGTGGAGTCCGACATGGCGGTGGCCAACGCCGTGCTCCGGGTCGGCGCCTCACAGGAGCAGGTGGACGAGGTCAGGAAGCGGCTGGTGGACGCAGCCCACCGGGTGGGGGCCAAGCACGGAGGGACCCGCCTAATGAGCGGGGTCTCTGCCGTGGTGGTGGAGAACCAGCTGGAGGTCCGAATCTACCTCCGCAACCCCAAGACCCGGCCCCTCACCACGCAGGAGGTGGTCAATCATTGGAGGAAGGAGGCGGGACCAATCCTCGGCCTGGAGTCCCTCCGCTACGCCTTCGACGCGGGAGGGCCTGGATCCGGAGCGGCGATCACGGTGGAGCTGAGCCACCCGGACACGGAGATCCTGCGCCTGGCTTCGGAGACCCTCGCCGCGAGGCTCGCGGAGTTCCCGAACGTCAAGGACATCGACGACGGCTTTACTCCCGGCAAGGAGCAGATCAGCTTCCGGGTGAACGAGAGCGGCCAGAGCATTGGTCTGACCTCGGCCGAGATCGGGCGCCAGGTAAGGAACGCTTTCTATGGGGCCGAGCCGGTCCGCCAGGTGCGTGACCGCAACGAGATGCGTGTGCTCGTGCGCTTCCCCGAAGGGGAGCGTCTGAGCGAGGGCGACGTGGAGCGGCTCCTGGTCACTACGCCATCAGGCCAGATGGTGCCATTCCGCGAGGTTGCGGAGATCCAGCGAGGCCGCGCCTACACGACCATCGAGCGCAGGGACGGCAGGCGCACCGTCACGGTAACCGCCGACGTCGCACCCCTGGCCAAGGCGGGCGAGGTCCTGGCCGCGCTGAACAGCTCGATCCTTCCCGAGATTGTCAGGAATCACCCGGGCCTGACCTACAGGTACGAGGGCCGTCAGGCCGAGATGCGCGAGAGCACCCAGAGCCTCTGGAACGGCTTCCTGGTGGCGCTCGGTGTCATGTTCTTCCTGCTGGCCATCCCCTTCAGGAGCTACATACAGCCTCTGGTCGTGATGGTGGCCATCCCCTTCGGTGTGGTTGGCGCCGTCCTCGGCCACATGCTCATGGGCTACGCCCTCAGCCTGATGAGCCTCATGGGGATCGTGGCTCTCTCCGGAGTCGTGGTGAACGACTCCCTGGTGCTCATCGACTATGCCAATAGCCTGCAGAGGCAGGGCCGTACGGCCGGAGAGGCCATCAGGGAGGCGTGCATCAGGCGCTTCCGGCCCGTGATCCTCACGACCCTCACCACCTTCGGGGGGCTCGCGCCCATGATCTTCGAAACCTCCCGGCAGGCCAGGTTCATGATCCCCATGGCGATATCCCTGGGCTTCGGGATCCTCTTCGCGACCGTGATCTCACTGGTTTTCGTTCCTTGTCTCTACCGTCTGCTGGACGATCTCAAGGCATCCCTCCAAAGGTTCTGGGGACGGCGTCACCAGGAGGCAGCGGAAGGCCTCACAGGGGCTCAGAGGTAGGCCGCCGGCGAGGCTCTCGACACGATGTTTTTATTGTGTATGTTCGTGGCTGCTTGGATAGAGGTGTGACCATGCGGCCCCCCGTGGACCTGCGCAGCGACACTGTCACGCGTCCCACTCCAGAGATGCGGGAGGCGATGTTCAGGGCAGAGGTCGGAGACGACGTCTTCGGCGACGACCCCACGGTGCTCGAGCTGGAGGAGGAAGCCGCCTCCCTGCTTGGAAAGGAGGCCGCCCTCTTCGTTGCGAGCGGCACCATGGGGAACCAGCTCGCCGTGATGACTCACACTACCCACGGCGACGAGGTGCTGGTGGGTCGGCCCTGCCACATCGCCCAGCACGAAGCCGGCGCCGCGGCCCTCCTGTCGGGAGTGACCCTCGTGCCGCTGGACGCTCCCACCGGGCGCATCCGGCCCGACGCCGTGCGGGAGGCAGTTCGCACACCGGACCTGCACCACCCGGACACCAGGCTCCTGTGCCTCGAGTGCGCGCACTCCAGCGGGGCGGTGCAACCACATTCAGAGCTGGCGGCCGCGGCGGACGCGGCGCGCGGGGCTGGCCTCGCGGTTCACCTGGACGGCGCCCGCATCTTCAACGCCGCTCACGCGCTCTCCTGTGATCCACGGGAGATCGCCGCCTGTGGCGACACGGTCATGTTCTGCCTCTCCAAGGGGCTCGGCGCCCCCGTGGGATCGCTCCTCGCCGGGAGCAGGGACTTCGTATCGAGGGCCCGAAGGGGCAGGAAGCGCCTCGGCGGAGGCATGCGCCAGGTGGGCATTCTCGCGGCTGCCGGTCTCTACGCCCTAGCGAACCATGTGGAGCGCCTCGTGGAGGACCACCGCCGCGCCGACCGCCTGGCCGAGGCCATGTCGAGGGTTCCGGGCGTGAGGGTCCTCGGGGAGCAACGCGCCATCAACATGGTCTGGCTCGAGGGCTCCTGGAACGCCAGCGCAGACGAGATGGTCCAGGTCCTCGCGGAGCGCGGCGTGTTGGTCCTCGGCCCGGAAGGGGGCAGGCTCCGCTTGGTGACCCACCTCGATGTGGACGACCAGGGCCTCGAGGTGGCCATCAGGGAGCTGACCGCCGTGCTTCGCACCCTCGGGAGCCCTGGCGATTCATCGGGAGGTGTGGTGTGAACTGCCAGAACTGCGCCGCGCCCATGATCCTGGTGAGGGATCGGGACTACTTCCAGTGCGAGCACTGCGGCTCATTTCATTTTCCCAAGGAGACCGACGAGGGGGTTCGCCCTCTTGGACAGAGCGCCGGCCTTCGCTGCCCAGGCTGTGGCCGCGAGCTGGAGGAGGCCTCCATAGAAGGGCACCTGGTCAAGACCTGCCCCAACTGCCGGGGAATCCTGGCTCGGCGCAGGGCCTTCGCCATCATCGTCGAGAAGCGCCGGCTCACGAGGAGTGGAACGGATCCTTTCCCCCGCTCGATCGGTGAGGCCGGGTCGCGGCGGCTCGCCTGTCCGGGCTGCGGCCGCCTCATGGACACCCACCCATACCTGGGGCCCGGAGCCGTCATGGTGGACACCTGTGGCGAATGCTGTCTCATCTGGCTCGACCCCGGTGAGCTCACGGTGATCGAGCGTGCATAGCGTCTCGGCCTTGGATGAGAAGAGCTTCTCGAACGCTGTCGAGAATCCAGCGCGTTCATGCCCCGTACCCTCTCGGCGCCCCCATCATCCGGCGGGCCGCGGTAGCCTGCGTTGACGGTTCACAACGAAGAGAGCGCCGGGGTCCGCGAGGCCTACGGAGCGCGCATGGCCCGCTTTGCCGAGGAGGCCGCCCGTCTCGGATTGCGCTCGCGGAGAATCGCCCACCTGCGCCTCGCCATCTTCGCCTGTTTCTCTGGGAGCCTGCTCCTTGGTCTCTGGCCGTTTCCCCAGGTGGGATGGGGCTGGATCTCTGCCTCGGGAGGCTTCCTCCTGCTCTTCATATTCCTGGTTGGAAGGCACGACCGGGTGATCCGCCAGGAGCGGCGCGCGGCGGTCACGAGAGATCTCTGCGAGGAGGCCCTGGCGAGGCTGGACCGACGCTGGGACGCTCTCGCGCCCAGAGTGGCCCCCAAGGAGGCGGCGAGGGCGCCGCTCTCCAGGGATCTGGATCTCTTCGGCGAAGGCGCCCGCCGCGCCTCGCTCTTCGACCTGCTGGGCACCCCCCACACGCCCATGGGGAGGCAGACCCTGGCCGAGTGGCTGCTCGAGCCGGCTTCCCCCGCGGTGGTTCGCGCACGCCAGGAGGCAGTGCGGGAGCTCGCCCCGCTCCTCGACTTCCGGCAGGACTTCGGCGTGCGTGGGCGACAGATGCTCTCCATGCCCTCCGGAGTGGAGCCCTTCCTTGCCTGGGCGGAGGGCGAGCCGTGGATGCTCGGGCGGGCTCACAGGGTCTGGATCCCCAGGGTCCTGACCTTCGTGACCATTCTCCTGCTCGTCCTCGGCATCGCCGGCCTCTTGCCGCCCTGGTGGCTCCTCGGAGTCGCGCTCAACTTGCTCTACACGGCGGTGGCCGGGCGGCGGGCCCACGGTATCTTCGACCAGGTGGCCAGGCGCGAGCGCGCTTTCAGGGAGTTCGAGGGGCTCTTCTCGCCCATCGCCCAGGGCAGCTTCCAGGCCCTTGGCCTTCAGTCCCTCGTGCTGCGGCTCTTCGTGGATGGCCAGGCTGCTCACAGCCAGATGCGTCGCATGGATCGGATCATGGGCATGGCTGACGCGCGGCGCACGGGCCTCATGTATCTCCTGGTCCAAGGCCTGCTGCTGTGGGATTTCCACGTGCTCTATGCGCTCTCACGCTGGCAGCGAGGCGTCGGGAGAAAGGTGAGGGACTGGTTCGCGGTGCTCGGGGAGGTCGAGGCGCTGATGGCGCTGGCCGCCCTCGCCCACGACGAGCCATCCTGGTGCTTCCCCGAGCTGGTGGACCCAGGCAGGGATGCCGCCCTGCGGGCTCGCGCCCTTGGCCATCCCCTGCTCCCTTTGGATGGCTGCATCCGCAATGACGTCAGCGTCGGACCCACGGGGTCCTTTCTATTGGTGACGGGCTCGAACATGAGCGGCAAGTCGACCCTGCTCCGCGCAATCGGAGTGAACGCGGTCCTCGCCCAGGTGGGTGGTCCAGTCTGCGCCGAGAGCTTCTCCATGCCGCCACTCCGGCTCGGCACGTCCTTCAGGCTCGAGGACTCGATCGAGCAGGGCGTGTCGTTCTTCATGGCCGAGCTCCGGCGCTTGAAGACCATAGTGGACGAGGCTTCTTCCCTCGCGGGGTATGGAACGGACCGCGCCGAGATGCCAGCGAGCGGCGAGGGAGAGCGCGAGTGGATGTATCTCTTCCTCCTGGACGAGATCTTGCAGGGAACCAACGTGTACGAACGGCAGATCGCCGTGCGCCACGTGCTCTGTCACCTGATGAGGAGGGGCGCCATCGGCGCCATCTCCTCCCACGACTTGACCCTGGCGGAGTCGGAGGGGCTGACCGAGGCGGCGCGTCCGGTGCACTTCACGGAGGACTACCGCGTGGAGCCCAAAGGGCCCCGCATGACCTTCGACTATCGCCTGCGCCCAGGCGTGGCGCCGACGACGAACGCGCTGAAGCTCCTCGAGCTGGTGGGGCTGGGAGAGGCCGTTTCCTCTCAGGGCGGCCCTCCGCAGACCTCGAGAGAGCTGCCCTGTGAGCCTGCCGGTGGGCCTGCCGGTGAGCCTGCCGGTGGACGTTCTTGAGGTGGCTTTTTTCCAGGCCCGATCCCGCGTATTCTTGGGGCTAGGGTGGAGATGCACCTTTGAGGCGGTGTCAAAATGCGGATAGGAATCGACTTCGGGACCACGCGCACCGTGGTGGCGGGCATAGACGACGGCAACTACCCAGTCTGTGCCTTTGACTGGGAGGGGCAGATCAGGGAGCACATCCCGACCCTGGTGGCTGCTCAGCGGGGCCGGATCCTCTTCGGCTGGGAGGCAGCAAGGGCGGCGAGGCGAGGTGAGGCTTCGCTCCTCCGTGGGCTCAAGCGCCTCACCGCCACCACTGCTCCGGACGCAATCCTGTCGTTGGGGGAGGGGGTGGCGCTCCCGCTGATAGAGATCCTCACGGGCTATCTCGCCCACGTGCGGGAGATGATCCAGCGTTACGGCACTCTGCACCTGAAGGGGAAGACCCTCGAGGCCATGGTGGCGACTCCTGCCAACGCCAACAGCAACCAGCGCTACCTGACCCTGGAGGCCTTCCACCGCGCCGGGTTCCAGGTGTTGGAGGTGCTGAACGAGCCCTCCGCGGCGGCCCTGGAGCATGTTCACAGGTACCTCCGTCAGCTCGGCCAGAAGAGCCCCAAGGAATACGTGGTGGTCTACGATCTCGGTGGCGGTACCTTCGACACCGCGGCCGTCCGCTTCTCGGACGGGAGCTTCGATGTCCTGTCCCACGAGGGCATAGCCAGGCTGGGAGGCGAGGACTTCGACTCGCTCCTCCTGGAGCTAGCCCTCGGGGCGGCGGTGGTGGAGCCTGCCAGCATCTCCGACTCCCTCCGGGCACGCCTGCTCGAGGAGTGCCGAGAGCGCAAGGAGGGCCTCACGACCAACACCCGCAAGATCGCGGTGGATCTGGCGCTCCCCGAAGGCGAGACCACGGTGGTCCTGGATACCTTCGTCTTCTACGAGGCCTGCGAGCCCGTGATCGAGCCCAGCGTGGCCGCGGTGGAGCGGGTGCTCGCGAGCCTCGGGGGGGAGGACGACTCAACAGATGATCCAAGGCGTCTGGCCGCGGTGTACCTGGTCGGCGGGTCTACCGCCTTTCCACCGGTGGCCCGTAGGCTGAGGGAGGCCTTCGGCCGCAAGATCAAGCATGCCCCCTCTCCCTTCGCCGCCACCGCGGTGGGCCTCGCCATCGCGGCGGATCCTGCCGCCGACGTGCGCATCCAGGACTCTGTCTCACGCCACTTCGGCGTGTGGAGGGAGGGCTCCTCCGGTAGGGACAAGATCTTCGACATGTTGATCCCCAAAGACACCCAGCTCGACCAAGGCCAGCGCCTCGAGGTGGTGCGACGCTACTGCCCCGCGCACAACCTGGGCTGCCTCAGGTTCCTGGAGTGCGGACGCCTGGACGACGCGGGGCAGCCAGCCGGGGATCTGAGCCCCTGGCCGGAGATCTTCTTCCCCTACGATCCATGCCTAGCCCAGGCCGACGTCGGCGAGCTCTCGCGCATCACGGTCGAACGCCGCACGGAGCTGCAGGGACACGAGATCCAGGAGACCTACCGATACGAGCCGGGCGGAATCTTGAGCGTGGATATCCAGAACCTGACCGCGGGCTACGGCCGCACCTACTCGCTTGCACCGCTCGGAGCCAGATAGACGCCGCTTTGGCAAGCTCTCGCGACAATCGAAAAGAGGAACAAATGAGCCGACTTCGCAATTTCCCGGAGAGCCACGAGGACCTGGATCGGTACGAAGTGGATCACATCTTCCACTCTTGGTCCTACCAGCCCGCCGTCTCGCCGCTGCGCGTGGTTTCCGCCAAGGGCATCCGGTTCACGACCGCCGATGGCCGGGAGCGCCTGGACTTCTCCTCCTGCTTCGTGAGCCACAGCATCGGCCACCAGGATCCTAGAGTCGTCGAGGCCATCTGCCAGCAGGCGAAGACCCTCACCTCCTTTGCGCCGAGCTTCTCGAATCGGCCGCGCGCCCTCCTTGCGCGCCTCCTGGCCGAGGTCACACCTGGCGACCTGTCGCGTTCCTTCATCTCACTCGGGGGCACGGAGGCGAACGAGGCGGCCGTGAAGATCGCTCACCAGTTCACGGGGCGCCGGAAGATAGCTACGAGGTATCGCTCGTACCACGGAGGGACCGCGGCTGCCATGACCCTCTCGGCTGGGGACGCCAGGAGCTGGGCTCAGGTGCTGGGCGGAACGGATGTCATCCGCGTGCCGCAGCCCTACTGCTATCGGTGCATGTTCGGGCTCGACTACCCTGCGTGCGAGCTGCGCTGCGTCCGCTTCCTGGACGAGGTCTTCGAGCTGGAGGGAGGTGGAGAACAGGTCGCGGCCCTGATAGGGGAGCCGGTCACCGGCGCGAACGGCATCATCGTGCCGCCGCCCGAGTACTGGCCGCGCGTCCGCGAGGTCTGCGACAAGTGGGGGATACTCCTCATCGCCGACGAGGTCATGACTGGCTTTGGACGCACTGGAAAGTGGTTCGCCTTGGACCACTGGGGCGTCGTGCCGGACATCATGACCTTGGCCAAGGGCATGACCTGCGGCTACCTGCCGCTCGGAGCCACGGTGGTGCGCACCCACATCGGCGACCACTTCAAGAAGAATTTCTTTTCGCACGGGGCTACCTACGCAGGACATGCCCTGGGCTGCGCCACTGCTCTCGCCCTGATCCCGATCTACGAGGAGGACAGGCTCATCGAGAACTCCGAGCGGATGGGGGCCTACCTGCTGGAGAGAGCTCTCGAGCTGAAGGAGAGGCATCCCTCGGTCGGCGACGTCCGGGGACTCGGTCTGTTCGTCGGTCTGGAGCTGGTCAAGGACCGGCGCACCCGCGAGCCGATAATGCCAGTCTCAGCCAAGATCAAGCCTGGCCTGAACCCGAAGCTGGAGCTGGCCAGACGCCTCGGCGAGCTGGGGATGATGGCGATGGCGGCCAACCCGGGCAACGTCATCGCTCTCTCGCCTCCGCTGATCGTCACCAAGGACGAGATCGACGAGGGCATTGCACTCCTGGACCAGGCTCTCGAGGTGGCAGACCGCCACGCCCAGGCATGACGGCTGGAGCGGCGCGGCGCGTCATATCTGTCCGTGACGATGGACAGGTTAGGGCGGGCTCCTTTGGTTTCTTGCGAGGAGGTGTCGGCCTTGAGGCGTGAACAGGGATGGGCCAGTATGTTCATGGTGAATGACCTTTTTCAGCGAGGCGCGAGGCCATGACTGCGAACGAGCTTTGGATACTTGGAGCCCGCAGGGTCGTTCCGGCGCTTCTGGTGCTTTCATGCGCCGGCGTTCTCGCGGGCGCATGCAGCGACGATGACGACGACACGGCGAGGCGCTGTGAGCCGGTGGCGTTGAGCGTCCAGGCCGAAGGAGTCAGGCTGACCGATTCCTGCGGCGAGGTAGATGGCTTGCTCCTGCCAGAGGTTCGCATCGGCGGCGAGTGGCTGCGAGGAGGAGCAGGGGGGGCCTGCGAGGTCGAGGCGGATCGCCTGAGCTGCCCCCTGCCGCCTGTTGGCCGGCTCGTTGCCGTGATTGAAGCAGGAGATCTGAGGGTGGAGCTCCAGGCCACCTCCGACGCCACCGTGCAAGGCCTGCTCCTCGGGGGCGAGGTGGTGGTGCCCGGAGCGACCTCATGGTTGTCGAGCGGCTTCCAGTCCTGGTCCCAGAGCGGGATGATTGCCCTGGGGGCGCCATTGGCGGAAGGGGTTCTCGAGTCCGCCCTGATGGCGCGAGGTGATCCGGAGACCCTGAGGACGGGCAGGGAGCTCTCCTGGTTCCATACCTGGATCGGCGGCCCATCCGCGTTTGGCGCAACCCTCTTTGCCGGCGCCATGACCTCGGAGAGGTGGAAAACCTGGGTGACGGCGTCGCTGTCCGGTGAGGCGGCGGAGGTCGTCACCATCAGGCTCGGCTCGGGCGGAGCGGGCGAGGAGGTCGCTGTCCTGGCTGGCGCGACCCTGAGGGGCGAGAGCTGGAGGCTGAGGGCCGGAACGACCTGGGAGGAAGCGCTGATGGACTATGGGGGCGCGCTCCCTTCGCGGAGAACAGACCATCCAGCGGCGGCGGAGGCGGGCTGGAACTCCTGGTACGACCTCTGGGACGGCGTGGACGAGGCCGCGGTCCGTGCCAACGCCGCCCTGGCGGCCGAGATCCTCGGGCCCCTGGTGCCTGCGGGCACGCCGCTGCGGATCACTGTTGACGACGGCTGGCAGGAGGCTTGGGGGAGCTGGGAGCCCAACGAGAAGTTCCCCTCCGGCCTGGACGGTCTGGCAGCCGATCTCCACGCGGATGGCTTCGAGGTCGGGGTCTGGCTCGCGCCCCTCCTCGTCACCGAGGACAGCAGCCTCGTCCAGGAGCACCCGGAGTGGTTCGTGGGAGACGCTTTCTACAACCACTCGAAGAACGGGCGCATGGCGGTGTTGGATCCAACTCACCCCGGGGCGCGGGCTCACCTCGGCGGCTTCATTTCGAAGATCGTGGGATGGGGCTTCGACTTCCTGAAGATCGACTTCTTGTTCGCGGGAACATTCGAAGGCCGGAGGCACGAACCCGTGACAGGGATGGAGGCATACCACCTGGCTCTCGAGACGGTGCGGGAGGCCGCCGGGCCGGAGGTGATCCTCCTCGCCGTGGGGGCGCCGGGACTCCCCTCCCTTCCCCACGTCGATGCCTGGAGGGTGGGGCCAGACATCGCCTTCGAGCCGCTAGGCCCGTCCTGGTTCTTCGCGGTGAACCAGGCCCGCACAATCGCGTCCCGCTGGCCCCTCTGCCTGGCCACCCTCTGCGATCCGGATCCGCCTCTCCTGAGAGACCTCAGCGCAAGTGAGGTGGACTATGGCGCTTGGGTCGTGGCCCTCGCGGGAGGCGGTCTCTTCCTTTCGGACGATCTCCGCTCCCTTCCCGTGGAGCGCCGCGATTGGGGCTTGGACGCCGATCGGGTCGCGGGAAGTCTCGGCGGTCTTCCGGCGGTGCCGCTGGATCCTTTTCCATCGAATCCTCCCATGAGCTTGACCAGTCACGCGCTCGATCACCTGGCCGGCGAGAACCACCACGTGCTGCCGGAGGAGTGGCGTCTCCCGGACGGCCGGGTGCTGAGGCTCAACCATTCCGACGAGCCAGTGACCGCGAAGGGTGTGGTGATCCCCGGACGCGGCGCGAGGCTCCTGCCGTGAGCGAGGAGCAGGGCTTCGACGGCCAGGGGGGAGAGGGGCGAGCCCAGGGCGGCGGTGTCCGAAAAGGTGCCCTCGCCGTGCGGGCCAGGGGGGCCATCAGGAGGGGGCGGAGCCGGCTGCAGAGATATCCAAGGCTCCTCCGAATGCTGGTCACCGCCTGGCGCCTGGGCGCCCAGCTCTGGAGAAAGCTGGTGGACGACGACTGCCTGAGCCGCGCGGCATCGCTCTCCTACACCACCATCCTGGCGGTTGTGCCCCTCATGGCCGTCTCCTTCCTGGTCTTCCGGATGAGCGGAGCATTTGACGGGGTCGAGGCCGAGGTTCGGCACTGGATGCTGGAGAGCTTGCTCGCCGAGTCCGTTGGCTCGGTGCGCGAGGTGCTCGATGTATTCCTCGGGAGGGTGAGCTCGGGCGCGGTGGGCGTCACGGGGGCGGTGATGCTGGTGTTCACCTCCACCTGGCTCTTCGTCTCGGCCGAGGGGACCTTGAACCACATCTGGCGCGTGGCCAAGGCGAGGTCCCTCTTCGCGAGATTCACGACGTTCTGGGCCATCCTGACCCTCGGTCCCCTCTGCCTGGGAGTGGGATTCTACCTGTCGGCCCAGCTCGGGCAGACGGCTCTGGGCAGACGCTTCGAGTCTCTTCCGTGGCTCGGGCGCACCCTGCAGCTCGGGCTGCCGTACCTGCTCTCGGTGACGGTCCTGGCCCTGGTGTACAAGCTGGTGCCAGCCACCCGGGTCAGGTGGAGGGCGGCCCTGGTGGGCGGCTTGCTGGCCGGGGTCCTCTTCGAGCTGTCCAAGGTGGGCTTCAACTTCTACGTGACTCAGATCTACCTGGGCTCCACCTCGACGCGCATCTATGGAGCCTTCGCCCTCTTTCCGGTCTTCTTGCTCTGGATCTACATCCTGTGGCTGGTGGTGCTCCTTGGCGCGGTGGTGGCCTACACCGTCCAGCATTTCTCCCTCCTCTACGACGACGAGCTCAGGGAGCGGGCGCCGGGCCCCGACTCCCAT
>JAVEWA010000590.1:0-4444 GCA_034004785.1 Polyangia bacterium
ACTCCCATCGCCGGTCTGGGCGAGTCCCCACGCCAGTCCGCGCCAGCCTCTCTGAAGGAGGCCGTGCGCCTCGAGACGGAGCGAGTGGAGCGCGAGATGATCCAGAGGGCCCTGGAGGAGACCGGCGGGAACGTAACCAGGGCGGCAAAGCTCCTGCAAATCAGCCGCAAGAGCCTGCAGATCAAGATGAAGGAGCTCGGGCTCAGACGGGCCGACGAGCCGGGTCGTCCAGAGGGCGACGCTGCCGACCGGGGCGCCGACGGGGGAGACGAGGGGAGCGAGGACGGAGGCGAGTGAGGCTGCCTCCGGGGCCTCGTCAGCAGCGATCGCGGCCCCAGATATCGAGGACTCGCCGGGCTACAGATAGACCCTGCACTCGATGAAGGCCGGGGGCTCGGGCAGCAAGCTCACCTGGCAGATCTCGTCGTACAGCGCCTGATCGATGGGCTCTTCCGGGCTCCAGGAGCAGAGCTCCTCGCCCAGGCCGCAGGGAGGCCCGCCCGGGGCGCACTCGAGCCCTGGGGCCACCCCAAGGGCGGCGGCGGCCTGCGCCGAGGAGGCGCACAAGACAATCTCGTCGCAAAATGAGCCTACCTCGAATGGGATCTCCTCGTCCCAAATGCGGAAGATCGCCGGGTCGCAGAGGATGGGCAGCGCCGCCTCCGACACCGCCAGGTAGGCTATGTCCCATGGGTTGAAGTCCAGGCATGGGGGATCGGCGTGAGAGCTCGCGAGGTTGATCACCCGGAAGGGCTCTCCAAACACCGGCAGGCTCGCTACGCCGCCCTGCGACAGGGTGACCGCGGTTATGGCGCCGCCAGTGGATGAGTCGAAGCGGAGCTGATCGAGGAAGCGATCTCCACCGCAGTCCGGATCCACCGTGGGCGGGCAGCCCGGCAAGTCCTCCACAAAAACCTTGAGTGGGCTCATGACCAGCTCCTCGGGATCGAAGGCCCGCTCGAAGGGGCCCGCGTCCCCCACGAAGAGGAGCGGCGGCAAGCCCGAGGTGGGCCGGGTGACCACCAGCCCGGCGCTCACCCCCTCGAAGCCGTGGCGTCTGCGATAAAGGAGCTGGTATGGGCGCCCCTCCTCCACCGGCAACCCGAGGCCCTCGGGCAGATGGTACTGCAAGGTG
The DNA here is from genome assembly GCA_034004785.1 of Polyangia bacterium. Classification (GTDB taxonomy): domain Bacteria; phylum Myxococcota_A; class Polyangia; order HGW-17; family JAJRWW01; genus JAVEWA01. The sequence goes on from JAVEWA010000590.1 coordinate 1,136, forward strand.
GAGCGAGCCCCGCCGCCGTGGTCGAGCTGGACCTCCCAGCGGAAGGCCGGGCTCGTGGAGAGGGGCTCGGTGATGGGTCCGTGGTAGGCCGCGTCGCCCTCCAGGAAAAAGTCGTCCAGGGATGGCTCCGGATGGGAGGGCTCCACCTCGGTGGCCACGACGAAGCCCATCTCCAGGCGCTCGGCCTGGCAGGGCTGCGCCCCGTCCGGGGGCGGGCTCCCATCTGGCGCCGCTGCGTCGGGGAGGCCCGAGTCGCCTCCAGCGCCAACCGAGCGCTCCTTGCAGGCGGGCCCGGCCAGCGCCAGGGGGAAAAGGAGAAGCAACACCACGCGCACGAAGGAGGCCAGGCGCTCTTTACCTGCTTCGCGATGGGCCATGCGACACCTCCGACCGAGCTCAGGATCCGCTGGATCACTGGGCCGAGTCAACCAGGTGGAGGCAAATGGAGACATATGGAGCCAATCCATGCCCTAGAGCGTGTGCGCGACGCTAAGCGGAGCGCAGCCCTCCCTGGACGGGCGTGGCGTAGATGCCTATGGAAAAGCTTTCGGGAAAGGGCTATTCCCTTGGAGAACCTGAATCCAAGACGAAAGGAGACGCCATGGCCAAGCAGTCCGTCCGAACGATGAGCTTTCCCTTTCCGCCGGACTTGATCCAGCAGGTTCTCAGCAGCCCAGAGTTCCAGGCGGAGAACTTCAAGGCCCAGGGAAACCCCGACGCAAAGGTGTTCGAAAAGAGCAGGACGGACTCGAGGCTCCTGCTGGTGGCAGAGGTGACCGAGTACGCCAAGGGCGTCACCGGACTGGACAAGAGCAAGACGGAGCAGACGGTCACCACCTACGACTGGGACCTCCTGGCGCGAAGGGCCACCTGGACCTACCAGAGCCCCCACTCCCAGGTGAAGGTCTGGGGCGCCATCAGGATCGACGCCTCTGGCTCCGGCACCTCCCTCACCGAGGAGTTCAACGTCGAGGTCAAGATCCCGCTCCTCGGGGGAAAGATCGAGAAGATGGTCCTCAAGGAGGCCGAAGCCTACTGGCCCAGATACGAGAAGCTCGTGGCCGACTACTGCAAGAAGCTCGGCTAGGACTCCGAGATGCGCCTGCCCTCCCCCGGGGAGATACGGGAGGAAAGATGAGCAAAGCACTAGACCTCAACATCTCCACTCTTGGAGAGCCCTCACTCGACTCTCCGCTCCTTCTGAACGACCAGGCGGGGGACGAGATCGCCGACTTCGTGCCCGACGGGGCTCGGCTCCTCATGGACGATGATCTCGAGACGTTCAGGGAGCACGCCCGCCGCGGCACCGAGCCCCCGGCCTTCGAGCTGGCCGGGCCTCGCAAGAGGATCTACTTCGATCCCTCCAAGGTGAGGGCGGCGATCGTCACCTGCGGGGGGCTCTGCCCGGGCCTGAACAACGTGATCAGGGGCGTCGTGATGCAGCTCTGGCACGGCTACGGCGTGCGCCGGATCTCGGGGGTGCGCTACGGCTTCCAGGGCTTCATCGCCTCCTACGGCCTGCCCCTTGTGGATCTCTCACCCGAGGCGGTCAGGGACATACACCTGGAGGGCGGCACGATGCTGGGATCCTCCAGGGGAGATCAGCCCGTGCCAGAGATCGTGAACATGCTGGAGCGCCAGAACGTGAACGCGCTCTTCGCGCTGGGGGGCGACGGCACGCTCCGTGGGACGGAGAAGATCTACGAGGAGATCACCCGCCGGGGTCTCAAGATCGCCGTGGTGGGAGTGCCCAAGACCATAGACAACGACATCCCGATGATCAGCCGCACCTTCGGCTTCGACACCGCGGTGGACACCGCCACCGCCGCCATCAGGGCCGCCCACGTGGAAGCGATGGGCGCGCCCATGGGAGTGGGGGTGGTGAAGCTCATGGGGCGCCACTCGGGCTACATCGCCGCGAGCGCGGCCCTGGCCTGCAGGGACGTGAACCTGGTGCTCGTGCCGGAGCAGCGTTTCGACCTACAGGGGGAGCGGGGGGTGCTCTCCTGGCTGGAGCGGCGGCTCGGGGACCGCGGCCACGCCGTCATCGTGGTGGCCGAGGGGGCGGGGCAGGAGCACCTGGGCTGCTCGGGGGAACGCGACGCCTCGGGGAACCTGCGGCTCATGGACATCGGGCCATGCCTCGTCGAGGCCATCAAGGCGCACTTCAAGTCCCGCTCCATGGAGACGAACGTCAAGTACATCGATCCGAGCTACATCATCCGGGCGGCGCCCGCCAACTCCAAGGACGCAATCTTCTGCGGGAGCCTGGCGACAAGCGCCGTGCACGCCGCCATGGCGGGCAAGACCGGCCTCGTGGTGGGGCTCTGGCACGAGCGGTTCACCCACGTCCCCCTCTGCGTGGCCACGGGCGAGCGCAAGGTGCTCGACCTCGGAGGCGAGCTCTGGCGAGCCACCCTGGAGGCCACCGGGCAGCCGCCGCTCCTGCACACCTGATCGCGCCTGGGCCTCCCCCGCGGATCGAGCCCCTCGCAGACCTAGTCGAGCGAGATCCGAGAAAAAGGCAACCTTCTCGGGATTGTGCTAAGAACACCCGGCCGGGCCTCTACGGCCCGCGGAAAGGGTCTCCATGGGCTTCGATCTCGTCAGCCTGGTGCTCGCTCTCCTGATCCTCGGGTTCCTGATCGCGATACACGAGCTCGGACACATGCTGGTGGCCAAGCGAGCTGGCATGCGGGTGCTCCGCTTCAGCGTGGGCTTTGGACCCGCGCTCTGGAAGCGCACCTATGGCGAGACCACCTACCAGATCGCGGCGGTCCCCTTCGGAGGCTTCGTGGAGATCGTCGGCATGAACCCTCTCGAGGAGCAGGAGGACCCCGACGATCCCAGGCTCTACGAGAACAAGTCGGTCTGGGCCCGTGCGGCGGTGATCCTGGCGGGCCCCCTCACCAACTACATCTTCGCCTTCCTCTTCGCCGGGATCGTGTACATGTCCCTCGGCACGGCGGTGCGCGCCTCCGCCGAGGACATGGCGCACCCGCTCCGGATCGAGGACGTGGTCAAGGGCGGGGCCGCCGACAAGGCCGGCCTGCTGGTGGGGGACCAGGTCACCCACGTGGACGGCTACCCCATCAAGAACCTCAACACCTACTACATGCTCCTCGAGGCCCACAGGGAGGGCTACCGCTACGAGCCAGACGAGGCAAAGAGGGCTGCGCTCAGGGCCTTCAAGGTCAAGGTTCGGCGCGCTGGCGAAGACCTGGAGGTTACACACCGGCTCCTCGACGATCGTAAGGTGGACGAGGACCTCGCCCTCAAGGCCCTGCCCAAGGGCGCTGGGGTCCTCGT
>JAVEWA010000591.1:0-4444 GCA_034004785.1 Polyangia bacterium
CTCCGACCCCGCGAAGTTCGAGCTGGCGGTGCGGCTCACCCAGGTGATGTTCCCCTACATCTTCTTCGTGTCCCTGGTGGCGCTGTGCATGGGGGTGCTGAACACGGCGGGGCACTTCACGGCCCCGGCGCTCGCGCCCGTGCTGCTGAACGTGTTGATGATCGCCAGCACGGTGGCGCTCTGGAAGCCCATGCAGGCGGCCGGCTACGAGCCCATCTATGGTCTCGCCATCGGGGTCATCCTGGGAGGTCTGGCCCAGCTCCTGTTGCAGCTCCCCGCCATGGCGAAGAGGGGCTACTGGCCCAGGCTCCGGATGCAGCTTCGTCATCCGGGGGTGGTGCGCATGGCCAAGCTGATGGCCCCGGCGGTCTTCGGCCTCGCGCTCTATCAGGTGAACGTGCTGCTCGCGCGGCTCCTGGCGAGCTTTTTGCCGGAGGGTGCGGTCACCTACCTCTACTACTCCCAGCGGCTCATCGAGTTCCCCATGGGGATCTTCGCCGTGGCAGTGGCCACCGCGGCGATGCCCAGCCTCTCGCGCCACGCTGCGGCCGGGGACCTCCAGAGCCTCAGGGAGACCTTTGCCGACTCCCTGCGCCTCACCCTCTTCATCATCCTGCCCGCAATGGTCGGGCTCCTCGCGGTGGGCGAGCCCCTCATCGCCATCATGTTCGAGCGAGGCCGGTTCACTCCGGAGATGACCCACGAGACCTACCTCGCCTTGCTCGGCTTCCTCGTGAGCCTCTGGGCCGCGGCCGGGATCCGCGTCATCGTGCCCGTCTACTACGCCCTGGAGGACAGCCGCACGCCGGTGAAGGTGGCGGCCCTCTCCCTCCTCGTGTACATCGCCGGGGGCCTCGCCCTCATGTGGCCCCTTCGCCACTTCGGGCTCGCGCTCGCCATCTCCATCTCCTCGGTGGTGAACTTCCTGGTCCTCCTCGCGCTCCTCAGGCGGCGGCTCGGCCGCCTCGGGTTGCGGGCGCTCCTGTCGAGCGGCCTGAAGGCAACGCTCGCCTCGCTGGTGATGGGCGCCTCTGCCTGGGGTGTCTGCCAGCTCCTCGGGCGTCCGGGGTTTGGGCGAGGGTGGCCCCGCGTGGGAGTGGTCCTCGCCTCCGTTATGGTGGCTGGCGTGGTGTACTTCGGCACCGCGGTGCTCCTGCGCTCCCCCGAGGTGGGAGAGCTGCGCTCGGCGCTCGGAAGGCGGAGGCGAGCGAGGTGAGCCCGGTGAGCCGTTTCGTTTACTGGCAGTTGCGAGCGCCCGGATCGAGCAAGGAGGGTCGGAGCTCATGAAGGAGCAAACCTGGCAGGGGACCTTGACCGAGGTGGAGGGCTTCGAGGTGGGGCACGCCGAGGATCTCGAGGCCCTCACCGGGGTCACGGTGGTGCTCTGCCGGAGCGGGGCGGTTGGGGCGTTGAGCCTGCGGGGCGGAGCGGTTGGGGGGCGTCAGCTCTCCCCCCTGGATCCGCAGCACCTGGTGGACAGGGTCCACGGCGTGATGCTGGCGGGTGGAAGCGCCTTTGGCCTCGCGGCCGCGGACGGCGCCCTCCTCGCGCTGGAGAGGGAGGGCGTCGGCTTCGACGTAAGCGGCACCCTGGTGCCCATCCTGCCCTCCGCGGTGATCTTCGACCTCAAGGTGGGGGACGGAAAGGTGCGGCCCGGGCCCGCCATGGGCGAAGCCGCGGTGGCGGCGGCCTCTCGTGCTCCAGTGGCCCAGGGCTGCCGGGGAGCGGGCGCAGGCGCCTCCATCGGGAAGCTCCTGGGGGTGCCCTGCGCCACCAAGGGAGGCCTCGGCAGCGCGGGCGCGCGCTTCGCGGACGGGCTCGCCATCGGCGCCCTGGCTGTAGTGAACGCCTTCGGGGACGTGAGGGACCCCGCCTCGGGGAGGATCCTCGCCGGAGCCAGGCGCGGCCCCGGCTCCCGGCGCTTCGCCGACACCTGGGCCATGGTCACTAGGGGGCGCTTCCCTGGCGAGGACGACGAGGACGGCGAGGACGGCGGGCAGGAGGGTGATTGCGGCGGGCAGGACGGCGATGGCGGCGGGCAGGACTGCGATGGCGGCGGGCAGGACTGCGATGGCGGCGAGCGCGCCGCTGGCGTAGCCGTGGGTGGGGCTTCGGGGAGCCCTGAGAACACCACCCTCGGAGTTGTGGTGACGAACGCGCGCCTCACGGCTCTCGAGGCCCAGTGGGCGGCTCGTCTGGCGGGCGACGCCTTCGCGAGGGTCCTCTGGCCTGGTGGCACGCGCTACGACGGGGACCTCGTGTTTCTGCTGTCCTGTGGTGAGATCCAGGCGGACCCTCACCGGGTGGGGCTGCTCGGCAGGGAGGCCCTCGAGGAGTCGATGCTCAGGGCCGTGCGCCTTGCCGAGCCCCTCGGTGGGCTGCCCAGCGCCTCGGAGCTCGAAGGGCTCCAGATCGGCTAGGCAGACAAGAGCGAGCCCTTTCGGGCGAGCCCTTTCGGGCGAGCCCTTTCGGGCGAGCCCTTGTTGGAGGAGGATTGCGATGACTGGCGATGGGAAGGACGAGCGGCTCCGGCTGGGCCGGGTCTGGGACCTGGTGGCGGTCAACATCGTGCTGGTGGGTGCATCCTTCGCCTTGGCGGCAGCCTGGTCAGCGAAGCTGCCCGCGCGCCATCCGGTTCACTGGAACGCCGCTGGGCAGCCAGACCGGTGGGTCGCCGCCGGGAGCTGCGAGTGGTACGTGCTCCCCATTGTCGCCGCGGCGCTGGCCGCCCTGCTGGTCGCCCTGGCCCTGCTCATGCCGCGAATACCCCTGTCCATGTGGAACATGCCCCGCAAGGAGCAGTTCATGGCGCTGCCCAGGGAGGCCAAGGAGTCCGTGGCTACCTGGCTGGTCAGGTGGCTCCTGGATGTCTCCAGCATGAACACGATCCTCATGATTCTGATCCAGTTCCTGATGTACCGCTCAATAGTGGGAGGCCGCTCGGTGGCAAGCTGGGGCCTGGGGCTCGTGGGGCTGCTGTACGCGGGCTGGATGGTCTGGGGAGTGGTGGGCTTCATGAGGCGGGTGCGGTCGGCCGAGGCGGAGGTCGCGAGGGGGAATGGCGGCGGCAGCGCCGGCTAGGGACGAACGAGCTGATCCAGGGAGGCCTTGAGGGCGGGTTCGGGGAGGACCTCGAAGCGGCCCGAGACCACCGTCCTGCTGGTCTCCGGGCGGTAGTACTCGTAGAAGCGCGAAGGATTCATGACGCCTGACCAGACACCGCCCGGCACCTACGCGACTTGCCCATTGTGCTGGTGGGAGGACGACGACGTGCAGGCTCGTGATCCCGACTGTGCGGGCGGTGCCAATAGGTTGGGACCTCTCGGCAGGCACGGGAGAGATTCCGCCATTATGGCGCATCGGATGCCAAGTTCACGAGCAATATGCACAAGCCGACTGCCGAGGAGACTCCAGATCTGTCACAGGGCTAGAATTCTGACCGATACCCTGTGCCTGCCTCGCGAACGAAGATCGTCAGTGCTTCTCCGCGAAAGCCCCAGCCCTCCCGTCCGACCCGAGCCTCACTGTCCCCGAGGAGGCTCTGCGGTGCATCACCCCGAATGGGGCCCAATCTCACCTTCAGGAAGCCGCTGGACGTATGGACGCGGTGCAGGAAACCCGGATTGTGATTGATTCAATGCCTCAAACGCAGTTCGTGCTTGGATGGTCGCACGTGGGCGTGATAGGGTCTCCTGGTAACGAATAGCTCGACTGGCCTGGATGCCGGAGAGCCGCGAGGGGACGGTGGCGAGCGTAGGTTCTTCAGTCGTGATCCTTCTGCGGCACCTGGCCAGGTGCCAAGCTTGGTGCAGTCACGAGTGGCTCGCTCGCCCCTGGGGGAGCGGCGAGCCTGAGCCGATCGGTTGTGCGACGAGCGAGGCCAGGGAGGAGATGATGAGCAGCGACGGGGCAAAGGCACATAATATCAACGCGTTGCACAGGGGGGGGGTAGACCGTAGTTGCCCATTCTGGCTCGCCGGGCCTCCGGGCCTTCGCTCGTGGAGCTCACCAGGTGGGGCCTGGCTCCTGGCGCTGGTTCTCGCGCTGGGATCGCTGATGCTCCTTTTCGCGCCAATCCCTGTTGCCCGAGCCCAGTGTGGGGCCACGGTTAGCTCTCCCGACCTTCAGGCTGCCCTCGGCCGCTGCGTCTCCTGGCGGGAGCTCTACTACGATCCCTCCTTGGGCCTCCTTCCGAGCGAGCTTCCCGACCCATGGGTTCCCATCTACCTGGGCTGCTCGACGGTGAGCCTGGTGGGTGGAAAGCTGCGCATCGACAATGACAGCATGAGCGAAGCGTGCCTCGGTGCGGCGGGGTATCTGCGCTCCGAGCCGGGTCTGTCTGCTGCGCCCCTCTACCTCATGCAGATGGGAGTGCAGATCGTCTCGGTCAACTCACCTTGGCTGAGCCCCGACGGAGAGCCATCGCTCTGGTTCTCGTCGGTGG
>JAVEWA010000592.1:0-4441 GCA_034004785.1 Polyangia bacterium
ATGGATATCTGTCCCTTGCCCTCGATGTTCGGGGGCCGGCTCTCGAGCTGGATCCAGTGGTCGCTGTGGATCTGGAGCTCTGCCGCGTCCTCGACCGTGATCAGCCGCTCGCCGCTCGGGATGAAGTTCGACAGCAGGTTCAGCGTCGTGGTCTTGCCTGACCCGGTGCCACCGGAGATGAGGATGTTCCTGCGGGCCAGGACGCACATCTTCAAGAAGTCCAACATGCCACGCGTGCAGGAGCCGTACTTGATCAGCTCCTCCGGGCCCAGCATCTCCTTCTTGAACTTGCGGATGGTCAGGCAGGGCCCCTTCAGCGCCAAAGGTGGGATGATGGCGTTCACACGAGAGCCGTCCTTCAACCGCGCGTCCACCATCGGCGATGACTCGTCGATGCGTCTTCCAATGGGGTTCACTATGCGCTCGATCACCCCGAGCACGGACCTGTCGGAGGAGAAGCTCTTCTCGGACAGAGTCAGCCGCCCTTCCCTCTCCAGGTAGATCTGGTCGGCCTTGTTGACCATGATCTCCGTCACGCTCTCGTCGGCCAAGAACTCCTCCAGGGGCCCGAGGCCCAGCGCCTCGTTGAGCACGTCCTCGATGAGGGCGTCTTGATCCACGAAGGCCGGGATCAGCCCCTGGCCGTCCATCTGCGAGACGATGTCAGCGATGTGCCCCTCGGCCTTCTCACGCAGCTCCTCGTCGTCGAAATCGTCCATGTTGAGGCGCCGCAGGTCCATCCTGTCTATGAGCCTGTTGTGCACCTCGCCCTGGAGCTCGATGATCTTGATCCGCTTGGCGTCCATCTGACCGGCGGGGGCGTGCCCCGCGGCGCGCTGTGGACGCGCTGGACGTGCCGGCGCGGCGGCTGGACGAGCCGCCGGCTGGGGCTCGGGCGCCGGCGCTGCGTAGCCGGGCTCGGCTTCAGGCTCATCCCGTGGTACGGGCGTCGCTTGATCGTGGAATTCTTGCGCCGCGGGCTGGGCCTCCTCTCTCGGCATGGGCCTACCGGGGCGCTGCGGCTGCGGCCGCATCGGCTGCTCAGCCTGGTATGGAGGCTCGGCAGGCGCCTGCGCCTGGGGAGGAGGCACGTCGCGTCTCGGCGGTGGCCGACGAGCCTGCTCCATGGGCGGCGGCTGCTCTTCCTCGTCCATGTAAGGCGGGCGCTCCGGCGGAGGAGCTCCCTGGGGAGGGCCAGCGGGCCCAGGGGGCCGACGCCTGGGCGGCGGTGCCGCAGCAGCGGCGGGAGGCGGCGGCGCCGCCGGCGACTCCACCGAGGGGCGTGGTGGAGGCGGAGCAGATGGACGCCTCGGAGGTCCACCGGCGGCTGCCCCCGGCGGTGGAGGCGGCATGCCGGCGGGCTCGGCAGCACCGCTTCCGTCGTCAACGTGGATGATGAAGTCACCGATGTATACTCGGTCCGATCCCTTGATCACCAGGGGGCTCGTGATCTTGCGGCCGTTCACGTAGGTCCCGTTGGTGCTTTTGAGATCGACGACAATGAACTTGCCGTCCTTCACCACGATCCGGGAATGCCTTTTCGAGACGTTCCCCTTGGGGAGCACCACGTCGTTGCCTTGCACACGACCGATGGTGACCTCGTTCTTGTCGAACTCAAGTCGACGCTGCTCACCGCCTTTTTCGGTGATCACTACAGCGAACATGGCGCCTCCACGGGTTGATTGGGGTTAATCAAAGATCTCCCACTCGATCTTGCGCTTGTAGTCCTCGTACCGGCGCTCGACCGACTTGATGGTCCTGCGGACCCAAGGATGCTGGGGATTGATGATCCTGGGAGTGATCAAGATAGCGAGCTGTGACTTTTCGCGGCCAAAAGAGCGAGACTTGAAGAGCTCGCCCAGAATGGGGATGTGCCCGAGGAGCGGGATCTTCCGGACGCCCTTGCTTCCCTCGTTCTTGTAGAGTCCGGAGAGGATCAGGGTGGAGCCCTCCTGCAAGGTCACCGTGGTGTCCACGGACCGCTTGACGAACGCCGGGTATCCCTGGATGGCGTTGGCCCAGTCGGGCGCCGAGACCTCGGCGTAGAGCTTCGCGGTGACGAAGCCGCGAGTGTCGGCGATGGGCTCCACATGGAGCAGCACCCCGTACTCCTTGTAGGTCACCGTGCAGCCGGCGATGGTGCACACCACGATGGGGATCTCGCCCCCCACCATGAACTTGGCCTTGCCGCCCGAGCCGCACACCAGCTTGGGCTTGGCCAAGAGCCGTGCATGACCCCGCTCGAAGAGCATGTTGAACTTGGCGCTCATGGACTGCTCTGGAGCCATGAGTTGAACCCTGACCTGGGTGGAGGGGGGCTTGATGCCGATGTCACCCATGATGGCGCCCTGGGCCGTGATGGCCGCAGGCAGGTCCAAGCCGAAGTTGATGTTGTTCTTCTCGGATACCTCCAAGAACTTGACCGTGACGAGCACCTGACGGCCCTTGCCCACCGTCAGGAGATCTACGACCTTCAGATCGAGCTGGGAGATGATGTTGTGAACCTTCTTCAGCTCCACGTCCGAGCCAACCGCGCCCTCCATGTAGACCATGCCGCCGTAGAGGTTCGCCTGAACGGTGTTCAAGCCAGCCACCTCGAGGGTCTTGTTGATCTCCGCCACCGCGGAGGGCTGATAGCCAGCGAAGGAGAGCACCCTCTTCTCCCCAAAAAGCCGGACAGCCTTGCTCACGCGGCCGTAGTCCCCGGCAGTGAGGGCCCGCCCCTCTATGATGACGAGGTCACCGAACATCCGGGGGAATACTCCCTCCACTGGCCCGAGGAAGTCCTTGACCGCCTGCAGCATCTCGCTGACCTGCTGCTTGGACACCTGGACCTTCACCTTGTGGATCCGTCCGCTCGCCAAGGTGAAGTGGATCTCGGTGACTCCGCCCGAAATCCCGACGATGGTGGCGCCGTTGTTGAAATAGCGCACCACGTCGCAGACCCTTGGGTTCAGGACGTGAACCTGGGTCACACCCTTGGGAGTGGTCACGTTCATCGACTGGCCGACTCCCACGCGGACGATCTTGTCGTTTTGTGCCGACGCCTGACCGGCCGCCGAGAATATCAGCAGCGCCGAGAAGGCCCAGGCAACCATGGTGCGCAGCGAGGTGGGCATTTGATTCCTTCCAGACCATGCAATGGCGCATAAAAGATACAGAAATCAACCATGCCGGTCAAGGAGTGAAGCCAGGGAAAAAAGACCCCCAAAAGGACTGTGGAACATGCCCTGACTCAGGCTCTGGGTGGCCTTTGTCAAGGGGAAAGCGCAGCTTGGGTCACCTTGGTGGGGCGGCGCCGGGGGGGGCCGGAGCCGAAAAAGCGCCTCGACCACCTGCGAACAGAACCGAACGGAGCAGAGTAACCAGCAGAACCAGGATGAGATGAGCGGACTCCGCGGAACTAGATCAAGGCGACCGAGACGATGCAGAGGCACAGGACGCCGAGGATCCTGGCGCGAGCGCCCAGGTCCGAGGTGATTGTCCTTGCGAGGCCCAGGGCCTCGGCGCGCCCGAGGGCGTGCTGCACATGAGCCTCGGCCATTGGCGCCAGGCCTCGCGGACCACCCAGCAGCTCCCTCGCGGTGGAAAGAGCGTTGGACAGACCGTGGTCCGAGTCGAGGCGGGCGAGCAGGTAGCGGTCCTCGAGGGGCCGCAGGCTACCTGCCAACGCGCCGAGAGCAAGCGCGACGGCCGCGGCGGGCAACATCGGTCGCCACAGGTCCACCTGAAGGAATCCAAGGCCTACCGCGAGGATGGCGATGAAGGCCATGGTAGCCACCACGATCCCAACGGCCAGAGCGCCCCGCATGGCATGTTGTGCGCGGTAGGCCCACCTGGCGCGCTGGATTATCTTCGCGAGTCGGTCCTGGTACGGCATGGCATCCTCCGTGACTCGGTGGGAAGACCTGCTGGCTGTCCGTTCTACCGGTGGACGACCCAGGGCCTTCCCTGTCCTCGATGGGCCGGCGCCCGCCTTCGCGGTGCCCTGCCGGCCGGATGCCCATTGAACGCAGACGCACCCCTTCCGCTTGCACCGGGGTTAAGAAAAACCTCCCTATGCCCAGCGGCCACCGCCCGTCACTTGCGTCTCACGAGGGCAACCTGGACCTTTCGACGCCTGGGAGAATGGAAAGTTCTGCCTCCAGCCAGACAGAGGCAATTTTTTTCTTCTTGCCATGCTCTCTCTCCCAATCTCCCCGATATCTCTCCTATTCTCCCCGATATCTCTCCTATTCTCCCCGATATCTCTCCCATTATCCCCGATATCTCTCCCATTATCCCCGATATCTCTCCGATTCTCCCCCCTATTCTCCCCCCCTTTTCTCCCCCTTTGTCTCCCCCCTTTTCTCCCCCTTTGTCTCCCCCATTGTCTCCCCCCTTTGTCTCCTCCCTTTTCTCCCCCTTTGTCTCCCCCCTTTTCTCCCCCTTTGTCTCCCCC
>JAVEWA010000593.1:0-4428 GCA_034004785.1 Polyangia bacterium
GGAGCGCCAGGATGCTGAGCTTGGATGTCATCTTCCGCGAACCTCCGCTGGCCAACCACCGGAAAGCCTAGAAGTTGTTCTTCTGCTGGATGGACAGGAGGCCCGCGGTGACATCGGCTGTCATGCCGGCGCCGGTGAGCCAGTAGCGGTGCTCGGGGCGCTGCCTGAGGAACACCTCCAGGAAGGCCGTGAGGGTGCGCCTGGTGAGGCGGCGGGTCACCGCGGTGTCGTCGGTGCCCGCGGGGCAGGCCGAGCAGACGAAGCCGCAGTTGGGGTCGTCGAGGAAGGACATGTGATTCGCGTTCTTCACGTCCACCTCCAGGGCGGGCGAGGTGGCGTACTGGTAGTACTGCTGGAAGTTGTCGGCGGCTGGGGCGCAGGCCTGGCCCATCATGCCCCCCGTGGAGTTCAGCGTCTCGCCAAGGCTGACGATGGGCACCGTTATCTGGGGCATTAGCTCGGGGGTCACCGAGGGGTAGTCGGCGGAGGGGCCGCCGAGGCCGCCCGCCGCGTCCACCGGATCCACGCCGAAGACGCCCTTGGGCCTCGCGTCCTCGGTGGCGGCCAGGAACGAGATCTTTCCTCCCATGGAGTGGCCCGCGAGGGCGAGGCGGGAAACGTCGGCCTTGCCCTGGAGGGGCCCGCCAACTGTGGTTCCGTTGGTCTCCACCCAGGTTATCAGGTCCCGCAGGTAGATCTTCAGGACCCGGTGCGGCGTGGGGCTGAAGGCCGAGCCGGGCATGGCCGGCATGATCACCACGTAGCCCCAGGAGGCCAGGTGTTGTCCATAGCTCGCGTAGTCAGAGGGCGCGAGCTGGAACCCGTGGGTGAAGATGAGCACCGGGTGGGGCCCGGCTGAGGAGGGGCCGTGCAGGGTCACGGTCAAGGTCGTTGCCTCGCCGCCCGACCCGACCGCCACCTGCTCGGTCCAGGTGGTCGGGGTCTCGCCGCCCGTCTCTCCCGGGTCCTGCGGCGCGGAGGCGTCCGGGCCTATCGTGCCATCGGGGGGATTGACCACCGCGTCCGAGGTCTGGGCGTCGGGCTGCAGGGCTGAGTCGGGCTGTTGGGCGGCGTCGGGCTGCACCTGGGCGTCGGGCTTGGGTTTCGGGTCTCCGTCCGAGCAACCTGGCGCGAGGAGGAGGAGCGAGAGCAAGGCGATGGCCCCGGTCCTGAAGGTCACCAGCGATCGAACGTGTCGGAAACAGAGGCTTTGCTGGGTGGTCATGGCACTCCTCGCGCCCTCTCGGGCCTGGGGATGGTCTGACATACCCATTAGCCCAGGTGGGGGCTGTCATGCAAGCGGCCCATCGATGACGGCCTGCAAGTGACATCCACCAGGGAGGGGCCTGCGTTAGGGAGAGAACTGGATGTCGTCCAGCAGTAGTGGCACCGGGGCGCTGCCGCTCTGAAAGGTGACCGAGGAGAGGAGAGGGGCCTCGGAGCAGGCCGCGGCGAGGTCGAAGGTAATCTCGGTCCAGCCCTCGGCGCCCACCGTGACCAGCTGCTCACCGCAGACCGCGCCCTCGTGACTCGGCCCCGACCGGAGCTCCAGGGAGGCGGACTCGGTCCTGGCGAAGATTGACAGGGAGGAGAAGGCTGTCCTCGGGAAGCCCTGCCAGTAGTAGAGGTGCATCCCGCTCCAGTTGCCCATGCGGGTCACCCTGAGGCAGGAGGTGGAGCCGTTGCGGCAGCCGGCGCTCGTCTCGGCAACCTGGGTGTCGCCCCAGGGGTTCGGCTGCCAGCGCACCTCGTCGATGCCGCCCCAGCCGTCCTTGTAAACGTCTCCAGGGGGCAGGTACTCGCAGACGCCCTCGGGCGGGGAGAGGTCGTCGAGCTGGGCGCCGAGGTCGTGCACCAGGGCCGGGCCCCCGGGCGTGACGTCCTGGAAGGCAAGGTCGTTCGCGCTCTCGATGGTCTGGCCCTGGGCGCTCACGATCTGGTAGGCGAAGCCGTCGCCGTCGCCAGGCCTGGGGCCGTCCAGCACCTGCCAGGCTCCGCCCGAGCGCTCGAAGGGGATGAAGGAACCATCCGGCGTGGCCCGGATGGAAGCGCTCCTGATGGGTACGCGGTGGTTCACGAAGGCGAGGCGCTGGTAGCCCCACTCGTTCCAGTCGGAGATGCTCACGTGGACGTTGCCAGTGACTGGGCAGGGCACTCGCCGGGCCGAGGCCGCGTCCAGGCCGCCCCCCTGGAGGGCCTCGGCCGCCTCGGAGGCGAGGTCGAAGTGAAAGTGCCCGCCTGCGCAGATGGGGTTGCCCTGGATCGGGCAGAGGTCGTGCACCATCACCACCTCCGTGGCCCAGGAGGTGGAGATCTCCCAGCACTCGCCGCAGGCCTCGCCAAAGGCGCCCTGGTAGCTCCCCCCGGCCCAGGGCTCGGCGATGGCCAGGGTCAGGCCGCTCTGAACCGAGGCGGGGAGCACGGCGAGGTCCCGCCTGAACTCGCACCATCCTCCGGCGCTGGCGGTGTAGTGCGTAAGGCGCACGGAGGCGCAGTCCGGGTCGATGGTGATGTTGAGGTTCTGGTTTCTGTTGCTCCCGTGGCTATCATCGCCGCAGGCGCAAAGGAGCAGGCAGATGGCCGCTGGGCAGGTGAACAGGGCGCGGGCCGCCCCCTTGCCGGCCTTGATCGCAGCTCGCATTTGGACCTCCTCGACGAGGCGTTTCGCCACTCGGAGGATGATACAGGATCCGCGAGGGATGGGACCCGCGAAGGGATCTTCCGGGTCATCCTTTCGCAGTCCCTACCGCGCGCTCTCGCTTTGCCCTGGTATCCGCGCTACTCGGCGCGGAGGTCCGATCCCGGGCGCTCTCGCCTCGCCCTGGTATCAGAGTCCAGCATGGCCGCGAGGAGCGCGGGCCCGGGCAGCGGTGACCTCTCAGCAGGGAGCCGAGTCCCGAGGGCCGCCAGGTCTCCGAGGGTCGCCAGGTCTTCGAGGGCGGGGCGCAGCTCCGGATCCCGCCAGATGGCCGCCTCGCCGCCGCCCCGGTTTATGCGTCCGAGGCCGCGATAGACCAGGTTCGGGGCCAGGGTGGAGGTGAAACGGTCTGTCCGCGAGCAGCCCGAGACCGTGCGGCGCAGGGCGTGTCGCAGAGCGCGCCTGAGCATGGCGGGGTAGGTGAAAAGCTCGTGGTTCATGGCGGCGTAGCGCCGCTCCAGCTCCTCTGGGGATTGGGCCCTGGGCTGGAACACCACGTGGGTGATGTCGTAGCAGGACCAGTCCCTGTGGAGCAGGCGTCCTTCCCTCTCCATCTGCCGGTATAGAGCCGTGCCCGGGTAGGGCGTGAGCAGGCTGAGCTGCGGGATGTCCACGTAGCGGCTTATGAAGGCGGTGGTGGCCTCGAACACGTCCGGCGTGTCCTCGTCCAGGCCGAAGATGAAGCAGCCGATGTTGGCGATGCCGTGGCGGTGCAGGGTTTCGAGGCTGGAGGCGTAGCTCTCCACGGTGTTGGAGCGTTTCCCGAGGCCGGAGAAGCTCCTCTGGTTGATGCTCTCGAGGCCGATGAGGAGCTGCGTGCAGCCCGCCTCGGCCATCAGGGACACCAGCTCTGGATCCTCGCCCACGCCGATCTCGCCCTGGCCGGTCCAGTGGATCCCGAGGGGGATGAGCGCCTCGAAGAGCGCGCGGGCGTAAGCCGTGTCGCGGGTGCCTCGCCTGTGATCCGAGTCGGACACGATGTTGTTGTCCGTGAAGAAGACCTGCTTCTCCCTGGTCACCACGCCGAGGTCCATGAGCCGATGGATCTCTCCGACGATCTCCTCGATGGGGCGGTGCCGCCGGGAGGCGCCCTGGAAGCGGGTGGTGGAGCAGAAGTGGCAGGCGTTCCGGCAGCCTCGGCTGGTTTGGACTGGCACGACCCAGGGACAGTAGTCCTGGCGCTGGGAGGCCCGCCAGTCAGGGAAGGACAGACCGCCAAGGCAGGCCGCCCGCCCGCCCTGGTAGAGGGGCCGGAGCCGACGGCCGTCGAAGTCCCTGAGCACCTCGAAGAGAGTCATCTCGGCCTCGCCCGTCACCACGCTGGTGGCGTGGGGCGCGGCCTCCTTGGGCAAGGTCGAGGGGTGGATGCCGCCTATCACGACGGGGACGCCCCGGCTCCGCACGCGATCTGCCACCCGGTAGGTGGCAGGAGCCTGCGGGGTCATGGCGGTGAAGAGCACGAGGTCGAAGCCCTCGAGATCCAGGTTCTCCTCGCGCTCGTCTATGGTCGTGAAGGAGTGGTCTGTGTGATATTTGTCATTATAGGCCCTCCCCATGCCGGCCAGATAGGGCAGGGTGAGCTGGGGCATGAAGGCCTGGCCAAGGGTGCCCTCGACTCGATCCGCCAGCCCGTTTCTGTTGACCAGTCTCAGGATCCGGCGGAAGGGCTCGGTGGGATGCCACTCGAGGTCGTGGGCGCTGCGAACTTTCACGATGGCTATCTCGGACAT
>JAVEWA010000594.1:0-4427 GCA_034004785.1 Polyangia bacterium
GCGACTCGCCTGCTGGGCTGGATGTTGACGGGGACGGGGTCGAGAACGCCGAGGACAACTGCCCCTTCGTTGCGAACCCAGGGCAAGAGGACGCCGACGCTGACGGCATCGGGGACGCCTGCGACTCGACTGATGGGCTGGATGTGGACGGGGACGGGGTCGAGAACGCTGGTGACAACTGCCCCTTCGTTGCGAACCCTGATCAGGAGGACGGCGACGGCGACGGCATCGGGGACGCCTGCGACTCGACTGATGGGCTGGATGTTGACGGGGACGGGGTAGAGAACTCTGGTGACAACTGCCCCTTCGTTGCGAACCCTGGGCAAGAGGACGCCGACGCTGACGGCATCGGGGACGCCTGCGACGGCTACGTGAACAAGAGCGGCTCGGACGGCTGCGGTTGCCGGATGGATCAGGGGTCGCCGGTCCAGGCCGCGCCCCTGCTGCTGCTGCTCCTTGGCTTGGGCTGGCTCAGGCTCCGCCGGCGGCGCTAGGGCTGCTGCATGGGCGAGCTTCCACTAGGGTGAGTGAGCGCAGGGGGAGGCGTGGCGCTGCGGGCGTGACGGCGCGGGCGTGGCGTGCGGGCGTGGCGTGCGGGCGTGGCGTGCGGGCGTGGCGGCGCGGGCGTGGCGGCGCGGGCGCAAGCTCGGGGCAGGCGCCAGTCCAGCTACTGGCAATGTACCTCCAATGTGAAGGGGCTCTGGGCGCCCTGAAAGCCGTCCACCACGATCATGTAGGAGGTGTTTGGCTCGGAGGTGAAGTAGGCCAGCTCGTCTGGCAGGGTGTTCGTGGCGCTCGCGGCTACGCACTGGGAGGGGTCGCAGACGTAGGGCGGTCCCGAGGCGGAGAGTGGGAGGACGAAGAGGTCGAGGTCCGCAAGGGCGTCCGTTAGGGTGATCGAGATCACCTGGGAGGCGGGGCCAGTGGTGAGGAGATAGGCGGCCTCGGGGCCGGACTCGGCGGAGGGGGAGCCGTAGCCCGAGGGAGCGCCGGCGAGGCAGCCATAGGTGGGGATGCGGTCGATCAGGGCGGGGTCCAGGGTGCTGCCCGAGACCACCTGGCCGCAGGAGATGGCGGCTGCGCCCGGGCAGGGGTCGCAGCCAGGAGAGCCGAAGCAATCGGGGTCCAGGCAGTCGGCGCGGCCGTCCCGGTCGTTGTCGAGGCCGTCGGAGCAGCTCGTCTCGGGGAGCTCGCAGGAGCCGACGCCGTCGCAGGCGGGGTCGGCGCAGTCCGTGAGACCGTTGCCGTCGTTGTCGAGGCCGTCGGAGCAGCTCGTCTCGGGGAGCTCGCAGGAGCCGACGCCGTCGCAGGCGGGGTCGGCGCAGTCCGTGAGGCCGTTGCCGTCGTTGTCGAAGCCGTCCGTGCAGCTCGCCTCCGGGAGCTCGCAGGGAGGGCTCGAGGCGCAGTCCGGGTCGCGGCAGTCGGCCAGGCCGTCGCCGTCGTCGTCCACGAGGTCGTCGCAGCGGGTCTCGGCAGCGGCGAGGGGGGACTGCCAGTCCTTGAGGTGGAGCAGGGCGCCGTCCTGGCCCACGAAGATGGCCTGCCGGTGGTCGGCGAAGCAGCCGAGGAGGGCCTTCAGGGTGCCCGAGCGCAGGGGCAGCCAGGAGTCGCCGCGCTCGTTCCAGAGGATGGCCCCGCCCCCGGCCACGGCGAAGCGGTGGCGGGCCCGGGCCCCGCAGAGGCCGTTCAGGCCGCCGAGGTGGCCGTAGGAGTGGCGGGTCCAGTGGAGGCCGTCGAAATGGAACATGTCCCCGGTGGCGTCGGCCACCCAGAGGAGGCCCGAGGGCTCGCCGTGCATGTACGCCCCGAAGCCCATGCCCGGGTACTGGTAGGAAGAGAAGGCCGAGCCGTCCCAGTGGGTGAGCTCCCCTGCGGGACCACCGCCGAGGAGGACGTCCGCCTGGCCCCGCACGACTATCGAGCGGTACTCGTAGTAGGGCGGGCCCGGGGGCGAGAGGGTCGTCCAGGAGAAGCCGTCGAAGCGCATCACCAGGCCGTTGCCTCCAGCGACGAAGACGTTGTTTTGCGCGGTGCCGCCCACGGCGTAGAGGTCCTCGGAGGTGTTGAGGATCACCTCCTCCCAGGCGATCCCGTTGTAACGGAGGCAGGTCCCTTGGGTGCCCACGGCCCAGACGTTGTCATCGGAGCTGCCCCAGATCGCCCGCAGGTGTCTGCCGCTCACCGGGATGCTCGCTTCGCTCCAGGCGGAGCCGTCGAAGCGCAGGATGGTCGAGTCGTCGCCCACGGCGAAGGCGGTGCCGTCAGGCGCGGCCCAGGCGGCCCTCAGGGTATTCTTGGTTGGGCTCTCGGCCGGGCGCCAGGCCATGCCGTCGAAGTGCCAGATCCGGCCCCCATGCTCGCCGCCTCCGGCGGCCATCACCAGGTTGCCCCGCAGCCCGTGGACCGAGTAGAGCATGTCTGTCGAAGGCACCGGGTAGGAGGCCCAGGTCCAGCCGTCGTGGTAGAGGCAGGCGCCTTCGGCCCCCACCGCGAAGACGTCGTCTGCGGCAGAGCCCCAGAGGGAGAAGAGGGTCTTCGTGCTGTTAGCGTCGGGGACCCAGGTGAGGCCGTTATAGCGGGAGATGTTCCCGGTTTGAGAGGTCACGAGGATGTCCGTGGTGGCGAAGCCCCAGATCCCGTAGAGATCCTCGCCCGTGAGGTTGATGAGGCTGGACCAGGACGAGCCGTTCCAGCGAAGGGTCTTGCCTCCATAGCCCGCGGCGAAGACCTCGGAGGAGGAGATGCCCCAGAGGCCCGAGAGATGCTCGGTGGTGCCCGATGGGTGCTGCACGAAGGCGCCGCCCTGACCGACCAGGGTGATCCCGGCCTCGCCCGCCGCGAAGACCGTGCCGTCCTCGGACACCCAGACCGCCCAGAGGACCTCGGCGGTGCCGGAGGTGACGGGGCTCCAGGCCAAGCCGTCGAAGTGGAGGATGGTGCCCGCGTCCCCCACGGCCCAGACGTCGTTTGCGGCCCGGCCAAAGACAGCCATCAGGTGTTGCATGGTGCCCGAGACCATCGGGGACCAGGCCGCGCCGTCCCAGGTGATGATCCGGCCAAAGGCGCCCACGGCGAAGGCCCTGCCCGTGGGGGCGACCCAGACGCCTTGGTAGGTGGTGTCGGGCGCGCTCTGCGGGGTCCAGCCGATGTAGCGGCACTTCGAGAAGTCCGGGGTGCAGACCTGGGTGCAGCCGAGCTCGCCCGTGTCGTAGCCATAGTCTAGACAGGTGGCCGTGGCGGGCGGGGCGCCGTCGCACTGCTCAAGGCCGTTCACCACGCCGTCGCCGCACCGGCCCGAGCAGAGCGAGGTGTCGAAGCGGCAGTAGGGGGTGCAGGCGAGCGCGCCCATGTAGAAGCCGAGGTCCTGGCAGGCGCGGCCCCCGAGGTCCGCGCCCTCGCACTCCTCGGGCAGCACTATCACTCCGTCGCCGCAGCCGTGGAGGAGGCAGCTCTGGTCACATGTGGCGCCCGGGTCGTCGGAGTTGGGCTGGTTGCACCCGGGCGGCAGGGGGCCGGGCCCGGCGGCGTCGCCGCAGTCGCACTCCTCCCCGGCTAGGGAGTCCTGGATGCCGTTGCCGCAGGACTCGTCGGAGCGGCAGTCCGGGGAGCAGCCGTCGCCGCCCACCACGTTGCCGTCGTCGCAGGCCTCGCCCGCTTCCACGATGCCGTTGCCGCAGTACTCCACCTGGCAGCCCGAGCTGCAGCCGTCGTCCGAGACGGTGTTGCCGTCCTCGCAGCTCTCCCCAAGGCCCACGTCCACCACGCCGTCGCCGCAGCGGGGCGGGGTGCAGTCCGTGCGGCAGGCGTCGGAGCTGACGTCGTTGTTGCCCCGGCCGTCGTCGCAGCCCTCGCCCGTGTCGGTCACGCCGTCGCCGCAGCGGGCCGCGGTGCAGTCGGTCCGGCAGGCGTCGGGCAGGCTGTCGGAGTTGGCCTCGCCCTGGTCGCACTCCTCCACGCCCTCCACCTGGCCGTTGCCGCAGGAGCTCGCTTGGGAGTTGTTGTTGTTTGCGCCCGCGTCGTCCCCTGGCCCGTCGTCGTCGCCGCAGCCCGCCGAGGCCAAGAGGGCCGCCATGAGAAGGGCGGCTAGGCAGAGGGTTCTGGATCGAGCAATGGAAATGAGCATGGGTCACCTCCCACAGCAGAACAATCGAGACCCATCGAGGATCGCGCATCATTGAAAGTGGGGCAACAGGCGTTTTCGCCGGCGTTATCGCAGGCGTCAGGCGTTTTCGCCGGGAGAGCCTCGTCAGAAGTGGCCCCCCTTGGCGTAAGGTGTCCGAGAGGTGACGATGTATCGGGCCCTGGCCTCGTCAGGAGTGGCCCCCCTTGGCGTAAGGAGGTCGAGAGGTGACGATGCTTTGCGCCCTGGCCTCGTCAGAAGTGGCCCCCCTTGGCGCAAGGTGGTCGAGAGGTGACGATGCTTTGCG
>JAVEWA010000595.1:0-4411 GCA_034004785.1 Polyangia bacterium
ATGGCATTATGCAAAGCAAAAAGCCAGGCGCCCCAGATTACATCGACCCCGCCGGGCGGTAGCTCCGCATAACCCCTGACTCGGCATAAGAACACCAGAGCACCGTGGACCAGATGATGTCGTGGCGGGCGCATCGGTATTCGTCGCGCCTCCTCGAGGACTGGATCCGCGAGCACCCCGGGCAGCGTCTGCCGCCAGTGATCGTGCTGGTGCTCTACCACGGCCAGGCGGACTGAACGGCGCCCGAGGAGCTGGAGGAGCTCTTCGCGCTGACTGGAATAGCCCAGGCGGCGCGCGAAGCGCTTCGACCCTACCTGCCGAAGCAGCGGTACCTGCTCGAGGTGGTGCCTGAGAATCAGCGGACGTGCGATCTGGCACGGGCATCTCACGGCTCACGTTGATCACGCTGAAGCTCGGGCGGAGCGCGGATCGTTGGACGGTCATCTTCGAGTGCAGGGAGGACCTGCAGGACCTGCTAGCCAAGGGCAAGCCAGGCTTGCGCTACCTTGGGCTGCTTGTACAATACGTGATGATGGTGAACCCCGAGGCAACCCAGGAGAGCCTCTCGGAGGTATTGAAGCCCATGGGAACGGAAGCACAGGCCCTGCCCAAGACCTGCGGCATGCGGCTCGTCGAGCAGGGTGTCGAACAGGGGCGACGGGAGGAGAAGCTAGAGGTGGCACGGAAACTGCTTGCCTTGGGGCGGCCGCCATCTGAGGTGGCCTTGGCCACCGACCTCCCCCTCGAGGAGGTTCTGAGGCTCGCTCACTGAGGCTCGGCGTATGTTCAAAAGACTCTGAGAGCACTTTCCTCCATGGATTCAGGCAGATGAGCTTCAATTCGACTGAAAATCCCATCCGCGCTCATCTCAGCCGGTCTTTCTGTAATAATAACGGAGGAGTCCACCGAGCCGCTCCTTGCGGAGCACTTCGCCCGTCGAAGCCGGGGCCGGAGGGGGGTCGTCCTCAGCCAGCGTCGGATCTGGCGAGCCCAGAGGAGCGTCAACCTCGGCGAGTGCGGGAACCGGGACGGAGTCGGCGCAGCCCAGCGAAGGCGCTGACGACGACACCAGCATCGACGTCGAAGTCGACCTCTCCGACGCGAACGTCGCCGTGGTCGATAGCGACGGAGCCTCCGGTGACAGAATATCGTCCTACGGGTTCCCGTTCATGGGGGGCATGTGCCGGATGTGCCCGAGCGCCTGGAAGACGTAGTGCTGGCCGCCTGGGTCGGGCAACTGCTGAAAGTTGCCGCCGCACTTCATCTTTACTCGACGCTCTTCGTTGCCGCCGATCTTCCAGTTGTGGTTCCAATGCGAGTTGGTGAGGAAGATGGCGCTGTGGTGCTTCTTCGTGTCAGAGCTGCTGTTGGCCAGCGCCAGGTAGTCCCCGGGCATGGCAGGGCCGAGGGATCCATAGCCGGAGGGGTCTGCGAGCACGCACATGCTGTATCGGACCTGCTCTCCCTCGTCCAGCCAGCCGTTGTTTCCAAAGTAGCCCACCATGTCGTCCACGTTCGTGGCAAAGCCAAACGGCCAGGAGTCCTGGACAGTCCATCTGTAGATGGCCGCCGTGAACTCTGTGCACCATAACTCCCCGTAGTCGGCGTGGTATCGCGTTCCGTCTGGATGCAGAGCGTGCGCGCTCCGCGGCCCGCCCACGTGCCCGAGCTGCTCGGACTGCCACCACTCGTGGATCGCGCGGTTCGCCACGAGCGCCCGGAGCCGCTGCTCCCCGGACGACTCGTCGCCAAGAGCGGTGAAGTAGACGTCGCTGGCGATGCGATTCGCAAAGGTGCACGCATCACTGTCGTTCACTGACCCGTCCACGGCATGAACGCACTTTAGCTGCCAGTCGTCCATGTCGAGTGGGTCCAAGCTCGCGAAAGTGACATGGTGGTACGTGAGCGAGATGGCGTACACCTTCAGGTCCAGGGCCAGATTGGTCAGGTGGACCGAGACCTGGCTGTCCCCCTGGTACCAGAAGAACCGCCTTGCGATCGGGCTGGGGAGCTGTCCTGTGAAGGCCACATCACCCACCGGGTAGGAATACCGAGACTTTCCCGCCCGCATCGCCAGGATCGCCGGGTTCCTGCAGGCCTCCAGAGGCGACGCAGGCCAGCCCGGACATTCGATGCTGGCCAGATCGTACACATGGACGCCGATGACGTTAGCGTGCTGGCGGATCTTCTTGTCGTTGATGAGAGCCAGGATCTCGAGCTGCCCCGGAGCAGGGCTGGATCCCTTCTCTTTGTAGACAAACCTGGTTTCGTCCACAAAGCCGTCGCAGTTGTCGTCCAGGAAATTACCGGCCATCTCGGCCCGGCGGGGGTGATGCTGGCCATAGCTCGAGATCCAGGCCCCCTCTACCAGGAGGATGCCTGCCCAGCTCTCCCTCAGGTAGGATCGCGTCCGATAGATCCAGAATGCCTCCTCGTCGTCGTCGGTCACGATCTCGTTGCACTCGCTCGGCTCTGTGTACTGGACCCAGCCATCAGGGCAGAGGCCCTTTCCTCCGGTCTCCGAGGCTTCGAGACCTGTGCCGAAGCACGGATGAGCCCTGTCATTGCTTTCCCACGCGTAGCCGTCCCCGTCCGAGTCACAATCTTCAGCGGGATAGCAGAATGCGCCTTGTCCGCCGTCTCCCTCCTCGTCCCCGTAGGGAGGGCTCTTCCCTCGTGGCTCCTCCAGCTCGAGTGGCACCTCGTCCTCCTCCAGGGAGGCGGCCAGGGCCTGGCCGACCTCGAATGGGACCTCCTCCAAGTCCTCTTGGGCCTGCTCGTCCACCGCAGGGTCGCTGCTCAGCGCGACGGTCCCGACTAGCGAGGTCGCAAAGTCCAGCTCCTCGACACCGACCCCGGGGTTCTGCCGGACCAGGCTGACCCGCGTCTGGAAGTAGTAGGTGCCATCCGGGAGCAGGTTTCCCTCCTCGTCCTTGCCGTCCCACTCGGCCGCGACCGGGATCCCAGCCAGCCTGTGAGTTGGGTCTAGCGGGACCTGCCCGGCGAGCAAACGGACCGGGCTACAGCTCACCGGGTCGGCGATCTCGAACGCGTAGCCAAGGAAATAGGTGTGGTGAGGGCCGCCGGTCAACTGGAGCACCTTGACCATGGCATTGAGGTTGGTCACGTCCCTTATCCCGTTGTGGTTCGCCGGGGTGAAGGGATCGGGCTCTGAAGCCAGGGCGCCCACGACCAGCTTGCCCTTGGCTCCCTCCACTCCTCCACTGAGCGTGACATCGGTCCGGGCGAAGCGGACCTCCACCTCGAGCTGGTGACCAGGGCCCGATGCGAGCTCCACCGAGAGCTCGTGCTCCCCTGCGGCCAGATTCGCGAAGGCCGTGAGCCGGTGGACCTGTGGGCTCAGCTCATCTGGGCTGACGAGCGTTGTACTGTCCAGCCCTATCCTGGCGGAGCTCACGCTCCGGCTCTCCACGAGCACGCAGATGGCGCCCGGCTCGTACAGAGTGAAAGTCCGGAGTTCTGCATGAGGAGCACCTGCCTCGCGAGGGTAGGTCTCCATGGGGAGCACCACAGACCCGGCAGTGCAGGGATCCGAGAGGGGCGAGGAGCGTGCAGGCGCCAGATCGAAGCCGCATTGGTCCCGCCAGGGCTCGCCCTGGAGAGCGCCGGCCTGCTGCTTCTCCTGGGCTCCGGAGCACGCTGCCAGACAAAGAAGCACAGCTCCGGCCGGGAATGCCGCCATCTCTCTTCGTACCATCATGGCAGACCTCATAAGCTCCTCTGGATCCAGGCAGACGCCTCCCACGGCCGCGCGTGCCCCAAGCGGGCGCGGCTCCGCCCAGGGGCGCATCACTCCGATGCACTGTCCTGGCGACCGTCCTTTTTAGCTATTAGTCCAACATTATTATGGGCAAAAAAAAAACGAGGTGTCAATCAATATTTCTCTTTGCCGCTGTATTTTGCTCTGGATGGCATCCTTGGCGCATTTCGGAGCCAGGCAAACTGAATGTGACTGGTTGATAATCTCTCCAGAGTCGCCTGTGTTGCGCTTGTGATATTATAGCGCAAGCTGAGAAAAGGAAGTTGTCCCATGACGACGCACACCTGGCTGACCGTGGTGGCTCTGTGTTGCCCTCTCATGATTTTGGGCGGCTGCCAGGAAAGGGTCGTGAGGGTGCCGGATCGAGTCTGGGATGCGGCGATGGCGTACTGCGAGCACCGAAGAACCTGTTCTGGTTACCGATTCTTCGAGTACTACACAAGCATCGAGGACTGCGCTGACATCATGACCAAGTACTTCCCCTGGGACAGGTACACCGAGGTGTGCATCGAGGCCCACATCGCCACGTTCGAGTGCGAGGCCGCGGAGCCCTGCTACCCAGAACCGTACTCATGCGATCTGCCCAACCAGCTCCGGAGCTACCACTGCTGGCGCTTTGATACGGCCTAC
>JAVEWA010000596.1:0-4392 GCA_034004785.1 Polyangia bacterium
GGGGGGGCTCATCGCGGCCCGCCTGAGGGAGCGCGTGGAGGGGCTCCTCGCGGAGCTCGGCGCCGCCAGGGACGCCCTCGATGTCTCCCGGCTCACCGGGGAGATCGCCCTCGCCGTGGATCGCGCCGACGTCACCGAGGAGCTGACCAGGTTGAGGTCGCACCTCGACCAGTTTTCGGCGTCCCATGGCGGCGAGGGCCCCAGGGGGAGGAAGCTGGAGTTCCTGTTGCAGGAGCTTCACCGGGAGATCAACACCACCGGCGCCAAGGTGCAGGACTCGCGCATGAGCGCCCTCGTGGTGGAGGTGAAGTCGGACCTGGAGAAGATCCGGGAGATAATCCTGAACATCGAGTGAGAGGCCCAAGATCATGCCCACGCGCCCCCGAAGCCGTCTTCTGCTTGTGCTGTCCTCACCATCGGGGGCCGGCAAGACCACCCTGGCCAGGCGGCTGATGGAGCGCTTCGAGGGCGAGCTCACCTTCAGCGTGTCCTACACGACCAGGCCCCCGAGGCCCAAGGAGACCCCTGGGCGGGACTACCACTTCGTCTCCGCCGAGGAGTTCGCCCTCATGGTGGCGAGGGACAGCTTCGCCGAGTGGGCCGAGGTTCACGGGCATCGCTACGGCACCTCCCGCGCGGCCATCGAGGAGGCCTTCTCCCAGGGCAAGGACGTGCTCTTCGATATCGACTACCAGGGCGGCCGGCAGCTCAAGGCCCGCTATCCAGCCGAGTCGGTGCGCGTCTTCGTCCTGCCCCCCGACATGCGGACCCTGGCGGGACGCCTGAGGGGGCGGGCGACTGACTCCCCCGAGGTCATCCAGCGCCGGCTCGCCAAGGCCGTTGACGAGCTGGGGCACTACCACGCCTACGAGTACCTGGTGGTGAACGACGACCTGGACCGGGCCTTCGGGGAGCTGGAGGCCATCTACCTGGCCTCCCGCTGCCGGTGGGATCGCAAGAGCTTCTACGCGGAGCAGCTTCTGGCCGAGGCATCTTCCGAGGCCTTCCGGACCGAAATCCTCAAGTGATGATTTTTGGGTGGGCAGTCCCCTGCCCAGCCCCTCTCGCCTCCAGCCCAAGCACTTGAAAGCGAACGGAACTTCCGAGAGGGCGGGGGGCCGTCCGAGCCCCGCGATCCGGGCCCGCATTTGGGCTTGGCGGTGTGCGTCTTTTTTGGGTTGTGGTATGATTACAGCAATAGTTGGGCACCGCCTCGGCGGTGGAGAAGCATAGTCCTTTGTATGATGCGATCCTGAAGCAGGTCAGGTCCTACCTCCCAGAAGCAGACCTCGACCCGATAGTTCGCGCCGCGGAGTTCGCCTCCACGGCCCACGAGGGGCAGAAGCGCAAGTCGGGAGAGCCATACTTCGTGCACCCCCTCGGCGTGGCCACGACGATCGCCCAGCTCAGGCTCGACGTGCCCTCCATCTGCGCGGCCTTCCTTCACGACTGCATAGAGGACACCGAGGTCTCTCGCGACGAAATCCGCGCCAAGTTCGGCGAGGACGTCCTCTTCCTGGTGGAGGGCGTCACCAAGCTGGAGAACATCCCTCTCAACTCGAGGGAAGAGCGCCAGGCGGAGAACTTCCGCAAGATGGTGCTCGCCATGGCGCGAGACATCCGGGTGATCCTGATCAAGCTGGCCGATCGGCTGGACAACATGAGGACCCTCGGGCACATGTCGCCCGAGAAGCAGGAGCGAATCGCCAGGGAGACCAAGGAGATCTACGCGCCGGTGGCCAGCCGCCTGGGCATCCAGTGGGTGAAGACCGAGCTGGAGGACCTCTGCTTCAAGTACCTCCACCCGGAGGACTACGGAAAGCTCGCCGGGGACATCGAGCTCGTCGAGAAGCACCGCAAGCGTTACGTGACGGACGTCATCCGCATCCTGCAGGAAGAGATGCAGGACGCCGGCATCGAGGCCCAGATCTCCGGGCGCTCCAAGCATCTCTGGGGCATCTACCAGAAGCTCCGTCGCCAGGGGCGCACGCTGGATCTCGACCACCTGTACGACGTGATGGCCTTCCGTATCATCACGACCAGCGTGGACAAGTGCTACCAGGTCCTCGGGCGCCTCCACGCCAAGTACAAGCCGATCCCGATCCAGTTCAAGGACTACATCGCGCTCCCGAAGGACAACGGATACCAGTCCCTTCACACGTCGATCTTCGGCCCCCAGAGCACGCGCATCGAGATCCAGATCAGGACCCTCGCGATGCACCGGACCGCCGAGCAGGGCATCGCCGCTCACTGGCTCTACAAGGAAGGCAAGCCCCTCCGTGTTCGCGACGAGAGCCGTTACGCCTGGCTCCACCAGCTCATGGACGACCACCGGTCGAACGCCGATCCCACCGAGTTCATCGACACGGTGAAGCTCGATCTCTTCGATGACGAGGTGTACATCTTCACGCCTCACGGTGATCTTAAGAGCCTGCCCAGGGGCGCGACGCCGGTGGACTTCGCCTTCGGCGTCCACTCGGAGGTCGGCAATCACTGCTCCGGCGCCCGCGTGAACGGCGTGATGGTGCCGCTCAAGTACAAGCTCCAGAGCGGCGACACCGTCGAGATCATCACGAGCAAGAACCAGAGCCCGAACAAGGACTGGCTCAAGTTCGTCGCCACCGGAAGGGCCAAGACCAAGATCCGTCACCACATCCGCAAGGAGGAGCGGGCCCGGAGCCAGTCCCTCGGGCGCGAGATGCTGGACAAGGAGCTCCGCCGCTGCCGCCTGAGCCTATCCAAGGTGGAGAAGAGCGGGAAGCTCGCCGAGGCTGCCCAGTCCTTGCGGTCGGGCTCGGTGGACGAGCTCCTCCTGGCGGTGGGATATGGCAAGCTGCTCTCGGCGAACGTCGTCGCCCTCATGGTCCCCGAGGGCGAGCGGATGACCGACGAGCAGCCCGAGGAGAAGGGCGTCGTCAGCAAGCTCCTCGAGCGCGTGGGCGTCAAGCGCCAGACCAACCGCGGCATCACGGTGCAGGGCGTGGAGGACATGCTGGTGCGCTACGCTCGCTGCTGCAACCCGGTGCACGGAGATCCGATCCTCGGGTTCATCACCCGCGGCAGAGGAGTGACCGTTCACACGCGCGACTGCCCCAAGGCCAAGGATCTGGATCCGGCCCGGCGGGTCGAGGTGGATTGGGACTCCAAGACCAAGACCATGTCGCCAGTGCTGGTCAGGGTGGAGAGCCTGAACAGGAAGGGCCTGCTGGCCGAGGTCAGCAAGGCCTTCACCGCCAAGGGGGTGAACATCCTGCAGGCCACCTGCCGGACCTTCGAGGACGACTACGCGGTGAACACGTTCCAGTTCCAGATAGAAGACCTGAGCAAGCTCACCGCCCTCATCAAGGGGCTGTCGAAGATAGAGGGCGTCCTGAGCGTCGAGCGCGTCAGCACCTTGTGACCTCGACCCGGGCCATCTCGAGCGAAGGAGCGGGAGCCATGCCCAGACCAACGCGCGCCATGTATCCAGTGTTGCTCTACTGCGTGGCGTTGCTCTGGACCTTGGCGCCCAGAGAGGGTAGAGCGGCGCCTGCGACCCCAAGGGCGAGCGCCGCTCCAGTGCTCTACAAGGTGCCGGTGGACGCCTCGCCCGTGCTGGGCCCCGACGATGCGCTGGTGACGGTGGTGGTCTTCGGGGGGCTCGAGTGCCGCTTCTCCCAGGCCCTGCTTCAGACTCTGGTTGTGGCCCAGCGTGCCCAGGCACGGGACCTGCGGATAGTCTGGAAGCACTTCCCGCTCGCGATGCACTCGCGCGCCGTGCCCGCCGCCGTGGCCGCGGTCGAGGCTCACAAGGCGGGGAAGTTCTGGCAGTTCATGGATCGGCTGAGGACCGCCCGCTACGCTCTGGACGACGCCAGCCTGGAGCGGGCCGCGGTGGCGGCCGGCGTGCCTGGCGGGCGAGTCCTTGGGGCCCTGAAGGCAGGCTCGCATCGCGTGGCGGTGCTGGCGGATCAGTTGCTCGGCACCAGGCTCCAGGTGAGCGCCACGCCGACCTTCTTCGTAAACGGACTGCTCGTGCCCGGAGGAGCAATTCCATCGGCTACCCTCCAGGTTCACCTGAACCAGGCCCTGCGCGAGGCTCGGAAGAAGCTCGGAGAGCCCGGGGCCACCAGGAAGAACCTCTACGAGCGCATCATCTCGGGGGGAGCGCAGCCGGGCCCCCAGGCGGTGCCCGTGCTCCAGAAGCTGGCCGCGCCTGTCTTCTCCCAGATCCCGATCGCCATGCCCGGGTCCAGGCCGAGCGCCGACGCCTTGAGAGCGGACGGCGACAAGACCGTGCGCCTCGTGGACGCCCCTGCCCCGGGGCCGGAGGTGGCCATCGTGTCGGCCATCCTCGTCGCGAACTTTCGGTGCGGCAATCTGACGGAGATCTGGAATGCATTCCAGGAGGTC
>JAVEWA010000597.1:0-4385 GCA_034004785.1 Polyangia bacterium
AGGCCCTCGAGCTGGGCGGCGTTCCTCAGGGACACCGCGGCGTAGCGGGCGAAGAAGACCACCATCTCGGTGGCCTCCTCGTCGAAGGCGCCAACCACCAGGGCCTCCACGTCGAAGACGCCGATGATCTGGTCCCTCACCCTGAGGGGCACGGCCAGCTCGGAGCGGCCCCCCGAGACCCCCTCGATGTAGCGCGGGTCGGCCCGGACGTCCTGCACCACCACAGGCGCGCCGGTCTTGACCGCCTCTCCGGTGATTCCCCTGCCCACAGGGATGCGGAGCTCCCGCCAGTCGTCCCGGTAGCCGTGGGCCGCCCGCAGGACCAGGTGCTCCCTGTCCGGCTCCAGGAGGAGGACGGCGCAGGTCTCGAACCTGAGGGCCTCCTTGGCCAGGGCGAGGATCTCGTCGAGGACCTCGTCGCAGGACATGGAGGAGAGCATCACCTCGCTCGCGCGGGCGAGGATCCGCTGGATCTCCAGGCGCCGCTCCAGGGCCGCCCTGTGGCGCTCCAGGCGCTCGTGCTGCGCGGCGTTGTGCAGCGCCACGGCGGCGTGGCTGGCGAAGGCCTGAAGGAGCTGGATGTCGTCCGAGCTGAGGGCTAGCGGCTCCCTGCTCTCGGCGTCCAGCACGCCGAGC
Source organism: Polyangia bacterium (assembly GCA_034004785.1). GTDB lineage: Bacteria > Myxococcota_A > Polyangia > HGW-17 > JAJRWW01 > JAVEWA01. The sequence continues at coordinate 637 of JAVEWA010000597.1, forward strand.
ACCGTGTGGTTCAACCTGAGGGGGATGGCCACCTCCGCCACGGCCCCCCTCACGCCGGCGACGTAGCCCTCGGCCCTCGAGAGGTCGCTCTCCACCACTGCCTCGTTGCGGGAGAGCGCCCTGCCCGTGACCCCCTCGCCTGGATGGCCGCGGAAGGAGGCCACCACCGCCTCGTCGTAGCCCCTGGCGCGCCGGATGATCAGCTCACCCTGGTCCTCGAGCAGGATGGCGCAGGCGTCGAAGCCGAACACCTCCCTCGTGAGATCCAGGATCCGGTCGAGGAGCGCGTCGTGATCCAGCTCCGAGGTGAGGGCCCGGGCTGCCTCGTTCAACAGCGAGAGACGACGGATGACATCTACCACCAGGGGAGTATCCAAGTCCCGCGGTCGTTTGTAAAGCGGCCTCTGACTGTTCGTCTGCCTGGCCGTCTGCCCGGCCGTCTGCCTGGCCGTCAGCCCGGCCTCAGCCTGGCCTCTGATTGGCCTCAGCCTGGCCTCAGCCTGGCCTCAGCCTGGCCTCAGCCCGGCCGTCTTCCTGGCCTCCGACTAGCCTCTGCCTGGACTCTGTCTGGTCCGTTGGGGTAGGGGCCTCCGAGAGGGCCCCCATGGACCCCAGAAGGAGGCCCAAGCCCATCCATGGGTCCCTTGGCTAGCCTCGGATTCCCTGCTCTCCCCGCTTGAGTCCTCGGGGCGCCCTGGCTGTTATGATCCCCTTGGGGTGGTCGCAAGAGAGTCAAATGAACGCCCCTGCCCCTGCTTCGCGCTTGAATCGAATGATCGCGATTGACGGCTCTCCGGAAATAATGAGAAGGTTAGAAGGCACCTAGTCTCAGCGGAGGGTATGGATTATGAAGCGAACCACGGCGATTTCGTGTGTGTGTGTGTGTCACTTGCCTTGACGCTACCGTCGAGAACAGCACAGGCAGAGCACGACTGCTACGTGTCGCCCGAGGAAGAGGCGACTATACAGAGCTACCTCCAGACTCTGCCAGTGGATCCTCCTCCCCCTATTCCCAAGGAACCGCTGTTTCCTGTTTTCACATGGGACAATGTCCTCATCGCGGGCGGCCAGAGGGTCTCCTACGTGGGGCCGAGCACTAGGTCACCAGGGTCCGCCTGCTACCTTTATTCCGAGGTGAATGCCTTGCAGGTGCTCTATGCCTCCAGGGCCAGCCAGCTCGGGTTCACAGAACCAACCACGCCCCAGCGCGGCATCTGGTTGAATCCTCATGTCTACTTCAACTGTGCGGATATTCGTGACCATGCGGGGTACGACTACTGCGTCGGGGACTACGGCGAGCGACAATCAGGGGACGATGGATTGGGGCAAGCGTGTGGCCCGGTGACCCGCTGGGTCAGCGAGGAGTGGACAGAGAGGGTCGGCTACGTAGATTCCTGCGTGCAGAGGCCTCTACCACAGCAGGAATACTGGCAGGCCAAGGACTCCTGCGGAGTCTGTGATCGCTACCGCCAGTTCAGCCCATCGGACCTACCGCTGTGGAGCACCTGTGGATGGATCCAGGCTCAGCGCCCTCACGAAACGCTCCTCTTCCGCTCCACTGGCCCTCATCTTCTCGATCTGTCCAGCTTCAGAGACACGGGAAATAACGTCACTGACCCGGTGGGCATGTTCACGGTTATCGCGAATACGCTCGTCGGTTACGGGCCAATGCGCGTTTCCCTTCCATGCATGAAGCGCATCCACCGCGCCCCTCCACCGAATAACTCGACGAGCGATTTCTCAGCGGGGCAACCAGTGTCTCTGCAGAAGATGATCGTCGATCCGTATGTACTCTGCGAAAACGCCCATTGGATCGCGCTCATCGGATACAAAGAGCACGATTCCGACTACGCTGACCCGGCTGATCCGACAGACCCAGGTCCGCCCTCTTTGACCTTCCAGGATATGTCCGGGCACGGGTGGAAAGACATCTGGACGGTGACTTTCCTGGACTTTGCTGCTCCACCGAATGCAGGAGGCGCGGGTGGCTTCGCCTCTGTGCTCTACTACCACGACGGAAATCCTTCCGGGGTGAAGCCGCCATTCCCCATCCCTGTCGGAGGGATGCCTCCGGATCCCGGCGTTCGTCCGCTTCGTTGCGACATCGATGGGGATGGTGTGGACGGCTTCAGCAGCAACTTCACCGTCGACAACTGCCCCACCCTGGCCAACCCGGCGCAGCTCGACTACGACGGCGACGGAGCTGGCGACGGATGTGACAACTGCCCAAATGACCGAAACCCGTCCCAGTCAGACTATGACGGGGACGGCTTTGGCGACGTCTGTGACCTTTGCCCCGACAATCCAACCCCCCAGCAGGACTCGGACGGTGATGGCGTGGGCGACGACTGCGACAACTGCCCGGACACCACCAACCCCTCACAGCAGGACTCGGACGGTGATGGCGTGGGGGATGCTTGCGACAACTGCCCCTGGAAGAGCAATCCCGATCAGGTGAACTCGGATGCCGACGAGCATGGAGATGACTGCGACAACTGCCCGGAGGATTCTAACCAAGACCAGGCGGACTGGAACGCCGACGGCCAAGGCGATGCCTGCCAAGACACTGACGACGACGGGGTGATCGACCTCTACGACTGCGAGCCAGGGAGTGGTCAACTGAAGTACGACCTCGACACCGACGGTGTCTGTGAGCCAGAGCCAGGCTTCAGCCAGGCAGACTGCGAGCTGGACTGCCACAGTAACTACGGCGAAAGTGGACTCGATCCAGCTCGGTGCGTCGCTCGCTGCGCGGCCATGGACAACTGTCCCTGCCGAGAACCGGCCGCCTGCCCCACATCTGAGCCCTACCAGCAGTACCTCGAAGGGTACTACCAGCAGCACTGCGTCACCCATAAGAACTGCATCGACAGCGGCGAGGCAGACTGCGGCAGCCGAACCTCTGCCGACATCTGCCACGCCTTCTTCGCGAATCCCGATCAGGCCGACACCAACCGGAACAACGTGGGAGATCGTTGCGAGTCCACCCCGCGCGGCCGCATCGCGGCCTTCTACCCTGACAGGATCGCGCAACATGACAAGGGGCACGTTTGCATAAGCCGTGCGCAGCATTACTACGTGGAGGTAGCCACGGAGGGTGGGACCATCAGCGCTCACGGACGGCTGGTGAAATTCCATCCTCTGTACCAGCGCACTTCGGTGGGGGCTTGTGGGTGCACGGCAAACGAAATTCAAAACGGCGAGTGTGACGACGAACGCCATTGCCCAAGTGGCGACGAATACGACACCTTTGGCGCTCTCGCCTGGGAGGCCATCCAGAGCGACCAGGCCAACCAGATGGTGAACGTGGGTGAGGCCCCGGATGCCTGTCCGAGCTGCCCCCGTACGCTGGACCTGAACAGGGAGCCGAACTGGCTCACTCAGCCCCTCAAGTACCATCAGCACGCGATCAACAAGCACCTCGGGTTCTCGCATAAACCAAGCCAACACACCAAGACGCTCACCTGGCCCTGGAAGAACCCGGCGTACGCATACACGAGCAGGCCTCTTTCGAACCTGACGGTACGCACCAGGGTCGCCTGGCAGGACCCAGCCGAGACGCACTATGTGTACCGAGCCCCGCCGAACCCCGACGATCACCTGCTCGGCTACTCCGAACGGACCTTCATGGAGGCCTGGGGAAGCTGCACCTCGGTGCCCTGGGAGCTCTGCCTGGGCCCCTCGTGCCCCATGCCCAGGATGCTCGCCAAGCCCTGGACGTACACTGACCCCTCGCCGGTGGACTTCGG
>JAVEWA010000598.1:0-4385 GCA_034004785.1 Polyangia bacterium
CCTCCACGGCCCTGTCAACCAGGTACTCTCCCTGCCACGGTCCCCAGATGTGGCCGCTCGCCTCGTAGCCCCCCTGCCACCAGTCGTCCTCCAGGATGGCGTAGCCGGTGTAGTCCATGGTGTAGCCGAGGAACATAACGTTGTCTTCGGCGTGCTCCGAGGCCAGACGGCCGAGCAGCTCCTCCGCGAGCAGAGTGCCAGGCTCACCCGGCAAGGTGACGAAGGCGAGCCGACCCACCCGGCCAGCGGCGAGCTCGGTGAGGTCTGGCAGGGGCGAGGTCTCGGGGAAGGGCACGCAGCGGCCGTCCAGATCCGGAATAGTGGTGCTCGGATCACAGTCGTCCCCGTCGGCATAGGAGCAGTACACCCCGCCCCACTCGTAGTCGAACATCCCATCGGGATAGCCGATGGCCTGGCGCCCGATGGGGATCCGGTGCACCTCGGCGAAGACCTCTGGATCCTCTTCCCAGAGGATCCCAGCGAGGGCAGCGTGCACGTCATCCGCAACGGAGCGGCCCACCATGAGCAGCCGCTCGTAGCCCCCCGGCTGGGCAGCGCCAGCCTGGAGCGGTATCTCTGGGGATCCCGGGGACATGTCGGCGCCCCAGGAGTTGAAGTGGATGGCCGTCACCGGGTGGTCGAAGCCGGCCTCGATGAAGGCCTCGATGGCCCCGGACACCTCCCGCGACAGGGTGAAGTCCTCGATGCCCAGCACAGTCCCGTGCACGGCGTAGGAGTAGACCAGGGCTTCGATGCGCCCCTGGCGCTCAACTGCCAGGATCGGGACGTCGCTGTTCTTGTAGTCGAGACCGTCCTCGCACCTCCGGTCGTTGTGCCCGTCGGGCGCGCTGGCCCAGGCATGCCCAATCCTCGCAGGAGCCAGGTCGGCGTAGGCCGCCTGCACCACGTCGGCCGCCCCCCGCACCATCCTGAGGTAGTGCTCGGGGAAGAAGGTGTCGGCCATCAGATCGTAGATGGGCCCGGCGTCGATTATCCTCCCCGGCCCAGAGTGGGTGTGGGTGCCGCCGAAGATCAGGCGGTCCTCCACCGAGTATCCCAGCCTTTCCTCCAGCTCCAGGGCCACGGCCCGCCTGAAGTGCTGGAAGACCCCAACCGTGTCGGCGCGTAGGAAGATCACCTCGTGGGGAGCGCCCCGAGAGATCACCACTGCCCGGTACTCGGGGTGCCCGTGCACGCGGTTCGTGGCCGGGTAGTAGCGCCCGTTGAAGGGCGACTCGGGCCCGGTCACTCCGAAGCCACCGTACCCCACGGTGCCTATACCCACGGGAGCAGGGATCCGCGCCTTTGCGACCCCCGCCATCAGAGGCCCTGGCAGAGGGACATCCTCACCGTCGTCGTCACCGCACCCCGCGGACAGGGCAAGGAGCGGGGTCAGGAGCAGGCCTTGGATCACTTTGGAGAGCGGCCAATGCCTCGATGGCTTTGCGAGCTGGGCTGTCATCTGTTCTTCTCCCGGGCAGGGCTTCCTGCCGGCGGCTGCCATGATGATGGATCTTGCAACAGAACTCACCCCGTGTCACGCCCAGCCGACGCCAGTTGCGATCACGCGTCCGTTGTTCCTATTATTTCCTCTGTGCCAGGCCGGCATTGGCCGCAGTCCTGGCCTACGGTGAGCAGCAAGCGATGAAGCCCCGCCCAACCACCGGAGAAGCTCCCTTGGGAGAAGCTCCCTTCGATGCCTCGGGCCTCACCAGGCGCGAGGTCCTCGCAGGCGGCGCGGCCGCCGTCCTCGGGGCCTGCGGCCGGGAGGGGCCAAGGGACTCCCGGACCGGCTCGCCGCCAGGTATGCCCCAGGCCCGACCTGTGGAGCGGACTGCGGCGCGGCCTGCAGCGCGAGCTTCGGACGCCAGAGTGCCGGTCGCAGTTGAGCCAAACGGCAAGGCTCCAGACGGCAAGGCGACTAGCGGCAAGGCGCCAGGCGGCGAAGCGGCAAACAGAGGGACGCCAGGCGGCAAGGCGCCAGACGGGGGCGCGCCTCGCGGCGCGAACGTCACCATGTTCCGGGGAAACCCATCCCACACCTTCTATGGCACGGGCCCAATGGCAGATCGCTTGGTGGAGCGGTGGAGGTTCAAGATGGGGACCTTCGTCTCCAAGGCCACCGCCACGAGGGCCGAGAAGAAGTGGAGCGGAACCGGCTGGACCGGCACCGCCATCTACGTGGACGGCATGATCTACATCGGCTCCCAGGACAGCCGACTCTATTGCATCGAGGCCCAGAGCGGCAAGGAGCGCTGGCGCTACCAGGCGGGGCGGATGTTCAAGGCCTCGGCCTGCTACCACGAGGGGCGCATCTTCATCGGCAACGTCGACAACTACCTGCACTGCGTCGAGGCCGCCACTGGCAAGGGGCTTTGGCGGTGGGACTCCGGGCAGGATCTGGACTCATCGGCCTGCATATACGAGGGGCGGCTCTACATCGGCGGGGAGGCGGGCTACCTGAACTGCCTCGAGCCGAAGACCGGAAAGGTCATCTGGAGGCAGTTCCTCGGCGGCACCGAGGGCGGAGGCGGCTCGGGGGGAGTGGAGTCCTCTCCAGCGGTGACCGAGGGCCGGGTCTATGCGAGCACCTACTCCGGGGATCTCTTCTGCATGGACGCTCTCACCGGGAAGCGGATCTGGAAGGCCCGCACAGGAGACGACACCGACGTCTCTCCGGTGGTGACCGCGGGCAGGCTATGGACCGCGGCCCAAGAGAAGTCGCCATACGTATACTGCTTCGACGCCCTCACCGGGAAGCACCAGTTCCGCGTGAACAACAACATGGGCTGGTGGTCCACCCCCGCCGTGGTGGGGGATCGCCTGTACATCGGCGGACAGGACCGGCGCCTGTACTGCCTGCACGCCTTCTCGGGCGCCAAGCTCTGGGCCTTCCGCGCCGGGGAGGCCATCTGGAGCTCCCCCGCCGTGGTGGACGGGAAGGTGATCTTCGGATCCTACGACTCCCATCTCTACCTGCTCGACGCCGCCGATGGCCGCCTCCTGTGGAAGGAGCGCCTGGACGGGAGGATCCTGTCCTCGCCCTGCGTCGTCCGGGGCAGCGTCTTCATCGGCACGGCCACGGGCTGGTTCTACGCCTTCGGCCCACCTGGGGGCGAAGCCAGAGAGGCCGAGCCCTCTCGACCTGAAGGGGGCTAGGCAAGAGAGGCCGAGCCCTCTCGACCTGAAGGGGGCTAGGCAAGAGAGGCCGAGCCCTCTCGACCTGAGGGGTTAGGCAAGAGAGGCCGAGCCCTCTCGAGGGGGGTACCCCTGAGCGGCCTCGAGCCCCTTCGGACAAGAGAGCCCTCAGCCGATCTCAGCCGTTCTCAGCCGATCTCGATCATCCGGTCAAGGGAGGCGCGGGCGCGGGTCGCTATCTCCGGGTCCACCTCCACGGTGAACCTGTCCTCTCGCAGGGCGCGCAGGGTGTCCTCCAGGGTGACCTCGTTCATGTGCGGGCAGCGGATCTGGCAGAGCCGCAGGAGCTCTGCCCCGGGGTTCTCGGAGGCGATGTTGTCGCCCATGGCGCACTCGGTGAGCAGGGCGTACTTGCCTCCTTGGAGGGACCTCACGTGGCGGATCATGGCCGTGGTGCTCCCGGAGAAGTCCGAGGCCTGCACGACCTCCGGGTGGCACTCCGGGTGGGCCAGCACCACTACTCCCGGGTGTGCCTCGCGAATGGCGAGGACGTCCTTCAGGGTGAAGCGCTCGTGGACCTCGCACCGCCCCTTCCAGACCACCAGGCCAGGTGCCGGCGCTGGTGCCGGGTCCGAAGATCGCTCTCCTTCGAGTGGCCCCTCCCCTCTTCCTGCCAGGATCACGCGCATCCCGGTCTCGGCGGCCACGTTGCTGCCCAGGTACTCGTCGGGCAGGAAGATTATGGTCTCGAGTCCCTTGGCCCTCAGGTGCCGGACCACCTCAGCGGCGTTGGAGGAGGTGCAGCAGATGTCGGTCTCGGCCTTCACCTCGGCGTAGGTGTTCACGTAGCTCACGACCGGCGCCCCTGGGTACGCCTCCCTCAGGCGCCTCACGTCAGCCGCGGTCACCGCCTCGGCCAGGGAGCAGCCGCCCCGGGCGCTGGGCAGGAGGACGAGCCTTTCCGGATTGAGGATCTTGGCGGTCTCGGCCATGAACCGGACCCCGAGGAACACGATGACGTCGGCCCTGGATGCCGCGGCGATCCTGCTCAGGCCGAGGGAGTCGCCGGTGTAGTCGGGCACCGAGAGGTAGAGCGAGGGCGCCATGTAGTTGTGGCCGAGGAGGATGGCGTTGGCGCCCGCTTGAGGCGATTCACCTCCAGGGCGAGCCGGGCCCAGCGGTCAAGCTCCTCCTCGGTCGTGCCTTGGGGCAGCCTGGCCCCAAGATGGGCGATCATTCCCCCGAGG
>JAVEWA010000599.1:0-4381 GCA_034004785.1 Polyangia bacterium
GAATTACTCAGGCCGGAAGTCAGCGAGTCGAAAGGAGCGAGGACGCCAATGGGCAAGGGTTACATGGGAAAGGTCCTCTGGGTGGATTTGTCCCAGGGCACCGTGCAGGAGCAGGTCATCCCGGACGAGGTGTACGAGCGCTTCATGGCTGGTTATGGCCTGGCGGCCAAGCTCCTGTGGGATCGGATCCCGGCGGGGGCCGACCCCCTTGGGCCGGACAACGTGCTCGGCTTCGTCGCTGGGCTCCTGACCGGCACTGGCGCCCACTTCGCTGGCCGCTGGCAGGTGGTGGCAAAGAGCCCCCTGACCGGAGGCTGGGGCGACGCCAACTGCGGGGGCGACTTCGCGCCAGCAATCAAGCGCGCGGGCGTGGACGGCATCTTCTTCACGGGCGAGAGCCCGCGCCCGGTATACCTCCTCATCGAGGGAGACGAGCGGCGCCTGCTCGACGCGGGCGACCTATGGGGCCAGGACGCCATCGAGACCGAGGACAGGCTCCAGGAGAGGCACGGGAAGGCGAGCCGCGTGGCCTGCATAGGTCCAGCGGGTGAGCGCCTCTCCCTGATCTCGGGGGTGGTGAACGCGCGTGGCAGGCTCGCCGCCCGCTCTGGGCTCGGCGCGGTGATGGGGTCGAAGCGGCTCAAGGCCCTGGTGCTCAAGGGGAAGGAGAAGGTCGAGCTCCATGATCGAGACAGGGTGCTCGCCCTGTCCAAGGCTTTTCGTGAGCGGCTGGAGCGGGACAAGGCGGTGGACCGTGTGTTCTCTGGCAAGGTCGTGAGCCTCCTCGGGAGGGCGCTCCGGCGCTTCAAGACCCAGCCCGCCATGGCCGGGGAGCTGTTCAAGTTCACCCTGCGGGTCTGGGGCACCTCCGGGATCACCGCGATGGCCGCCGAGACCGGCGACTCCCCGGTTCAGAACTGGAAGGGCGTCGGCTTCAGGGACTTTCCCCTGGTCACCCGCTCCTCCCGCGTGGGGGACGACGCGGTGACCCGCTACGAGGTGAAGAAATACCGGTGTCACTCCTGCCCCCTGGCCTGCGGTGGGATCTGCTCGGTGAAGGAGGGGCAATTCCCCATTGAAGAGACCCACAAGCCCGAGTACGAGACCCTCGGCGCCTTTGGCGCGCTCATCCTGGTGGATGATCTACACGTGATCTTCCAGATCAACGAGGAGCTCAACCGGGCTGGCATGGACACCATCAGCGCCGGGGTCACGGTGGCCTGGGCCTTCGAGGCCTTCGAGCGCGGGCTGCTCACAACCGAGGACACGGGAGGCCTGCAGCTCAGGTGGGGGGACGCCGGAGCTGCCCTCGAGCTTGTGCGCAAGATGATCGCCGCGGAAGGCATCGGGGCCTGGCTCAAGGACGGTGTCCAGCGGGCGGCCCAGAGGCTCGGGAAGGGCTCCGAGGAGTTCGCCATGCACGCCGGGGGCCAGGAGCTCCCCATGCACGATCCGCGCTACGACGCCGGCTATGGTCTGGCCTACGAGGTGGAGCCGACGCCCGGACGCCACACGATCCATTCCTACACCTACACGGATCTCATGGCGCTCCACCGCAAGACTCGCCGGATGCCCAAGCAGCCCGCCATGCACAACCTGAAGGACCGCATGGGAGTGAAGGGAAAGGGCGAAGCCCAGTCGATCGTGTCCAACTACATGGAGTTGGGCAACGGTTGCGGGATGTGTGTCTTCGGTCTCTCGGTGGGGGGCGATCCACCCGTCGCCGAGTGGATCAACGCAGCCACGGGGTGGGAGAAGAGCTTCGAGGAATATCTCTCGGCCGGGCATCGAATCAAGACCCTCAGGCACGCCTTCAATCTGCGGGAGGGGATCCGGCCGCCCAGGACGACCATGCCCGCGAGGGCCCGTGGGGTCCCTCCGCTCGACGCGGGCCCCCTTGGGGGCCTCACGCCAGCCTTCGACGAGCTGCGCCAGGACTTCTACCGGGCCATGGGATGGGATCCGGTGACCGCCATCCCGCTCGTCACCACTCTCGAGCAGCTCGGCCTCCAAGAGGTGAAGGCCGCCTTGTACTAGAGAGGCCTCCTGGGTGACCGTGGCTCAGGGGCGAGCGGCGATCCCCTGAATTGTAGGACCTTTCTGCTGAGCCCATCGTCTTGACACTGTGCGTCACGGAGGCTACTGTCTCCGGGCGGATGACCAATTTCCAGCAGACTCTCCTGCCGCAGCTAGAAGCGCTAAGTGAGGCGCTCCCCAAGCTCCGGATATCTACTTCGGCCGCGGATCGGATCGCCTACTCGAGGGATCTCTGGCCCGGGGGCCTCCTCGAGCTGCTGGCCGGCCGCCCCGACGAGGCTCCCCCCCTCGGGGTGGTCTGGCCGACGGACGCCGACGAGCTCATGGCCCTGGTGGCCTTCGCCAGAGAGCAGAGGCTTCCCCTCGTCCCCTTCGGCGCCGGCTCCGGGGTCTGCAAGGGAGCGGTGGGGGGCCGGGGGAGCCTCGTGGTGGATCTGAAGGGAATGGACCGCGTGCTCTGGAGCTCGCCCGAGGACAACCTGGCCCGCGTCCAGACTGGGATCCTGGGATGGCATCTGGAGGACGCCCTCGCCGCCGACGGCCTCACCCTCGGGCACTTTCCATCCTCGCTCATGTGCTCGACCCTGGGCGGATACCTGGCCACTCGGTCGGCCGGGCAGTGCTCTTCGCTGTACGGCAAGATCGAGGACATGGTGGTTTCGGTAAGAGTGGTGACCGGCGCAGGGCAGGTCTTCGAAACGGGCAGGGACGTGGGCCCATCGCCCGGGCCCGACTGGACGCAGCTCTTCGTAGGCAGCGAGGGCGCCTTTGGCTTCATCACCGAGGCAACCCTCCGGGTGCACCCCCTGCCCGAGCTGAGGATCTACAGGGCCTATGGTTTCCCGCGGGTCGCCGCCGGGTGCGAGGCCATCAGGCGGCTGATGCAGTGCGGGGTGCGGCCCGCCGTGATCAGGCTCTACGACGAGTTCGACTCCATCGTGGCGCGTTCGAGCGCCGGCAAGGGGAGCGAGGCCGACGACCTCCTGAAGACGCTCCTCGGGCGCCTCGGCGGACCCAAGGCCTGGCTCAAGCGGAAGGCGCTGCAGGTCGCGCTTTCGCGGCCCGATCTTACCAACAGGCTGGTGGAGGAGCTCTCTCCTCACGTCGCCGCCACAGGGTGTCTATGTGTTGTCGGCTACGAGGGGGACGCCCGGATCGCGCAGGGGTCCTTCGACGTGGGCCACGGTGAGCTCCTCCGTGCAGGCGGAAAAGACTTGGGGGAGGAGCCTGGCTGGCACTGGCACAGGCATCGCTACAGCGTGAGCTTCAAGCAGTCGCGGATCTTCGGCGCCGGGGCCTTCGTGGACACCATGGAGGTGGCCTCGACCTGGGCTCGGCTGATGGAGCTCTACGATTGCGTTCGCAGGGCCGCGAGCCCCCACGCCTTCGTCATGGCCCACTTCTCCCACGCATATCCAGAGGGCTGCTCCATATACTTCACCTTCGTGGGCCGCCAAGGGACCCCGTCCCAGACTCGCGAGGCCTACCTGCGCCTCTGGTCCGAGTCCCTGGCTGCGGCGACGCGCGCGGGTGGAACCATCAGCCATCACCACGGGGTCGGTCGGGCAAAGGCAGGCTTCATGCGAGAGGAGCACGGCACGTCACTGCCGCTCCTTCGCACCCTGAAGCAGACCTTCGATCCGGACGGCATCCTGAACCCGGGGGTCCTTGGGCTAGCATGACCAAGCCGAGCGGCGAGATCACCGGGCTGTTGGCGGAGGCCGTGGGCGCCGAGAACCTCTCGGGCTCGGTTGCGGACACCATCTCGCACGCGGTGGACTTCTGGCCGCGGGCCCTCATCTCGGCCAGGGAGCTGGGCTGGCCAAAGGGCCCGACGTGGGTGGTGTGGCCGGGAGCGGCCGCCGAGGTTGCCCAGGTGCTGCGGATCGCCTCGGCCCATTCCATCCCCGTGATTCCGTTTGGCGCTGGCTCGAGCATGGTGGGTGGGGCGTCACCTCGCGGGGACGACCCGGTGATCGTCATCAACACCAAGCGCATGAGCACGCTGCTCGATCTGGACGAGGTCTCCCTCGTGGCTCACGTTCAGGCGGGAGTGGTCGGGGTCGAGCTGGAGGAGCGGCTCAACCAGCATGGCTTCAGCCTCGGGCACGTCCCCACCTCGATGACGAATGCCACGCTGGGCGGGTGGCTCTCCACCCGCAGCGCGGGGCTCATGAGCAGCCGCTACGGCCGCATCAGCGACATGTGCCTAGGTCTGACCGCGGTGCTGGCGGACGGCCAGGTGGTGCACACCCGCGTGGCGCCCAGGCGCGCCACCGGGCCCAACCTGGCGCACCTCCTGCTGGGCGCCGAGGGGACACTCGGGGTGATCACAGCGGCGCAC
>JAVEWA010000600.1:0-4375 GCA_034004785.1 Polyangia bacterium
GGGTCGGATGCCGAGGGCCGCGAGCCGGGCAAGGACTAGCCTCGCCACCCGGCGCCGCGCCGCGCCCGGCGCTGCACGACAAGGGGCCCACGAGGGGATCGGGCCGCTTGACAGGATGACCCTTTCTGGTAGGTATGGGCCTTGCTCTGCGACCCCTCGAGGAGCGAGGAGCAGGTTCTTTGACATCTTGCGGAGAGATGGCCGAGTGGACGAAGGCGCCTGATTCGAAATCAGGTGTACCAATCTGGTACCGGGGGTTCGAATCCCTCTCTCTCCGTACCAGAACATCCTGACGAGGAGAGATGACCGAGAGGCCGAAGGTGCACGATTGGAAATCGTGTGTGCCGCAAGGCACCGGGGGTTCGAATCCCCCTCTCTCCGTGGTCGGAGCCCGCGGCGCCCAGGTTGCGGTCCGCTGGCTGCGGCATCGACTTATGGCTCCGGGTGACGAGAATCCTGTGAACCCCGCCAGGCCCGGAAGGGAGCAACGGTAGCAGGAGGATCGGGTGCCCGGAGCCACTTTTTTTCCCCCGGGAGCCGGGCGCGGGCCTGGTCCTCGGCTCGGGTGGGGAGGCCAAGCTTGTCCTATCTCGTGCTGGCCAGAAAGCTCCGTCCTCAGAGCTTCGAAGACATAGTGGGTCAGGAGGCCCTGGTGCGAACCCTGGGGAACGCTCTCTCCTCGGGCCGTATCCACCACGCCTTCCTCTTCTGTGGGCCGAGGGGCACGGGCAAGACCACCACCGCGCGCGTGCTCGCCAAGGCCCTCAACTGCGAGAAGGGGCCCACGCCGCACCCCTGCAACGTCTGCCGCGCCTGCGAGGAGATCGCCGCTGGCACGGCGGTGGACGTCCTCGAGATAGACGGCGCCTCCAACACCGGCGTGGACGATGTGCGGCAGCTCAGGGAGAACGCGCGGTACCTTCCGGTGACCGGCCGCCGGAAGATCTACATAATCGACGAGGTCCACATGCTCTCGGTGAGCGCCTTCAACGCGCTCCTGAAGACGCTGGAGGAGCCGCCTCCCCACGTGACCTTCATCTTCGCCACCACCGAGCCCCACAAGATCCCGGTGACGATCCTCTCCCGCTGCCAACGTTACGATCTCGGGCGGGTGGGGCCGGAGCTCCTCGTCCGGATGCTCTCCGAGCGGCTGCCTCCCGAGGGGATCGTCATTGACCCGGAGGGGCTCGCCCTGGTGGCGCAGGCTGCCGAGGGGAGCGTCCGGGATGCGCTCTCCCTTGTGGATCAGGTCGTCTCCTTCTCGGGGCCTGGCGAGATCGACATAGCCAAGGTGCGCGAGGCCCTCGGGCTCAGCGACTCCGAGACGCTGCTCGGCCTGTCCGAGGCGGTGCTCAGGCGGGACGGGCCCGGCGCCCTCGCCGTGCTGGAGGGCGTCTATCGCGGGGGGCAGGACCTGGTGCACTTTTCGCGGTCCTTCCTGGCCCACCTGCGGGATCTCACGGTGGCGGCCCTCGTCAGTGAGCCGGGGGATCTCATCCAGGCATCGGGACCACACGTGGAGGCCCTCAAGGCCCAGGTCGCGGCGGTGGATCCCCTCTGGCTCCAGCAGCTCTTCGATCGTTTCGCCGTGGCGGCGGATCGCGTGGCCCGCTCCGACACCCCCCGGCTGGTGCTGGAGATGGCCGTGGTCGGGCTCATCCAGGCGGAGCCGATGCTCCCCCTCGGGGACTTGCTGGAGCGGCTCGAGGCTCTCGAGGCCCGGCTGTCGGGAGGCGCGCCACCACCACAGCGGGGGCCCGCCCGCCCCGGGGGCGCCGCCTCCCGAGGGGCCGCGCCTGCCCCCCAGGCGCCCGCGAGGCCTGCGGTGGGCGGCGCCAGCCCTGGCGCTCCTCCCCGGGCCAGCGAGTCTGGGGGCGGGATCGCCTCGGGCGCGGGATCGCGGGCCGATGATGATCGGTCGCCCGCGGCGCCTCGGCAGGGCGACGGGGGCGCGCTGGTCGCGGCGCTGCCCGACGACCCCATGCAGGCCTGGGAGGAGCTGGTGCGGCTGGCGGAGCGTCACTCGCGCCGTCTGGCGGCCAACCTCTATCGCGCCTCCCTTCTGTCCTTGAGCTCGGTGGGCGGAGCCCTGCAGGTGGAGATCGGGCTTCGGACCGGCTCCTTCGAGCTCCGCCAGATCCAGACCCCCGGGACCATCGAGGAGCTCAGCGCGCACCTCGGGCGTTCCCTGGGCCGCGCGGTGCGGCTCCTGGTCTCGCCTCTCGAAGAGGGAGCGGAGCCGGGCGCGGTGGCCGTGCAGAGGCAAGAGCCACCCGAGCAGGCCGAGCTGTCCCCAGGGCGAGCGCGGCCCGAGCCCTCCGCCGAACCGGCCCATGAGGAGGCGAGGGGGACAGGGGATTCGCCTCGCAGCCTGCTGGAGCGTGACGAGGCTTGGAGGAGGGAGGAGCGGGCGCGCAAGCGGCAGGAGGCCCTCTCCCACGCGGCGGTTCGAGACGCCGTCGAGGTGCTGGAGGGGTCCGTGCAGGACATCCATGTGATCGTGGACTGAGGGCGCGAGGCTTCCCCTTGCGTCCAGCGGACAGGCGGCAAGATGAGCGATCCAAATGACAAGATGCCCGGCCTGGGCGAGATCTTCGGCAAGGTCCAAGAGATGCAGCGGCGTATTCAGGAGGCCCAGGAGCGCCTCGGGAGCGTCACCGTGGAGGCCGAGGCAGGGGCTGGAATGGTGAGGGTGGTGGCGAACGGGAGGCGGGAGGTCGTGTCCATCGAGGTCGAGCCGGAGCTGCTCTCCCCGGGCGAGCGCCAGATGCTCCAGGATCTCGTCAGGGCGGCTGTGAACGCGGCCCTTGGCAAGGCCGAACGTCTGGCCAAGGAGAAGATGGAGGAGTCCATCGGCCAGCTCACCGGGGGCGTGCTCCCCAAGCTCTTCGGCGCATGACCGGCCGGGATCCCATCGAGCAGCTCGTGAGCCTCCTCGCCCGCCTTCCCGGGGTCGGCCCCAAGACGGCGACGAGGCTCGCCTTCCACCTGATCACGGCCCCGCCCGAGTACCCGCGAGCCCTGGCCGAGGCCCTGGTGACCCTCGTGGACAGGGTGCGCCCCTGCGGGCTGTGCGGGAACTTCACCGTGGAGGAGCGCTGCCGCATCTGCGGGGATCCTCGCCGTGACCCTGGGCTGATATGCGTGGTCAGCCGGGTCCAGGATCTGCTGGCCATCGAGCGGGCAGGGGGGTTTGGGGGGCGATACCACGTGCTGCACGGCCTCCTCAGCGCCCTGGACGGGATCGGGCCCGAGGATCTCCGCATCGCCGAGCTCCTAGAGCGGGTGCGGACAGCCGAGGAGCCGGTGCGGGAGGTGATCCTCGCCATCAGCCCCAGCGTGGAGGGCGAGACCACGGTGCTCTATCTCAGGGGCGCCCTCGCGGCCCTCGGGCCCAGGGTGACCCGCATCGCGGCGGGGGTACCCATCGGCGGGGAGCTCGAGTACACCGACCAGGTGACCCTCGGCCGCGCCCTGGCCGAGAGGCGGGACGTGTGAGCGGCCCTGGGGGCGGCGCCTTGGGGAGAGGCTCGGCGCGCGTCCGGGGAGGCGCCGCGCGGCCCCGGGAGGCGCCGCCTCGAGGCCCTTCAGGGCCTGGGGAAAGGGGCCGGGACGGGGCACCTGCGCTGCCATTTCGCGAGTGCCTTGTCCTTCCGGCCCGAAACAGGTAAAAAGGCCTGGGTGTCTGTTGGGCTCATCCCAGATACTCGTTGATATACTCAGCACTTTCTGGTATCGAGGACGGCAGTTTTTCCGCCCTTCCGCGTGACTCAAGGAGTTCTCGCCGATGGATGTGATGTATGAAGAAGAATACAGGCTAATCCAGCAGATCGTGGATCGCCTGCATAAAGACGCCAACTCGATGGCCGTGCTCTTGATCGACAAGAACGGTCAGGAGATCGCAGCCGCCGGCGAGGTCGAGAACCTGGACACCACTTCTCTGTCTTCGCTCACGGCGGGTAACGTGGCCGCCACCGGCGGCATCGCCAAGCTGATGTCCGAGCGGGAGTTCACCACTCAGTTCCACGAGGGGGAGCGCACGAACGTGCACATCTCCATAGTGGCGCAGCGAGTGATCCTCGTGGTCCTTTTCGACGAGCGGTCGTCCCTCGGGCTCGTGCGTCTTCGAGTGAGGAAGGCGGCGGGCGAGTTGGCCCAGGTATTCGATGCGATGTTGCAGAAGCTCGAGCAACCCCAGCAGCCGTCGATCTTCGCAGAGATCACGGATGACGACATCGACAACCTTTTCAACGACTAGGCGCGCGAAGGCCAGAAGTGGACAGCCAGACCAGGCGCTCGAGAGGTTGACCTAGATGTCCTTCATCAACTACTCGTCGCGGGAAATCAACTGCAAGATCGTCTATTACGGTCCGGG
>JAVEWA010000601.1:0-4375 GCA_034004785.1 Polyangia bacterium
GAAGCCCAACGTGCGGGCCGCGCTGGCCCAGGCGTTGGCCGCGGCGCCCAAGGGGCGGATCCCCATCGCTGTGATCCGCGACGACCGGCAGGAGCCCTTTGTGGCGCTCCTGCTCGCGGACTTCCTGGACCTGGTTGGCGAGTGGTGGCACGGGCGGGGTCAGTGATGGAGCGCGCTGGCTCCCCGCACCCCCCTGCCCTCCGCATTCCGTGTGCCGTTTGGGAAGTGACCGTTCACTGCCTCCGGGCCTAAGTAGACACGCGAATGAGTGGTGTTCACGGCGTTGGAATTACAGCCGCTACTTTCAGGAAGGTGGCTATTGGACGGGAAGTTCCCGGCAAGTATGCGCTTGAGGGTGTTGGTAAAACGGCGGGTATTGGGGGTCTGCGGGGTTGTGTTGTGGGGGTCTGGGAGGGGTCTCGGATGGCCGGATTCCTCCCTCAGGGGGCGGGGGGGAGGTCGAAGTTTCAGAGTCATTTCATCCTATTACCGTGTTCCTAGTGCCTCTTCGGAGTGGGGCTGGGCCTGGGAATTGAACGAGAGCGAAACACGGATGTTTCCAAGCCCTCGATTCGGGCCCAAATCGCCCGGTTTGGGACCCTCTGTGTAATTCCGAGTGCAAGTGGGTCCAAGGCCCACTTTCGGCCCGGCCCAAGGCTTCGCCGTATTTGTCCACAGGCAGAGAAACGTCAGCTCGAGTGAAGGAGAGACCATGCAGAACGACGACACCAACGACGACACCAACGACACCCCCATCCGCTTCCCCGGCCGCCCCTCGAAGAACGACGCCCTCGACGTGCCTTGGGAGGAGATCGACCAGCTCCTGGTGCACGGTGAGGTGAAGGTGGGGGAGGACGGCGAGGGGTCGCTGTGGCGGTACCCGAGCTACCGCGAGCTCGGCGAGAAGTACGGGGTGTCCCACTCGCTCATCGCCCGCTACTCCCGCAACCACAACTGCCTCAAACGGAGGGAGGTCGCCCGGCGCGAGACCCGGAAGATCTCGGACACGAGGCTCATCGAGCTGCGGGCCGAGCAGCTCACGATCGGGCGCGAGGACGCAATCCGCTGTATCGACCGCTTCCTGCTGTCGTTCGAGGAGGCCCTCATCGAGGGCCGCGTACGCTGCGACAACCCTTCGGACTACAACCTGATGACCCGCCTCAAGGCGTTCATCATGGGGGATCCCGACTCCCGCCACGAGGAGCTGGGGGGCATCACCCTGGAGGACATCCAGGCCGCCCACGCCCGCCTGCTCAAGACCGAGGAGGAGATCCGCCGGAACCCCGCCATCACCGGGATGGTCTACCCGGAGTCCGCCATGCTGGTGGCGGGCAGGTTCAACGGGGACGACGACGACGGGAACGGCGGCAGCGACGGTGGCTCCCCCATGCTGCACTGACCGGGGCTTGCGGCTCACCGGCGGCTCAACACGGCAAACCCTGGACGGACGCGAGCAGGTCCTCGATGGACGGGTGCGTGTACCGCTCCGTGGTGGCCGCGGACTTGTGCCGGGCGAACCGCTGCGTGAGCCGCAGGTCCTTGGTCAGACGGTAGTGGTTTGTGCAGGCCGTGTGCCTCAGCGCGTGGAAGCCGTAACGCCGCTCGAACCCGGCCCGCTCCTGCCACCGGGCAAACAGGGTCCGCATCTGCCGGGTGGAGATCCGCCCGCCCCGCCGGCTCACGAAGAGGGGCTCATCGGGACCCGTGGCCTGACCGTGGCGCTCCATCCAGCCGAGGTAATGCCGGAGCTTGGTGCGCAGCGTCTCGCTGAGCACGGCCTGCTGGACCTCCGGGTCGTAGTTGGAACGCTTGAACACGCGGAGGCTCATCCGGTGCCGGACGCGTCCCTGCTCATCGGCGATGTCCCCGACGTTCAGGCCGGCGATCTCGTGCTCGCGCAGGCCTGTGCCCAGAGCCAGGGAGAAGATGACGTGGTCGCGGAAACCGCCCCGGTGCTCTCCGGTCACCTGGAGCAGGCGGGCCTGCTCGGCCTCGGAGAGCGTCCGGGCCGGCGTGGGGATGCGGTACATGTAGTAGCTCATGATGTCCTCCGGGGGCCGGGGCTCGCGGCCCGAGGACATGCACGCTCTTACCCCCGGGCAATGCAAGTCGATTCGGAGCATCGCGCATGACGACGGCGATCGTGAAGCAGTCCGAGCGGGACCTGTCGGGGAGCCTGGCCAACGAGGTCGACTTCATCACGTCCATGTGCCGGCTCGATGGCGAGCCCATCGAGCTCGAGCCCTACCAGACCGCGTTCCTCAACAACCGGTCGCGGTTCCGCTGGGTGAACAAGAGCCGGCAGGTGGGCTTCTCCATGGTCATGGCGCTCGAGGCGCTGGCCCGGTGCCACCTGCGCGCGAACCACACTTCCGTGTTCGTCTCGTTCAGCCTGGACGAGGCCAAGGAGCGGATCCTGCTCGCGCGCCAGGTCTTCGAGGAGATGCCCGCGGCCATCCGGAAGAAGCTCGTGGTGGACTCGAAGACAGAGCTGGCGTTCGAGTCCAACAGTCCGCGAAGGCAGATCTCCCGGATCCTGTCGGTCCCATCCAAGGCTCCGCGAGGCAAGAAGGGCGACATCGCCCTCGACGAGCTGGCGCACATGATCAACGACCGGGAGGTGTACCGGGGCTCGACCGCGCTCATCCTCCGGTCCCGCGGGCAGCTCACCGGGTGCTCCACTCCCCTCGGGCGGCGGGGCATCTTCTGGGAGATCGCCACAGAGTCCCTTCGGCAGTACAAGCATCACACCAGGCAGGTCGTCCCCTGGTGGCTCTCGCGCTTCTTCTGCCGGGACGTCGCACGCGCCGCGGCTGAGGCTCCGGCGATGGCGACCGCGGACCGGGTTGCGGCCTTCGGCCGCCAGGTCCTCGTGGAGCAGTTCGACTCGCTTCCCCTGGACGACTTTCAGCAGGAGCTCGAGGTTGCCTTCTTGGACGAGTCCTACTCGTACTTTCCCTACGAGCTTATCCTACCCTGCACGAGCGACGACCTCGTCCTCGCTCACGACTTCGCATCCCTCCCCCGCCCCACCGGC
Organism: Polyangia bacterium; assembly: GCA_034004785.1. GTDB lineage: Bacteria > Myxococcota_A > Polyangia > HGW-17 > JAJRWW01 > JAVEWA01. Next base: position 3,038 of record JAVEWA010000601.1, read on the forward strand.
CGCCTCGTCGCCGGCTTCGACGTGGGCCGCACACGGGACCACTCCGAGCTGGCCGTCTTCGAGCAGCAGGGTGAGCGGTTCGTGTGCCGGATGCTCCGCCGCTACGAGCAGGTCCCCTTCGCCGAGCAGGAGGCTGACTTGCGTCGGCTCCTCAACCAGACCTCCGTCGCTCGCCTCTCCATCGACCGCAGCGGCATCGGCATGCACCTTGCCGAGAACCTCGCCCGGGAGTTCCCGCAGGTCGTGCCCGAAGTGTTCACCAACGACTCCAAGGAGCGCTGGGCCACGGACTTCAGGATATTGCTCCAACGCCGCGACATCACCCTTCCCCGGGATCGGGACCTCGTAGGTCAGATCCACTCCATCAAGCGCCACGTCCTCCCCTCAGGCAAGGTGGCCTTCGACGCCGAGCGCACCAGCAAGGCAGGCCACGCCGACCGCTTCTGGGCCATCGCCCTGGCGTGCCAGAAGGAGCGTGGGCCCGCGGCGGGAGGTGGGGTGGAGATCGCAGTACGAGTGCTGGGATAGGGTAATTTCGACACGCCGCGGAATAGAATTCTTCAATGATTGCAACGCGCTATCCAGGTCAGCCGAACCCACCTGGTTTGATTAAGCCGCAAGATACTCCAACCCGCTTTCCGATTCGCCCCTAGACCAGTACGAAGGTTATCCCGCTGTACATCCTATGGAACCCTTGGTACTGTCGGGTTCATGCAACCTACTCTATCGGATGAGGCGCAGCGATTGTTTGAGGTAGTGCCGGAGTCTGGTCTTATCGCCGTGAAAACGGCATGGCTGAAATCTGGACTCGCCAACCTTCCCGGACCTAAGAAAAACAGAATCGTAACGGAATTACTCAAGTCTGGCCTCGTATTTCGGAATAAACGTTCTTTGCAAAGGAAAGAAGCACGACCCAAGCGGAAAGATGAGACACGCAAAAGTATACAAACGAGACGTTCTCGCACCAAGACGAAGAATGCTGCTTCGAATTCGTTGTTCTGGGATGAGAACGCTAATAATGCAAGCAACGTCATACGGCTTGTGAGCACTTTTCTTTCTCAGGACGGTGGCTCTCATAAAGGCAGTGCTCTATGGGAAAAGTTATGCGCTGCTGCTCCTGAGCTGAAGGATAAAGTTGCTCGAGCATCGTTCGCATCGTATCTATCTAGACATTCGAAGGAGGATGATTCGTCATTTCATCGAACACCTGAGGGCTACACTGCTACTAGTACTAATTTACCGCCCGAGAGACGACCTACCACAAGCAAACAAAGTATATCCATTCAAGAATCGGAACTCTATGATCGTCTTGTTGACTTGATGGAAAGTTTCTTGGGA
>JAVEWA010000602.1:0-4352 GCA_034004785.1 Polyangia bacterium
AGCCAAGGGGATTGGAGGCCGACTCCCCCGACGCGTCGGCGTTGTCACCTCGAGGGCCGTGGCCTAGGGCGTCTCCAGATCCTCGCGCAACTCGGCCAGGGCGCGGTGGATGGCAAGAGCCAGGCTCTCCGGGGTGTAGGGCTTGGCGAGGAAGTTGATGCGCTCCTCGTTTACCCCGAGCTCGAGGATGATGTCGTCCGGGTGGCCGGACATGTAGATCACGCGCATCTCGGGCTGGAGGGTTCTCAGCCGATCCGCGAGCTCCCGTCCGTTCATGTGGGGCATGACGACGTCCGTGAGCAGCAGGTCGACCGCGCCAGGGTGCTCCTTTGCCAGGCGCAGGGCCTCGGCGCCTTGCGAGGCCTCGATGACGTGATAGCCGAGGCGCTCGAGGAGTCTGCAGGTGACCTGCCTGACAACCGGCTCGTCTTCGGCCACGAGGATGGTCTCGCCATGCCCGCGGAGGTGGTCGTGGGTCGTTGGCGCCGTCAGGGGGGGCGCTGCGCCCTCGGCCCGCGGGAAGAAGACATCGACGGTGGTTCCCCAGCCGAGCTCCGAAGATGCCTCGATGTGGCCGCCGTGCTGGCGCACGATGCCATACACGGTGGCCAGCCCGAGCCCTCCACCCCTCCCTCCGGTCCCGGCCGAGAAGAAGGGCTCGAACAGGCGCCCAAGGGCCTCCGGAGGGAGACCGCGTCCGGAGTCCCGGACGCGCAGCCGCACGTGCGGGCCTGGCCGCAGGCCAGGGCGCTGGCGGCATGCGCGCTCGTCGAGCGTGATGTTCTCGGTGACGATGGTGACCATGCCTCCTGCCGCGAGGGCGTCTCTGGCGTGGGTCACCAGGTTCACCAGGATCTGCTCGGCCTGGCCTGGGTCGGCCTCGATGGCGCCGAGATCTCGGGCGCAGATGAGGTCGAGCTTGATGTTCTCCCCGAGGACGCGCTCGATCATGAAGTGCATGCGATCGATGACCTCGTTGAGGTCGATCATGCGGGTGGAGAGCATCTGGCGGCGCGAAAAGGCCAGGAGCTGGCTCGTGAGAGCCGCCCCGCGCTCGGTGGCGCGCCGGACCTCTCGCAGCCTCCCTCGCAGCGGATCGGCCTCGGAGATGTCCAGCGACATGAGCTCGACGTTTCCGGCGATGCCCGTCAGGAGGTTGTTGAACTCGTGGGCGATGGAGCCGGCCAGGCGTCCGAGGGCCTCCATGCGGTGGACGTCGGAGTTCACCTGGCCGAACCTCGCGTCGTCATCGCCCCTGGGCTCGTCAAGTGGGAGCGCCTCGCGGTAGAGCGCCACGACTCCCCAGGGGGGAAGGCGCATGGCCCGCAAGTGTAACCTCCGCTCCAGGCCCTCCCCGGTCACTTCCAGCGCCTCGTCTATCTCGGAGCTAGTTCCCCTGGCCAGGCGCCGGAGGTGGTCCGGTGCCTTCGTCGCAGCCAGCAGGGGGAAGGCCTCCTCCACGGGCTGACCCAGGGCCCGGGCGCTGTCGACGCCGAAGATCCGGTCCGCCGCCGGGTTACCTCCGACGAAGACGAGCCGGTCGCCGCCCTCCAGGCGATAGAAGTGGAGCCCTTCCGTCAGCAGCTCGGCTAGCGCCCGGAGCCGGCCCCCTTCGAGCTTCGTGGTAGGGAGCCCGTCTTGAGAGCCAGGGACGTTCCCGGCGCCCGTTTGGGGGCCGTCCTCTCGTGGTGGGGCGGGGCGCTTCATGCTGAGGACTTTCCCCCTGAGTAAAGCAGAACAGGCCCCATCGGATCCAGCGCTATTACCGTTGGGGAGATCCTGGAGGACCGGGAGGCTTCGTGTGCTCGGCAAGGCCGAGGCCGCGCCGATGCTTGGGGGCAGGGGTGGGAGCGCTTCGCGTCCGAGGCGGCCAACTCAATCGCGGGGCGTGAGTAGGAGCCTCGACGCCCGATCGCCTCTGGACTAAGATGGGCCCCATGTCGAACGACTTCACCATACGAATGGACGGTCCCGTGGCGGTGATGACCTGGGCACACGAGGAGCAGAACCGCTTCACGACTCCTTTTCTGACGGGGGTCTGCGATGCCTGGGAGGCTCTCGCCAGGGATGACTCGGTCAGGGGAGTGGTGGTCACGGCCGCCCAGGAGCGCTACTTCTCCACGGGCATCCACCTGGAGTGGCTGATGACCGAGGGCGCCTCCGCTCCGGGAGGCATCCAGGCCTTCCTCGACTCGCTGCACCGGGTTCTCCTTCTGGCCGCGGGATTTCCCAAGCCGATGGTGGGCGCGCTGAACGGTCACGCGGTCGCGGGCGGAGCCATACTGGCCGCTTGCTTCGACTTCAGGCTCATGCGGAGCGACGCCGGTTTCGTGCGCCTCCCAGAGGTGCAGATCGACATCCCGTTCACGCCTGGTATGATCGCGCTCTTCAAGGACACGCTCCCTCCGGCCTCTTTCCGCGACCTGGCCCTCACCGGGGAACGGGTCACCAACGAGCGCGCCAAGGAGATGGGATACGTGGACGAGCTCGTCCCCATTTCGGAGCTCGTGCCCAGGGCGGTGGCCCTTGCGGGAAAGCTCGGCTCGGTGAACCTGGGCACCTACGCCTCCATCAAGCGCGGCCTGAGGCAGAGGGTGATCGAGGCGATGGAGCAGGGCGACCCGCCAGCCTATCGGATGGCGGCCAAGGCCTTGGGGGGGGGCTAGGGGAGAGCTGGAGCCGAGGCATCGCCGCTCATGGGGCGATCCTCGCGGGCAAGTCAGACGCCGATGTCCACCATCACGACGGTGATGTTGTCCTTGCCTCCGCGGCCGTTGGCCAGATCGATGAAGGCCCTGCAGGCAGAGGCCTGGTCTCCCACGCCGTGCTGCTCGATCTCGCCCGGCTGCAGGTAGCCGTGCAGGCCATCGGAGCAGAGCAGGAACCTGTCATGGGGCTCGGCCACCAGGTTCGTGACGTCCACCTCCACGTAGTCCAGATGCCCGACCGCACGGGTTATCACGTTCTTGCCCGGGGCGCGGGCGGCTTGCTCCGGGGTGATCAGGCCGTGCTTCAGCTTGTAGTTGATCAGGGTGTGATCCTCGGTGATCTGCGTGGCCACCCCCTGGCGTAGGAGGTACACGCGGCTGTCGCCAACCTGGCCGATGATCACCGTCTTTCCGAGGACGAGCGCCATGGAGATGGTGGTGCTCATTCCCTTCCTGTCGGGCTCGAGCTGCGCCATGGAGTGGATGAGGTAGCATGCAGCCTGCACGCCGCTCTCCACCATTCTCCGGAGCGGATACAGGCGCTCCTCGCTGGGAGCCGCCAGGTACTCTGCGACGAGGGTCTCGTGGCGGATGACCCAGTTCTGGATCTGCTCCACCGCCTCTGCGCTGGCCACCTCGCCCTTGGCGTGCCCGCCCACGCCATCCGCCACGACGTAGAGCCCCCGATCGTCGTCGATCAGGTAGGCGTCTTCGTTGTGTGAGCGTCGTCGTCCTACGTCGGTGAGCCCGAAGCCAGCGGTCATGGTTCGAATTGCCTCGTGGGGGCCCATGATGGCATTACTCGAGAATAATTCAAGGCAGGGCTCTGGGTTTTCTGGGGTCCGCCAGCTGATCGCGGATATACTGAAACGATGAAGGATCTCCAGGTGCAGGCTTCCACCCTGGCGCAGGTCAGAAAAAACGGGGTTCAGCCCTTGAAACGAAGCTGGATTGACCGGCTCCGCGCCAACCCCACTTGCCTGCCCACGGAGCTCCTGGATGAGCTGGAGGTCCGTTCCGAGGCGGTGCTCGAGGCGCTCCTCGAGGCGCTCTCCTCTGGAGAGCCCGATCTCTCCGCGGATCACTTCCGGGCGACGGTGCGCGAGCTCTCCTTTGTGGGAGGCTGGCACGCCGGGCGCGGCGGCAGCCCCTCCATGGCCGCCTGCTACATGTCTGGGCTGGGCGAGGCCATGAGGGAGCTGCTGGGGCAGCGGGGCCTGGATTGGGAGGTGTGGCGCGAGCTGGAGCTGCTGCTCACGGCGCTGGTGATGGAGACCTACTGCAGGAGCCTCAGGGCGGATGGCGCGAGCCGGCTTCAAGCCCTGCTCGAGCGATGCACGCCCCTTGTCCGGCTCCCGGGCAACGAGCCCGCCCTGCTGGTGATCGGGTCACCCTCCAGGGAGGTGCTCTCCGGCCTCGCGGGGAAGCTGCTGGTCGAGACCGTGCGCCTCGGCGCGAGGAGGGTGATCGTGGATCTGACCTTCGCCATGCCACTTCCAGAGCGTGCCCTGGAGGTGCTCATCGACCTGGCCCAGCACCGCCGTCTGAGGGAGAGAGCGCTCGTATTCACCAGCCCTCCCCAGGAGCTGCGCCGCGCGCTCGTGCGCGCCCTTGGCGAAGGCCACGGGATCACGCTGCTCAAGT
>JAVEWA010000603.1:0-4346 GCA_034004785.1 Polyangia bacterium
GATCGCCTCTTTGGGCGAAGGGGAGGGGGGAGGCGCGGGAGGCGAGCTCGGAGGAGAGCCACGAGGAGAGTGGGGAGGCGAGCCTGGAGGCGATCCTGGAGGAGAGCTAGGAGGAGAGCTAGGAGGAGAGCTAGGAGGAGAGCAAGGAGGAGAGCTGGGAGGAGAGCAAGGAGGAGAGCAAGGAGGAGAGCAAGGAGGAGAGCAAGGAGGAGAGCAAGGAGGAGAGCAAGGAGGAGAGCCTCGAGGCGAGTGGGGAGGCGAGGCGTTCGAGCTCGGCAGGGAGCATGTCGCCGCGGTCCTCGCCCTTCTGCTGAGCGATGAAGGCACGGCCCGGATCGATCTGCCTGGTGACGTCGTGGCGCTCAGGACCTACGGCAGGCTCGCGCTCTGCGCCCGGAGGAGGCTCGAGGATCCCGGAGATGTGGAGATCAGGATCCCCGGGCCCGGCCTCTACTCCATCGAAGCCCTAGGCTTGACCCTGGAGGTTGTGGACGCGGCTCTCGAGGAGACCCTCTCGGGCGCGTCTGAGGAGATGGCGGTCAATGGCTTGGACGAGGTCGGCGCCTCGGGTGAAGAGATGGTTCGTGGCCTGGGCGAGGCGGGCACCTGGGAGCTGCTGGTGAGGAACCTCAGGCCAGGCGACAGGGTGAGCGCCGAGGTCGGGCACCGAAAGGTGAGCGATCTCATGGTGAATCGAAAGATCCCGCAGCCCGCGAGGCGCCGCCTGCCTTTTCTCGAGGAGCGGGGCGAGATCCTGTGGATCCCAGGGATCTTCAAGGGGCGTCGCTGCGGTGCGGGCCCGTCAGGGTTCAGGTTCCGTTTCAGACGGCGCCCGGGCTGAACCGCGTGGGTTGGGAGGGGAGCGTTTCTCGCTCGCCGAGGCCTGGCGGCGCAAAGAACCAAAGGAGTGGTTGACAGGCTGGCGCGAGGCTCCAGAATAGAGGTCGTTGGCCGGGAAAGTGACTGAAAGCTGCCGGCTTCTGATATAATGCCGAGGTCGGCGCCGGACTCGGGTAGCTCCCGGGCCGACTGGACATGGATGGACCCGAATTGAAGCCCTCTCATAAGACTATCCTGCTCTGGATCCTGCTCATCGGGATGTTCGTGCTGATCTACAACCTGATGAAGGGATCCCCATCAGACGCCAAGAAGCTGCAGTTCTCGGAGTTCATGGCCGACGTGAACGAGCGGCCCCAGACCTTCGAGAAGGTCGCCATCCGGGGCAACGAGATCAAGGGCAAGTACAAGAGCGACGCCGGCGGAGACAAGTCGGGCCGAAAGTTCCGCAGCTACGGCCTGCTGTCGCCCCAGCTCCTCGAGCGCCTGGACAAGAACGGCGTGAAGTACGACGTGGAGGAGAAAGAGGAGAGCATCTGGCCGCACCTACTGATCTCGTGGCTGCCGATGCTGGTCCTGTTCCTCATCTTCTTCTTCGTCATCAGGCAGCTCCAGGCCGGCGGCGGCAAGGCCATGAGCTTCGGCAAGTCCAAGGCCCGGCTCCTGAACGAGCAGCAGAACAAGGTCACCTTCAAGGACGTGGCGGGCATCGAGGAGGCCAAGGACGAGGTCGAGGAGATAATCGCCTTCCTCAAAGACCCCAAGAAGTTCACCCGCCTCGGCGGACGCATCCCCAAGGGCGTGCTCCTGATGGGGCCTCCGGGCACGGGCAAGACCCTGCTGGCCCGGGCCATCGCCGGTGAGGCGGGGGTGCCCTTCTTCAGCATCTCGGGCTCGGACTTCGTGGAGATGTTCGTGGGGGTCGGCGCGTCCCGAGTGAGGGATCTCTTCGACCAGGGCAAGAAGCACGCGCCCTGCATCATCTTCATAGACGAGATCGACGCCGTGGGGCGGCACCGGGGCGCTGGCCTGGGAGGCGGTCACGACGAGCGCGAGCAGACCCTGAACCAGCTCCTCGTGGAGATGGACGGCTTCGAATCGAACGAGGGCGTCATCCTGGTCGCCGCGACCAACCGTCCCGACGTGCTGGATCCGGCGCTGCTCAGGCCAGGACGCTTCGACCGGCGCATCGTTGTTCCAAGGCCAGATATAGGCGGGCGCCTCGGCATCCTGGACGTACACGCCTCCAAGACCCCCCTCGGTCCGGACGTGGATCTCGAGACCATCGCCCGCGGGACCCCGGGCTTTTCGGGCGCGGATCTCGAGAGCCTCGTGAACGAGGCGGCGCTCCACGCGGCGAGGGTGGACAAGTCCTTCGTGGAGATGGACGACTTCGAGGCCGCAAAGGACAAGGTCCTCATGGGATCGGAGCGGCGGTCCATGATCATCTCGGACCGGGACAAGAAGGTGACCGCCTACCACGAGGCGGGCCATGTCCTGGTGGCCAAGATGATCCCTGGCGAGAAGGATCCTGTGCACAAGGTCAGCATCATCCCCAGGGGGCCTGCCCTCGGCGTCACGGTACAGCTCCCCGAGGAGGACCGCCTCAACTTCTCAAAGGCCTATGCCAGCAACACCATCTCGATCCTGATGGGCGGGCGCATCGCGGAGGAGCTGGTCTTCGACGGGCAGCAGACCACGGGCGCATCCAACGACCTCGAGAAAGCCACCGACTTCGCACGGAAGATGGTCTGCGAGTGGGGAATGAGCGAGAACATGGGCCCCCTCACCTTCGGCAAGAAGGAGGAGGCCATCTTCCTGGGGAGGGAGCTCTCAACGCACCAGGACTACAGCGAGAAGACGTCGCAGGAGATCGATGCCGAGGTCAAGCGCATCGTCCTCGAGAACTATCAGCGGGCCAAGACCGTCCTCGAGCAGAACCTGGAGCATTTGCACAGGGTGGCCGCGGCCCTGCTCGAGCACGAGTCCCTGGACGGACACGACGTCGATCTCATCGTGAAGGGCGGAACCATCAGCCGCAAGATCAAGCCGGATAGTGGCGGCGCGGCTGCTCCTGGGAAGCGGGAGCAGAGGGAAGCAGGGAGCCCACAGGGGGGTATACTCAAGCCGGCCCCGGTGGGCGAGAACAGCTAGAGGGCGCGGCCGACCGGGCTGGGGGGCCCGCCCCCCCGAGCACGGAGGCCGTTTGGGCGAGTTAATTAATGGATAGGCTTATCCCCGCCCGTGGGGACCTCCGGTAGATGAGCATGAGCCACCCGCGGATCAGCCAGGCAGACTTCGCCCCCGCGGTGGCGGTCTCCGTGGGCTCGCTGCTCATAGACGGATCCAGGACTTTTCTGATGGGGGTGCTGAACTGCACCCCGGACTCCTTTGCCGACGGTGGTAGGTACGAGCGGCCCGAGGTGGCCATCTCCCACGGCGAGAAGCTCTTCGCTGATGGAGCGGACATCCTGGACGTGGGCGGGGAGTCCACGCGGCCAGGCTCTTCGCCGGTCACGTCCAGGGCCGAGATGGACCGGGTGCTGCCGGTCATAGAGGCGCTGCGGAGCCGCACTGATCGTCCCCTCTCGATCGACACCACCAAGGCCGAGGTAGCCGCCGCCGCCTGCGCCGCGGGCGCCGACATGGTGAACGACATCTCCGGGCTCACCATGGACCCGGAGCTGGCCAGCGTCGTGGCAGAGGCCGGCGCCGCCCTGGTGATAGGCCACATCCGCGGTAATCCGCGCACCATGCAGGACGATCCGCGGTACGAGGATGTGCTCGTGGAGGTCGGAGACGCTCTCGAGGCTTCCGTGGACAGAGCCATTGGGGCGGGCGTGCGCCGGGATGGCATCCTGGTGGATCCTGGCATCGGCTTCGGCAAGAGCCTCGAGGGAAACCTCGAGCTTCTCAGGGGCCTTGGGACCCTGCGGGCGCGTCTCGGGCTGAGGTTGATGGTCGGCGCCTCCAGGAAGTCCTTCATCGGCGCCCTCACTGGGGCAGGGGTGGCCGACCGCTTGCCCGGCACCATCGCAGCCCATGTCCTCGCCAGGGCAGCAGGCGCGGACATGGTGCGGGCGCACGACGTGGCCGAGGCCAGGCAGGCGGCCCTCGTGGCGGACGCCCTGCTGGGCGGCTGGGGGGAGGGCTAGCGCATGCTCGACTTCCTCCACGGCATCCTGGCCGCGTCCTCGACTCGGGACCTGCTGCTCGCCGCCGTGGACATCCTTATTGTCGCCTTCATCATCTACCGCATGCTCCTGATGATCAGGGGCACGAGGGCGGCCCAGATGATCGCGGGCATGGTGCTCATCGGCGCCGCCTACCTGGCCTCCACCAGGTTCGAGCTCGGAACCATCGGCTGGCTGCTCGACAACTTCCTCCAGTACTTCATCATCCTCATCATCGTGGTGTTCCAGGACGACATCCGCCGCGGCCTCATGCGCATGGGGCGGCGCATGTTCCTCGCGCGCAGGATGCAGGAGGAGCTGTACCTGGTGGAGGAG
>JAVEWA010000034.1:0-20919 GCA_034004785.1 Polyangia bacterium
GGCTGCCGCCTGGAGTCGAGCTCTCCCCCTCGACTGGCGTACCCACCTGGGAGGGCGAGCCCTTCGATTATGGCTGGGCCATCGAGGATCTGCAGGCCAAGGCCGGGATTGCATAGGGCGTAGCGCGCAGGGCGTAGCGCGCGCCGGCCGCCGTGGCCCCCGGAGAGCCGGCGGCGGGCGGCGCGCGCGCCAGAGCATCGTCTCCCTGCATACCTGATTCTCCGCACAAGGGATGCCCAGGGTGCGGAGCAGTCCCGCCCTAGGCGGGGCCTTTATTTTGGTCAGTCCGACGCCGCCCGGTGGCCGCCCGAAGGGCGGCTAAGCACCCAGAACAAACTACTATCCACGGGGGAGAACTCGATACCCCTGGCCAAAGGAGCGATCAGGCTCGGAGCCGGGCGGGATTTGCATTATGCTGATGGAACAGGAGCCCATCCGTAAAAGCGTTGCGCGCAGCCCCAGTTAGGGCGCCGCACACGGATGTCGGCAGTGAGTAGCCATGACGCACCGAATCGGACCCCATCGAGAGAACGCGGCGCAGCTTCTCCTGCGGCGCGTCGCCATCCTCGCCTTGATCGCGTTCGGCGCGAGCTGCGGCCCGGGACACCTGGATGGCGACGGCGGCACTGAGGGCGACGGCGGCACTGAGGGCGACGGCAGCACCACGCCTCCGACCTGCGGCGAGGGCTTGGTGACTGACCCCTGTCTCTGTGGGACCACCGAGGTCTCGGGCGGCTACTGCTGCGAGGGCGTCTGGCAGGAAGAGACCTGCTCCGTGGAGCCGCCCTCCTGCGCCGAGGGGCCCATCACGACGACCTGCCTTTGCGGCGGCACCACGGCCGAGTCCGGCTACTGCTGCGACGGCCAGGTGCTCACAGAGCCCTGTCAATCCTATCCCTGCAGCTACTACGTCAAGAGCGCCGGCGATGACGGCTCCACTGGCGCCTCTCACGCCACGGCCTGGGCCACCATCGACAGGGTGAACCAGGAGTGGCAATCAGGGGCAATCGGCCCTGGCGACGTCGTCTGTTTCCGCCGTGGAGACCGCTTCACGGGCTCAACCCTTGCCCCTGCCACCTCCGGAACGGCAGATCAGCCCATCGTCGTGACGGCCTACGACACGGGGCCCAAGCCCGTCCTCTCCAGCTTCGTGACCCTTGCGTCCTGGGTCGCCGAGGGCGGCGGAGTCCACTCGGCCCCCGTGCCCTCTGCCGAGGCCCAGACCAACATGGTCACGGTGGATGGCGTCGTGGTGGGGATGGGCCGCTACCCGGACTCGGGCGCGAGCCTGACCTATGAGGCACACTCGGGCTCGACCTCGATCACCGACGTTGGCATCGGGGACGAGGTCGATTGGACGGGGGCGGAGCTCGCCATCAACAAGAACGACTGGACGCTGGACAGGTGCCCAATCTCCGGTCACAGCGGGGATCAGTTCACCTTCACGAGCCTCGGCTCGACCCAGGAGCCAGAAGACGACAGGTACTACTTCATTCAGAACGACCTTCGCTGCGTCACCTCGCCTGATGAGTGGTTTCACGACACGGCCTCCGGGCGGCTACACATCTTCGGAGATCCGTCGCAGAAGGAGGTCCGGGTCGCCACGCTGCAATACCTCGTGAGCATCGACAGAAAGGACCACATCACCATAGACGGGCTTGAGCTAGACGGCGCAATTCTCGACAGCATCTACTCCTATGACGCCGACTCGCTGACGGTCCAGAACTGCACTCTGTCCCACGCCGGGAGAGGCGGCGTCTATGTCAGCGGCGGAGCCGGGATCGTCATAGACAACAACATCATAACGCAATGCCATGCCGTGGGAGTCCATGCAGCCGCGATGGAGCTCACGGCCACGAACAACCACATCACCAACATCGGTCTCATCCCCGGCCAATCCTTGCTGTATCACCCGAATGGCATCTACCTGACGGCGAACACCACCTCGTCCAATCTGATGCAGTACAACACGATTCGCTTCTGCGGCTACAACGGCATCCAGCTTTCCTCCATCACCAAGTGCGACATCAAGAACAACTTCATCACCGACGTCATGCAGGTCCTCGACGATGGCGGAGGCATCTATGTCGGCGGGGGCGCTGGCTTCGTGAGGACCATCGCGAACAACATCATCCTGGACTCTGGCGCGAACGCCCCCCCGGATGTTTCGATCGCGAGGGGGATATACATCGATTCGAATTCGAGCGACTGCGTCGTCGCGGACAACACCGTGGCCGGCTGCAGGGAGGCAGGGATACAGATCCACGGGGGCGCGAACAACTCGGTGACCGGCAACACGAGCTACAACAACAAGTACCAGATCATGTTCCAGAGGATCTCGTCCCCCATCGCGGGCACCACGATGACGGGCAACAGGTTCGTCGCTCGAGAGGCCTCCCAGCTGGCCCTGCTCTTCTACTCCAGCGATGCGGAGATCCAGGGCTTTGGGACGTCTGACCACAACTACTTCGCCCGCCCCATCGACGACGACGAGGTCTTCTACCTCTCGTCCGGCTACAAGACGCTCTCCGAGTGGAGAGCCTTGACCGGCCAGGACGCGAGCTCGGGTGGCGCGCCCACCTCCATCTCGACCGTGGAAGACATCCACCTCCTCTACAACGAGACCTCGACGGGCAGGACCTATTCCCTGTCAGCGCCCATGATGGGCATCGACGGCGCGACCCATTCGGGAACGGTCACGGTGCCGCCATGGAGCTCGATCGTGCTCATCGGGGCTGGCGCGATCGACTAGCCGGTCCTGCTCACCTCGAGCAAAGGGACTTCAGCGCGGTGCTCATGGAAGGCGGGCCTCTTGAACGATAATGATGGTTGATGAATACTATACGCTATGCACCGCGCAATGCGACCCAGAGGGTTGCCCCCAACATCTCTGGTCTTGTTTTCAGGGCTCTTCCTGGAAGCGGCTGCGCTCGGACTGTCGAGCTGCAACGGTTCGGATCGGTGTGAGGATTGCGTGACCGCCGACGCATCCGTCAGCCCTGACGCAAGTCCAGACGCGGGCTCAGATGCGGGCGGGAGAGCGGACGCGGACACGGGCGTCGATACAACCTCGGATGCGAATGTGGGCCCAGATGCACACGCCGATGGCGGGTGGCCGGACTGTGACCCGGCCGAACCATGTTGCAACGCCGACGGGACTACCTGCGAGCACGGTTGTGATCTCCTCGGGGTCGTCTACCCGGCTGGGCAGTGCTGGCCCGTGTGCAACCCTGGCGGTGTCTGCTACACCTACGATCCATCAACACGACACGTGGGAGGGTGCAGCGATGGTCGGCTGCTCTTCGACGCCGTATCCGAAACATGTTCGTGCATCTTGGAGGTCGGACCCGGCGTCGAGTGGTGCAATGGTCGAGACGATGATTGCGACGGCGAGACGGACGAGGAGATGGTCTGCCCTTGCGCCGAAGGCGAGCAGCGTTATGAGGTATGCGCCGGACTCGGTGTGGTGGACCTCTGTGAAGGAGTCCCGGCTGGATCGGGCGCCGAGTGCTGCGGTCCTACCCTCGATGTCTGTTTCGGCATTTGTTACCGTGGCCAGTGCAATCCGTACGACATCGACGAGGTCGACCCCGACGGAGACGGGTTCAGTGCGCCCCAGGACTGCGATGACTCGAATCCGGATATCTATCCGGGGGCGACTGAGCTCTGCAACGGCCTCGACGACAACTGTAACTTTGTCGTCGATGAGGGCTGCTAAGGCATCGATCCGTTCGAAGAGTCGATAAGGAATGGGGGCCGTTCCATCCAGGATTTCCGAAGGGTTGGAGCGAAAAGGATAGGACGCCATAGGCCGCACACCAGGTGACCTGGACTGGTCCTTTGACCGAGGGCGCAGAGCAGAGCTTCGAGTTTCTGCTTGCGATTGACCAAGACGTATTACAGAATCTATACCAGTTGACAGAAGGAGTACCAGATGCCCCTGACCATCAAGAATGCGGAGGCAGATGCGCTGGCCCGAGAGCTGACCACCTTGACCGGCGAGACCTTGACCGAGGCAGTGGTGAGGGCGCTTCGAGAGCGGCTAGAGCACTACCGGAGGGCCGGGGAATCGGTGCGACTGAGGGACGAGCTGATGTCCATCGGACGGCGCTGTACCGCGCTCGCCGTTCAGGATCCCCGAGAAGCCAATGAGATCCTGGGCTACGACGACGCGGGGCTTCCCAGGTGAGACAAGGACAGTGGGACTAGGACAGGTCAACAAGGACACCGGTTAGACAAGGAGTAGTGCTCCATGGTCGTGGATACTTCTGCCCTGTTGGCGATCCTATTTCAGGAGCCCGACGCGCTCGCGTTTGCCTCCGCGATAGAGCAGGACAGCCGTCGCCTGCTCTCAGCCGGCAGCCTCCTTGAGACCAGCATCGTGACGCTTGCGCGATTCGGCGAACCTGGCGAGCGTGAGCTGGACCTGATGCTCCACCGTGCAGGAATCCAGATCGTGCCCTTCGGCGGTGAGCAGGTGCAGTACGCCCGTCACGCCTACTGTGTCTATGGCAAGGGCAGGCACCCCGCTGCGCTGAACTTCGGGGATTGTTTTTCCTATGCTCTGTCAAAGTCCTCCCGGGAGCCTCTCCTTTTCAAGGGGGTGGACTTCGGCAAGACCGATGTCCTGGTTTGGAGGTCCTCGTCCGAGGGACGCGAGTAGCTAGGACACCGAAAGGCCCTGCTTTGAGTTGCCAGATGAGTGAATTACGCGTGCGCGGGAGTCGGTGACTCGCAGCTCCTCTATCGCCAGCCGTGCGGCGCTCTCAGCTACCTCACGCCCTGAGGTAGAAGGACGGGTTTGGGGCCGACGTGGCGGCCGAGATGGGGAGCGCTGGGCCCAACTGGGAAACGGTCCTTCCTCATGAGGGCGAAGAGGGCCTCGCGCAGCTCGCGCGCGACCTCGGGCCGCCTGGCGGCGATGTTCCGGTGCTCCTGCGGGTCCGACTCGAGGTCGTAGAGCTCCTCCATCACGCGGATCTCCTTCCCCTCCACGACCCTCGTGCGGGTGAGCGGAGCGCGCCAGATGTACTTCCAGGCGCCCCGGCGCAGGGCGAACACGCCCCGGCCCACTGCATAGACGTCCCTTGGCTCGTCTGGGCGAGGGCCTCGGATCCATGGGGCCACGGAGGAGCCCTCGGCCCCGGGAAGAGCGGGGAGGCCGAGCAGGTCGAGCAGGGTCGGCCCGAGATCGATGAGCCTGGTCGGCTGAGTGACCACCCGGCCCTTGGGCAAACCAGGCCCCACGAGGATCAGCGGCACCCTGAGCACCTCGTCGTACAGGGACGGAGAGTGCCCGTAGCAGGTGTTGTACTTCAGCTTGGGCAGGAAGAAGCAGTGGGCCTTGTCGAGAGTCTCGCCGTGATCCGAGGTGATGACGAGGAGGGTTTGGTCGGAGAGACCCTCCTTCTCGAGGGCGGCCACGAGGCGAGCGACCAGCCGGTCAAGAGCTCCGACCTCTCCACGGTACTTGTCGAGGAAGCCGAGCTGGGCGCCGGGACCCAGGTGGGCGCGGATCGCGTCCAGATCCTCCTTCGGGGGGCTATAGGGCGCGTGAGCCGACTCGTAGTGAAGAAAGAGGAAGAAGCGGCGGTCGCGGTTGGCCGCGAGAAACTGCTCGGCCCCCGCGGTCAGGGTGGGGTTGTCGGCGCGGTGCGGCCCGCCCGAGAGGAACATGTGGGCAAAGGACGAGAACCCGAAGTCGGCCCCCACCCGCTCCTCGGGCAGCATGAAGTAGTTCTGGGCCAGGCCACGCACGAGGTACCCCTGCCGCTCCAGGTGATCCGGCAGGGTGGACACAGCCCCGGAGCGCACGAGCGCCACGTCTGGCTCGTGTGGGAAGAAGCTCGTTGGAGTTGCGCCGGACGCGCCCGGAGGCCGCGCCGACAGGAGGGACATGAGGGAGGGCCTCGTCCAGGGCGCATTGGTGAAGGCGCCAGTGAAACGCACACCCCGGGCCGCGAGGCCGTCCAGGGCCGGGGTGAGCACCCTTCGCTGCCCCGAGCTGCCCAGGGCATCCAGGCGCACGGTGTCCAGGATGACGAGCATCACGTTGGGCGGGCCGCCCCGGGCCTCGATCTCCACCCGAGGCCGCACGAGCGCCACCATGCTCCGCGATTGCGGCCGAGTAGCCCGCGCGCCTTCGGGAGCGCTCACGGACAGCTCGAAGCGCACGTCCTTGCCCTCGAGCTCCCCGAGCGAAAAACGGAAAGGAATGAAGCTCCCGGCGTCGGCGTGGCCCAGCTCGCGCGAGAGGAGCTGGATGGGCCCTCGCCCCTCTGGCGCGGCGGTGACCGTCACGAGGATCGGCGCTGGCGCCCGGCCCATTGGGATCATGCTCAGCTCGAAGCGGAGCTCCGCCCCGGTCTGGAGACGAGCCCGGGAGGCCCAGCGGCCACCGGAGGGCACGAGGAGCGCGCGGCGCACCTCGTGGACTCCGCCGACGCCGGGCCACTTCTTTCGCGGCGCGGACCAGAGGCTCTTTCGGGCTCCAGCGCCTCTCGGCCTGGCTCCCTCCTGTGAAGCGGCGGGAGCGCCGGCCTTCCCCGGAGGCGCAGGGCTGGTCCTCTCCTCCTCCTCCAGCCCTCGCAGCCACTCGGGCGCCTTCGGAGCAATGAGGGTGAGGAGCACCTCCATGGGCCTCTGGGCCAAGGGGAGGCGGCTGTGCCTGTAGGGAGTCATGCGCCAGTAACGCACTTGGGCCGCCATGGCCAGGTTCCGCGGCGGCGCCGGCAGGCTGAGGGTCTCGGTCGCCCCGAGGAGGCAGAGAGTGGTCCTTCGAGCGCTGTCCCCTGGTTTGCTCTCTGACCGTGATCTCTCGGTGGGCCCCACGGGCCCAGAGCGCCGGGGCTCGCTCTTTGCCGACTCGTTGAGAGCCCCGGCGGGGCTCCTGGGCCGAAGGGCTGGTTCGCCATTCTCGTGGGAGACCCCCAGGGCCTTTGACGGGCCCCGGGCCGGGCCCTGGGCCTCGCCTTCGCGGGAGCAGCAGCTGCCCGGCCCGAGTGCCCCGAGAATGAGGAGGCACACTGCGCCAGGTCGAATGCGCACGAGGGTCATCTGGGCACCAGCATGCCAAAGCCCTGGGCGCGGACGAGGTTCACCGGCAGCCCGGCGCAGCGGCGGCGAAGAGAGCAGGCGCCGCAGCGAAGGCTGTGCACCCGGTAGCCCTCGCGAGCATACAGGGCCACATGGCGGTCAGGATCCAGGTGGCCTCGCTGGTCGATCGCCTCCAGGTCCACGAAGGGCACCCGGCGCAGGTCCACGAGTGGGCCCCCCAGGCAGGGCGGCAGGCCCCGCAAGATCACTCCTCGCTCCGAGAGGGCCCTGAGCCTCGGATCCGTGAGGGATGGGATCGATGACAGGCACTCGGAGAGCCGCTCTGGAACGCCCAGCCCGAGGGAGATGCCGCCAGGGGCCCCGTCGCCGAGAGACCAGAGCCAGTCCAAGCTCTTGCGGTCCAGGGGAAGCTCGAGGTCGGCTGCGCCCAAGAGCGCCGCGGCTACGGCCTCGTCGGGGCCCGGGCAGAGCAGCCTCTCGAGCCGCCTCCCAGAGACCTCGAGAGCCTGCCCCACCTCCCTGGCAGAGTCGCTCGAACAGCTCTCCAGCTCCCAGATCTCCGGCACCCCGGGCGAGGGGAAAGACAAGGCCTCCCTCGGCCCGGGCGCCCGCAGCCAGAGCCGCTTCAGACGCCGGAGAAAGGGCGAGATGTCGGGCGAGGGAGCGGTGGCGCCGCAGAGCGAGACCCTGAGGTTCGGCAGGTTCCGCCTGGCCACCCGATGGGCGATTGGGTGCAGCAGGTCGCAGTAGTGGGCGAGGTAGCAGTCCGCGCAGCGCGCGTCCCGGCAGGGAAGAGGCGAGCCGTCCTCCACCAAAGCATGGACATGCTCGTGCCTGCCCCGGATCTCGTCGATGAGCTTGTGCGGGTCCTGGATCAGGTGCTCGTGCCCCTCGAGGAGCGGAGGCGGCAGGCGGTTGGTCCAGAGCACCAGCCCTCTCTCGACGCCGAGAAGAATGGTCCGGTGCAGGGACTCCTTGAGCAGCTCACCGGGCGCCGCGAGTGGGACCGTCCGAGTGGCCTCGTCATAGGCCCGGCCAAAGGGCACCAGGTGCAGAAGGTCGAACTCGGTGACGCCGAGATCCGCGAAGAACTCGACCATCTGGGGCAAATGCTCCACGTTCGCGCGGTTGATGACGATGTCCACGCTCACGATCAGCCCGGAGGTGTCGAGAGCCGCCCTCAGCCCTGCCATGGCCTGCTCGTAGCTCCCAGGGACGCCCGTCAGCTCCTCGAAGACGGGCTCGATGTGGCTGTGCAGGGAGAAAGTTACCTCTCCGAGCCCAGCCTCCACCGCTTCTTTCAGGAAGCGGCGGTAGGCGAACATGCGGCCGTTCGTGATGGTCTGGACCCGGTCATAGCCAGCCTCCCGGCCGTAGCGCAGAAAATCCAAGAACTGAGGGTGGATGGATGCTTCTCCCCCGCTCAGGATGAGCCTGGTGGCGCCCTCCTCGCGGCCCCCGAGGATCTGCCGCTTCACCTCCTCGGGTGAAACGAACCGATCACCCCGGAAGAAGTTCACGTCCAAGCAGAAGCGGCACCTGTTGTTGCAGCCATGGCTCACCCTGACCCACTGGCGCCGCTCGAGGGCGGCCTCCTCCTTGAGGTCCACGGTGCGCCGAAGCTCGGGGGAGGGACAGGGCTGCTCCATGGGAGCCATGGTAGTACGACCTCGGGCCGCGTCCAGTCAGATCGCTAGTCTTGCGCTGCTGACCTAACGGAGGGGAAGGCCGAGATAGTCACAGGCCATGCCAAAGGCGAGATCCCGCAGCCGGGTCTTGAGGGGCCGGATGACGCCCCTTCGCGCGAGGGCCCAGGTGATGGCCATTGGCGCCGCGGAGCAGCCCGGCAGGAAGATCCCCCGGTCCCGGTGGGGCTCCGCGCAGTCCCCCACGACGAAGGTGCGCCCAGGGTCCAGATCTGCGGGCAGGTCCTCGATGGGCTTCCCGACCAAGAAGGAGAGGCCCTCGACCGGACCCCATCGCCCAGCCTGCCAGAAGCGATCCAGGCTGCCCCGGATCATGCCCAGACAGCCCGCCGGGCAGGCGAGCTCGCTGCCCACGAAGAACCGGAGCGACGAGGGGAAGTCCCCGAGGTCGGTCCTCGGCCTCTTGAAGGGCCGCGCCCGGGCCTCGAGGAGCGGCGCCCCCTCCAGCTCCACCTCCTCCGCGCTTCCAGGGCCGAGGCCCTGGTCCGAAAGGAACCTCAGGTGCTCCACCTCCTCGGGGGCATAGCCCATGAGGCGGGCCGCGACGACGTCGGCGGCCAGGCCGCTCCTGGCTCCGAGGAGCAGGTTGAGCGGCACGGGATCGGCGTGCATGGGGCCCTGCCCCTCCCCTGCCATGATCGCGTCGCTGATCACGAAGTCCGGCAGCCGCGTCCGGTACAGATCAGCGATCTTCTTGTGCAGGTCGTGGTGGTGGTGCTTCAGGCGGTCGGGGGCGAGCAGCAGCCCTATGTGGTTCTTCACCGACAGGGTGACCGTCGCGTACATGTTGACCTTGATCTTCGGGAGGCTGATGAATACGTCGGCGTCCATGAGGCGGGCGGGCATGCGGAACTCGCCCTCCACGAGGGGTTCGGGAACGGACACCAGCCGCCTCGGC
Source organism: Polyangia bacterium (assembly GCA_034004785.1). GTDB lineage: Bacteria > Myxococcota_A > Polyangia > HGW-17 > JAJRWW01 > JAVEWA01. The sequence continues at coordinate 9,661 of JAVEWA010000034.1, forward strand.
TCCTGGTGCAAAAAAACGGGCTCTGCGAGCCCCCGCATGTAGGGCAGCACCCCCATGGCCAAGAATCCGGCCTGGGACGGAGCGGCCAGGCAGTCCTCTGCCACCCAGACCCTGCGGGCGCCGAGATCCCTGAGGGCAGCCGCCACCCCGCCAACCACCTCGGGCTGGGTGTTCACGCCCCGGTTCAGGGGAGGACGGGCGGGATAGACGAAGCTGGGCTTGAGAAAGACGCTCTTGCCCCGCAGGCTGGGGCCATCCGCCTCGAGCATGCGCCGGGTAGACAGCCGGATGGCCTCGGGGTCGTATCCGGGCTGATCGGAGAGAAAGACCGTCCGGGAAGAGGTCGTCATGGCCATGGCACAGCCCCCAGGATCTCGAGCCGCTACCGCCGCAGGGCTCCCTTGGCGCCTACCTTCACGAAGGTCCCGGCCCTGAACTCCTCAAAGGCGAGCTGGAGCTCTGCCTGAGTGTTCATCACGATGGGGCCGCGCCAGGCAATGGGCTCGCCGAGCGGCTTGCCCGACACGAGGAGGAACCTGGCGCCCTCCTTGCCCGCCTCCGCCACGAGCGAGTCGCCCGCTCCCATGAGGGCCAGGTGCCCCCGTGGGACCTGCTCCCCGCCGAAGCTGGCCGCGCCCTCGAAGACGAAGACGAAGAGGGTGTGCCCCCTGGGCGTCGGGTGCACGAAGCCTCCTCCCGGTGGCAGGCCGAGGTCCAGCAGCTCTGGGGCGATGACGATGTCGTCCATGGGCCCCGAGGCCCCTCCGATGGAGCCGGCGATGACCTTGGCCCGGCCACCGCCGGGCAGGCCCACCTCGGGGATCATGTCCGAGGACAGATCCCGGTAGCGCGGATCCATCATCTTCTGGGAGGCGGGCAAGTTCGCCCAGAGCTGGAAGCCCCACATCTGGCCGCTCGGGCCCGGCCTGGGCATCTCCTGGTGGATGATCCCGCTCCCTGCCGTCATCCACTGCACGTCCCCGCCGCCGATGGTGCCTGAGTTGCCCAGGCTGTCTCCGTGCTCCACGAGGCCATCCAGCATGTAGGTGATGGTCTCGATGCCCCGGTGCGGGTGCCAGGGGAACCCGGCCAGGTAATCCTCGGGGTTACTCGAACCGAAGTGATCGAGGAGCAGGAAGGGATCGAAGCGCTCCACTCCTCCGAAGCCGAACACCCGCCGCAACCGTACCCCGGCGCCCTCGACGGTGGGCTGGCTGGCGATGAGCTCCCTCACTTGTCTCACTTCGGCCATTGTCATCCTCCCTCGGGAGAATAAACCACGGAGACGGCAGCCTGTCCACGGCGCGGCAGGACATGGCAGGATGGCCGCGAGGGAGCGCCTGGCAGCCTCACACGCGGACCCGTTGACCGAGACCTGGCCCCGAAGCCCGCCCTAGGTTCCAGAGCGATTTGCAGGTACCATGGCGTGGCCATGCAGCCACTCGTGGACGTCCACTGTCACCTGACCAGCCCGGAGCTGGCGGCAGACCTCGAGGAGGTGCTCCACCGCGCCTCCCAGGCGGGGATCACCCGCCTCATCAGCGTGGGCGAAGACTTCGAGGACAACCAGCGGGTCCTCGAGCTCGCCGCTCGACATCCCCAGGTGCTCCCGGCCCTGGGACACTACCCCGCGCACCTCGACGAGGCCATGGCAGACCGCACCGAGGCTCTGCTCAGGCAGCACCGCTCGAGGGTGGTCGCCATCGGGGAGGTGGGCCTCGACCATTGGCTCGCCAAGGAGCCGGAGGCCCTCGAGCGGCAGCAGGCGATCTTCACGCGCTTCGTGAGGCTCGCCATGGAGCTGGAGCTCCCCCTCTCGGTGCACTCGCGCTCCGCAGGGCACCACGCCATCACGCTGCTCACGGCGCTCGGCGCCACGAGGGTCTGCCTGCACGCCTTCGACGGCAAGGCCCGCTACGCCCGGGAGGCCGCGGAGGCTGGCTTCTACCTGTCGGTGCCCCCCTCGGTGGTGCGCTCGCCCCAGAAGCAGCGCCTGGTGAAGGCGGTGCCCCTTTCGCGCCTCCTCCTGGAGACCGACTCACCCGTGCTCGGCCCGGATCAGGGCAAGCGGAACGAGCCAGCCAACCTCCTGCACTCCGTCCGGATGATCGCTGAGATCAAGGGCATCGACTCCGCCGAGGTGCGCAGGGCCTGCGCCGAGAACGCGAGCGCCCTGTTCGGCCCGGCCCTCACCTAGTCCCCTTGGCACCAGCGCAGGGCGCGAAGAACCTCACCTGGTCCCCTTGGCTCCGGCGTAGGGCGCAAAGGCCTCAACGCCCTGGGGTTGGCCGCCGAGCCTCCGGAGCTCCTCCGGGCTGAAGGCCTGCGGGCTCCCTTGGGGGAGGCTGCGCCGCACGAAGGCGAGGATCAGGGCCCGGGCCCGCCCCGCGGCGACGTGCCAGGTGGGGGATCCGGGCTCCAGGCACTCCCTCCAGAGCTCGTAGATCAAGAGGCGCTTCTCGGCCGGGCTCAGGTCCTTCCTGGACCAGAGCCCCAAGAGGCGGCCGGGCAGCTCGGCGAGGAAGGCGGCCTGCCAGCGAGCCCGGGCCCGCTCCCTGAGCTGGCCGCGAAAATCCCGCGTCAGATCAAGGAACCGGAGCTTCTCCATGGCGTAGGGGTCCCCTCCCCGCCTGCCCGTGGCACCGCCCCCGGCTTCGAACTCCACCTCGGCTCGCCTGGCCCGATAGCTGGCCCGTCGATCCCTCAGGATCACCTCCCCGTCCATGGCGAGGTCCGCCTCCCATCCAGTGAAGCGGTACCTGAGCGTGCCGCCCTCGAGCCTCACTGGACGGGGCAGGCCCTCGCGCCGGATGGCTGGCGCTGGCTCGGCCTCCAGGGCGCGGGCGTGGCGGTCCGAGGCGCCCCCCGCAGCATGGGCTGGTCTGCCCGTGAGCTCTGGGAGCGCCTTGGCTCCGGGAGCGGCCTGGGCCACGCCCAGGGCAATGAGGGAGAAGAGCCACACTGAGAACGCCGAAAAAAGAAATACCTTGCTCATGTCGCCAACTCCGCTTCCGAGCCTCATCCTGCCACGGCTCTTCCCGGAAGGCACGGCCTGGAGCGACCCTCTCTTGGCGGTTCGACATTTTCGCTGACCGTTGACAATCGCCTTCCATGGCACTTCCCCCCCCGCCCGCTTTCCCCTATGATGCCCTCCCGGAGGCTGGCGATGCCTTCTTTTAGCCCCGCCCCCCTGACGAACAGGGGTCTGGGAGCATTGCGATGGAATTCTTGCAGCGCATAAGGCAGATCGCCTGCCGCCTGGACCTGGACCGCTTCGTCATGGCGCACGGCGGCCTCTACCTCTTCGGGAGCTTCCCGCGCGTGGACCAGCGATCCAGCGACAGTTGGTCCTTCAACACCAACCCGAGGTTCCGGGTGGAGGACGCTCAGAAGCGGATCGCCCAGATGGACGAGGGGCGCCTCTTGTCCGGCCGCTTCCTGCTGCGCATCGAGAAGTCGGATCGCAACCCATGGGCCGGTCGGATCAGCCTAGGCAGGGCGCCCAACAACGACCTCGTGATCCGCCACCCGTCGGTTTCCAAGCTCCACGCCCACTTCCTCCTGGGGGGCCGCCTCAGCCAGGTGGGGGTCACCCCCATGACTATCCGGATCACCGACGTGGGCTCCCACAACGGGACCTCCCTGAACGGAGATTTCCTGAAGCCAGACGAGGTGCGCGCCACTGGCTCTGGCGACGTCCTCACCTTCGGCGACGTGGAGTGCGACCTGCTGGAAGCAGGGGCCCTCCACGACCGGATCCGCGAGATCCTGCCAACAGTGGACGTGACCTGAGCAGCGGCACGAGCTGGAGCCAGAAGGAAGACGCCCCGAGGACCGGTGCCCTGAGCCTGTCCGAAGCCTGGAGAGCGATCGGCTTCCATCAAGCCGCCCCGCAGACCCGCCATGCCCGAGCTCCACATCCTCGCCCTCCTGATGGTCATCGTGATGGCAGCCTTCGTGGCCAAGGGCGCCACCGGCTTCGGCGAGAGCCTGGTGATGGTGCCCCTCTTCCTGCTGCTGCTCGACATGAAGCTCGCCCTGCCCGTGGCCTTGGTGGCCACGGTGGCCGGAGACATCTACCTTATCTGGCAGCATCACCGGGACGTCCACTGGCCGGGCATGCCTGTGGTTCTGGTCACTGCGGTAGCGGGCGTCATCTTGGGGACCCTCCTGTTGCAGGGCCTCGATGGCGCCATCCTGCAGAAGTACTTCGCCGCCCTGGTGATCGCCTTCGCCCTGAATCTCTTCTTTCTCAACAAGGTCTCAGAAACCTTGCGAAAACCCCACCCCCTCTTGGGAGGCCTGGCCGGCCTGTCCTCGGGCGCGATAGACGCCGCCTTTGGCACTGGCGGGCCGCCCCTCGTCATGTACGTTTCCTGGCTGGGGCTCCCGAGGGCGGCCTTCCGGGCAACGCTCGTGCTGCTGGCAATCAGCCTCTGCTCATCCCGGCTCGTGACCTACAGCCTGGCAGGGCTGATGACGAGGCAGGTCTGGCTCCTGGGCTCGTTGCTCGTCCTCCCCATGATCCTGGGCGCCCTCATAGGCAGGCTCGTTCACCAGCGGGTGAACGAGGCCCTCTTCCGCAAGATGATCGCCCTGCTCCTCGTGGTGATCGGGATCAAGCTGCTCTTTTAGTGCGCCGAAAGGCTACTGCCTGAAGAGGATCTGCGCGGTGTAGGGCGCGAGGTCCAGGGGGATGGACATGCCGGAGACGGTGTAGGCCTGGCCGCCGCTCTCGGGGAGGCGATCCACGAGGGTGTCTCCGTCCACTATGCCGAAGCCGCCCTTGATGGCGAGCTCCAGGGTACAGCCCCCCTCGGCCGCCAGCACCACGATGGCGGTCTCGCTTGCGTCGGCCTTGGCGTAGGCCATGCAGCCTGGATAGCCCGCGAAGGCGTCGTAGCGGCCGGTCCTGAGGGCAGCGTGCTCCCCGCGGAGCTTGCCGAGTCGAGCCACGGTGGAGCGCAGGAGGGCCCGGGCCGAAGACAGGGAGCCCAGGTCGAAGCTCATGGGCCTCCTGTTGTCCGGGTCATGCACGCCAGCGAGCCCGATCTCGTCGCCGTAGTAAACCACCGGGAGGCCGCGCACCGTGAAGAGGAAGGCGAAGGCGAGGCGCATCCGGTGATAGATGCTGTCGTCCTCGGGCTGCGGGGGGCTGCCCGAGTTGAAGACCTGGCAGACGAAGTCACTTCCGTCCTCTTGCCCCGCCATCACGGAGGAGAAGCGGCTCACGTCGTGGTTGCCGAGGAAGATCCCCAGGAGCGTGTCGGTAGAGACGTAGCCCGTCGAAGCCCAGCTCAGATCCGGGATGGCCTGGTTGTCGATGAAGTTCTGGTACACGAAGCCGTTCAGGTCGTCCATGTGGGCGGTGGCCTCCCCAAAAGCCCAGCGCACGGTGCCGTATAGCGGGAAGTCGAACTGCCCGTGCAGCTCGGCGGGCGAGATGTTTCGTGCTATCAGGCCGTAGTCGTAGATGAAGTTCTCGCCCACCATGTAAAAGGGTGTGTACCAGGTGGCCACCTCTCTATCGAGCCGGTGCCTTAGGTATCGGAGGTAGTTCGAGCGGATGTGCTTGGTGGCGTCCACCCTGAACCCGTCCAGGTCGAACTCCCGCACCCACCACAGGGCGTCCTCGGTGAGGAGCCGGATCAGCTCGTGGTTCTTGTGGTTGAAGTCGGGGAGGTACTCGGTGAACCAGCACTCCTGGGCGTAGGTGTTCCATCCGTCGGGGAGCACCCCGCACTTGTTCTGCCAGAGGTTCGCGGGATCGCTGGTGGCCGGGTAGTTGAACCAGAGTGGATCCCCCTCGTGCGCACGGTAGAGCGGGTGGTCCACGAAGACATGGTTCGCTGCCCAGTCCACCATGACCCTCATGCCCCTCGAGTGGGCCTCCTCCACCAGAGCCTTCAGGTCGTCCGCGGTACCGAAGTGGTTCTCGACCTCCCTCGATGACTGGACCCAGTAAGTATGGTAGGCGCTGAAGGATCGGCCGCAGTCCCCCGGGTGGGTCGTGTCCGGGTTGTCGTTAGGCGTGGAGAGCCAGAGGGCAGTGATCCCCAGATCGTCGAAGAAGCCCTCCTGGAGCTTCTGCAGGATCCCGGCGAAATCACCGCCGTGCCAGTCGATGAGGGCCTCCACGCCGGCGGGCGCGTCGTTTGCCGGGTCCCCGTTGGCGAAGCGGTCCACCATGATGTTGTAGACCACGAGATCCTGCCACGAGCGCCACTCGGGCTCCATCCAGACGGGAGCACGGAAGACTGCCTCGCGGCCTCCATTGGTGACGGCCGTGATCTCGTGGGTATACTTGCCCCGGGGCAGGCTGGTCCGCTGGATTTGCACCACCCCAGTGTCCAAATCCGCGCTCACCTCGCCCGTCCCGAGGGTCTGTCCGCCTTCACGGACGGTCACCGACGAGAGCCCCTGCGCCTCCGCGCCGTCTCTGACTTGGAGCCTCAGGGACATGCCGCCGGACGAGTAGTCCACGGACGCCTCCACGAGCTCGACGGCGGGCAGGCTGCAGTCCTCGGCGATGAGGAGCGAGTTCTCGTTTGCCTGCGCCGCATCGAACCTGGTGAGGGGGTTGCCCGGGTCCAGCCACCACTCCACTCCGTCCACCACGAGCTTGTACTCGTGCTCGTCTGGCACCACCAGACGGGCGCCGCCCGCCGCGGTGGTGGCGCTGGTGGTGAGCCGGATCTCCCACTGGTTGCCCACTCGCTCGAGGGGCCAAGCGCTGGGATCCCAGCCGTTGAAGGAGCCCGCCACGTGAATGCTCGAGGTGGAGTCGTTGGTGAGGCTCACCCTGTAGAGACAGTCACGGACTGGCAGGCCCTGATTCTGGTTGTTCTGGTTCGAGTTGCCGTTGTAGTTGGTGTTGTTCTGGTTCGAGTTGTTGAGGTTGTTCTGGTTCCCCGGGTCATCGTCATCGGAGCAGCCGGACGAGCAAATGAGAACGCAGGCGAGGAACGAGGCGATTCGGGAGGAAGGCATACTCTAGCTCCAGTTGGCAATCCAGACCGATATCCTCCGAGTCTAGCGCGAGGCTCGGCCGCTCGCCAAGCCCCTGCTCCCAGGAGGGCCTCTTCAGCGCTTCTTCACCATGGCGTTCGTGGCCGGGTTGAAGCTTGGGGGGAAGACGGTCTTTTCATCATAGGTTGCGCCACGCACCTGTACGTCGGCCAGGGTCGCCTCCTCCAGGTTGGCGCCCTCCAGCCGGGCGAACAGGAGCCGGGCGTCCATCAAGACAACGCCGTAAAGGTCAGCCCTCCTGAGGTCCGCGCGCTCCAGGTTGCAAAGAGCCATGGAGGCCCCCTCCAGCTTCGCCTCGCGCAGATCCGCCTCCTGGAGGTTCGCCCGGTCGAGCAGGGCGTCCCTCAGATCGGCGCCTCGCAGGTCGGAGCCGTGAAGGTCCACCCGCTGGAGGTTCGCGCCCGCGAGCTGCGCGCCCCGGAGGTCGGACTGGAAGAGCTGGCAGCCCTTGAGATCCGCCCCGGTCAGGTTGACTCCCACGAGGCTCGTGGAGGAGGCCACGAAGATCCCGTTGACGAAGCGCCCCCCGAGGACCGCGGCCGAGCTCCCGGTCACCTGGGTCCGATTATGCTCCTCGTCCCCCCACAGGTTCTTGGTGACGGCCGTGGTCGGGGCCCGATCGTCTCGCCGCTTGGGTCCTTCCATGACAAGCTCCTCAATGCTCCGCTCATCATATCCTCAAAGCCGGAGAGGAAGAACACGAGAATGGAGTTCTTTGCAACGGCCAGGCAGGGAGCCCATCCGGGCCCAGGGAAGAGTTGGTTGCTGTAATATCGATAGGGTCCAGCAGAAACGATCGAAAAGGAAACTCAAGATGCCCATCCGAAAGATCGTCACCATCGAAGAAGAGAAGTGCGACGGCTGCGGCCTCTGCGGGGAGGCCTGCCACGAGGGCGCAATCCGGATCCTGGAGGGAAAGGCGCGCCTGGTGTCGGACATCCGGTGCGACGGCTTTGGAGACTGCCTTGGAGAGTGCCCGCGGGGAGCCATCACCATCATCGAGCGAGAGGCGGAACCCTACAGCGAGGCCGCGGTCAAGGCCCTCAATGGGAGGCCTCCAGTCTCGAGCCTGCCGACCCTCGGAGGTTGCCCGAGCTCGGCCCCTCGCCGCCTCGAGCCCACGGCCTCGAGCAACGCTTCCCAGAGTGCTAGCAACAGGGCTCGTCCGTCCGCCCTCGGAAACTGGCCTGTCCAGCTACACCTCGCGCCTGTACAGGCCCCGTTCTACGCCGGGGCAGACCTGCTCGTCGCCGCAGACTGCGTGCCCTTCGCCCTGGCTGGGTTTCACGAGGAGCTCCTGGGTGGCCGCGTCCTCCTCGTTGGTTGCCCCAAGCTGGACGACTCCTCGGCCTACGGCGAGAAGCTGGCGGCGATCCTGGGCCTCAACGACATCCGCTCCGTGACGCTCGCGGTGATGGAGGTGCCCTGCTGCCGTGGCCTGGTCCACCTTGTGAAGCGGGCCATCGAGGCCGCGGGCAAGAGCGGCCTGCTCGACGCCTCGATAACCACAGTGAGCATCCGAGGAGAGGTCCTGGGAACTGCGGCCCTGTGATGGCCTCACTTGGCCGGACGTTCACGATGTCGGGCCTAGAGCCAGCCGAATCGGTCAGCCACTAGACAACCAACATAGGTGATGCCGAAGGCGATCACAGGGGTGGAGAGCCACGCCAGCAGGATGTTCACTAGGACCTTCTTGTTCACCGTGCGGACACCCTTCACGATGCCAATGCCGAGAACTCCGCCCACCACCGCCTGGCTCGTGGACACCGGCACCCCGACCATGGCGTAGATGTGCACGGTCAAGCCCTCCGAGAGGATCACGACGAGGGCGCTGAAGGCGTCCAGCTTCACCAGGCCCTTACCAACGGTGAGCATCACGCCCCTGCTGTAGGTGAGCACGCCCAGGGCGATGGAGAGGCCCCCAATCAGACAGGCCCCTTGAACTCCGAGCATCCCCTCTCCCACGAAGGCGCCCGTGACGTTCGCCACGTTGTTGGCCCCGAGGGCGTAGGCGCCGTAGCAGCCTGCCACCACCAGGCCCCAACGCACCACCTGATCGTACCTGAACATGTTGAGATGCAGCGCGTTCAGTCCCCACCCGACCAGCATGTAGAGCACCAATGCGAGGATCATCGCCCCGATGGGGGTACCCACCCAGCAGATCACGACCTTGCCGAGGATGCCTAGCTGCACGTCCCCGTGCCAGACGCCCACGGCGATGAGGGCTCCTACCACGGCCTGGGAAGTGCTCACCGGGAGCTGCTTCCAGGTCATGACGGTCACTGTGAAGGCCGACATCAGCCCCACGATGAAGGCCGTGTTCAGGGTGGTCTTGGACAGATCGCGATAGGTCTCCATCCCAGCCGCACCGCCCAGGACAGCGCCCAGCAGGATGAACACCGCGGCCAGCACCGCGGCGGTCCAGAACCTCAGCATCCTGGAGGCCACGGCGGTCCCGAAGACGTTGGAGGCGTCGTTCGCGCCGAGGGCCCAGCCGAGGTAGATGCTGGAGACGAGCTGCCACATGACCGGTTCCTAGATGCGCTTCTTGAGGGAGATGAGCTCCACTCTGCGGGCCAACTTCTCGGAGTGGTCGGAGATGTCCCCGATCCGCTGGATGAGCTCCCTGAGCTGGACCTTCTGCAACCCTGGGAGGTCCTCGAGGAAGATGCTCTTGATGAGATCGCGCTCGATGTGGTCGCCCTCGCTCTCCTTGTGGTCCACGTCGCTGACCTTGTTCTCCACCGAGTCCGGCTGGCCGAAGAGCCGGTCCACTATGTCCCGGACCATCTTGTAGGCCTCCAGGTTGACCTCCACGAGCTTGAGGACCTGAGGCCGGTACTTGGGCGGCACCTCGATCCGCTGCGTGTCGATCATGAAGGTCACGACCTCCAGGAGGTTGGGGATCTTGTCGAAGGTCTCGAGGAGGCCGAGGAGATCCCCCCGAGACTCGGGCAGCAGGGCGTGGCTGTACATCTCCTTCTCGATCTGGCACCTGAGGTCGTCGGCCCTGGACTCGTGCCGATGGACCCTGCCGTCGAGGACGGTGAAGGCCTCGCCCGCTCCCTCGGTCAGAAAGAGGTTCATGGCCTCCCTGAAGACCTCCGCCTCCAGATCCACCTCGGCGAAGTACTGATGGATCATGGAGAGAACGGCGCGCTCTTTCTTGAAAAACAGCGACATGTAAGAGCCTCCCCGCCGGGCAGAGCGCGCACCCTCGGGATCGCGCAGAAACCCGGGCACAAAGATGGGATATTAGTGAAGCCCTCGCCCGAAATCAAATTCCAATGCTCGAGGAGCTTCACGAGGGGAGCCAGGGGCGGCCCGCGGCCCGAGGCCGGGGGAGGTCACGGCTCAGAGGGAGGCTCCTCGCCCGAGGCTCGCTTTGCCTCTGCCGCCTCGAGGAAGAAGAGGAAGTAGTGCACCGCCGAAAAGATGGACAGCGCCAGGGAGACGTAGAGCACATAGATTCCAACTACATGGAAGTCTATGACAATATTGGTGAGGAGCAGCGGATAGGGAAAGTGGATGATCAGGAAGGAGATCCCCACGAGCTGAAAAGCCGTCTTGTTCTTGCCGAAGCGGGAGGCAGCTATTACCAGCCCCTCGGAGACGGCTATGCCACGCAGCCCGGTGATGGCGATCTCGCGTCCTATGAGGAGAACCGCCAACCACTCCTCCACTCTCCCGATCCGGACCATGTACACGAGGACCGCCATGACGAGCAGCTTGTCCGCCAGCGGGTCCAAGAACTTCCCAACTACCGTGATCTGGTTCCTCTTGCGCGCGAGGTAGCCATCGATGGCGTCCGACAGGGCCGCGGCCAGAAATAGCACACAGGCGTACAGGCTCCGGTATGGATCGCTGTCGTCGATGAACCAGAGCACGAGAGGGATGGCGGCGATCCGAACCAGGGAGATCACGTTGGGGAGGTTGGTGAACTCCTCCTTGATGGTCTGACGCCGCCGCGGCTTCCTGGCCTCCAAGGCGCCTACTCCTTGCTGCCCGCGGAGCGCTCGCTCCAGGAGCCAGAGGCGATCCTGGCAGGCAACACCAGGATGATCCCCTCTCCCTCGCACCTTAGCAGCGGAGCTCCCTGAGGCGCGGGCGCCTCGCTCGATGGCCGCGCCACCGTCTGCGGTATGACCCGCCCAACCCATCCCACGAGTGACGCCTCGGCGACCAAGGCCGGTAGATCAGGAAACAGACGAATCTTGCGAAGTCCCGGAT
>JAVEWA010000604.1:0-4327 GCA_034004785.1 Polyangia bacterium
AGCTCGGACCCGAGGCCCGCTTCCTGGCGGGGGGGACCGAGCTGCTCGCGGATCTCAAGCAGCAGCGTGACCACACCCCGCAGGTCATCTCCCTGGCGTCCTTGTCGGAGCTGGCCGAGATCCGCGTGGAGGGCGACGACCTTTGGATCGGCGCGGCCGCCAAGCTGCAGGACATAGCGGAATCGCCCCTGGTGCTGGAGAGATTCCCGGCCCTGCCGGAGGCGATCCTGAAGATGGCTGCAAGGCAGATCCGGCACCGCGCCTCCATCGGAGGCAACTTCTGTGGAGGCGTACCCTCGGCGGACACCCCGCCCATCTGCATCGCGGGCGGGGCGAGCTGCGAGATCGCTGGGCCGGAGGGCAAACGGGCCGTCTCGGCGGAGGCCTTCTTCAAGGGCGTCAGGAAGGTGGACTTGAGGGGAGGCGAGGTGCTGGCCGCCATCCGCATCCCGTCTCAGGGCTCGGGCTCTGGCGCCTGCTACCAGCGCTTCCAGCTCCGGCGGGCCACGGCCCTGGCCGTGGCAGGAGTGGCCGCCAGGGTGCTGCTGGATGGCAAGAAGATCCGCGAGGCCCGCCTGGTGCTCGGCGCCGTGGCTCCGGTGCCGCTCGTCGCGAAGAGCGCGAGCGAATGGCTCGCTGGCAGGCCCGCAGTGCCCGGCTCTTTCGAAGAGGCAGGGCGCATGGCATCGGCCGAGGCGCGTCCAATATCGGATCTGCGAGGTTCGGACGGCTTCCGGCGCGGTTTGGTCGAGACCCTCACGGCTCGCGCCTTGCTGGACGCGACTGCGCGTGCGCGCTAGGGCGCGCACGAGAAGGACGACCCATGGATCGAGAAGTCCTGGTCACCCTGACCGTCAACGGGCGGAGACATGTGCTCGGGGTGAAGCCCAACACCACGCTCCAGAACTTCATCAGGAACAACCTGGGGCTCACCGGCACCAAGAAGGGCTGCGAGCTGGGCGAGTGCGGCGCCTGCACCGTCATCCTGAACGGCAAGGCGGTGAACTCCTGCATGGTGCTGGCGGTAGAGGCTGACGGAGGGGAGGTGACGACCATCGAGGGGATCGCCCAGGGCGGCGAGCTCCACCCCTTGCAGAAGTCCTTCGTGAAGCACGGCGCCTTGCAGTGCGGCTTCTGCACCCCCGGCATGATCATGAGCGGCAAGGCGCTTCTGGACAGGCACCCGGCCCCATCTGATGAAGAGATCAAGGAGGCGCTCTCTGGAAACCTCTGCCGCTGCGCCGCCTACAACCGCATCCTCGCCGCGGTGAAGGGCTGGCGGGAGTTCGAGAACGTCGCCCTGGACACCGAGCCCCGGGACACGCACGAGCGGGATCAGACCAGGGACATGTCGGTGGTCTCTCGGGGTGTGCCGCGCATCGATGGCCCCGACAAGGTCACCGGGAGGGCTCAGTACACCGCGGATCTCCACCTGCCTGACATGATCTACGGCAAGATCCTCGGGAGCCCGATCCCCCACGGGATCATCAAGCGGATCGATGTCTCCAAGGCGAGGGCGGTGCCAGGTGTGCTCGGAGTGCTCACCGGAAAAGACGTGCCCGAGACTACTTCCGGAGTCTCCCCGGCCCGCTACGACGAGCACATCCTCGCCAAGGAGCGGGTGCGCTACGTTGGCGACGAGGTGGCCGCCGTGGCCGCCATCGACGAGGAGACGGCGGAGCGAGCCATCCGGCTCATCGAGGTGGAGTACGAGGAGTTCCCCGCGGTGTTCGACGCCGAGGAGGCGCTCAAGGACGGCGCTCCTCAGGTCCATCCGGAGAATCCCAGGTTCAAGAACAACATCAACACCAAGGTGGACTGGACCTTCGGTGACGTGGAGAAGGGCTTTGCCGAGGCGGACCTCGTCAAGGAGCAGCGGTTCGTGACGAGCCGCACCTATCAGGCCCCCATCGAGCCCCACGCGGCCCTCGCGCGCTGGGAGCACCACGGGGGCCGGGTCACCCTCTGGACCTCGACCCAGACCCCACACTACGTGCACCACATGCTCGCGCGGGTGCTCGACATCTCGATGGGCGCCATCCGCGTGATCCGGCCCCACGTCGGGGCCGGCTTCGGCGTGAAGGCCGAGACGACCCCCTTGGACTTCTGCGCCGTGATCTTCTCGAGGATGCTCGGGCGCCCTGTCATGATGAAGTACTCCCGCAAGGAGATGATGCTCCACGGGCGGGGGCGGCACCCTCAGATCATCGATCTGAAGGTGGGCGTGAAGAAGGATGGCCGCATCACCGCGGTGAAGCAGCGCTCCATCCTGGAGGGAGGCGCCTACACCTCCTTCGGAGTGATCACCGCCTACTACGCCGGCTCCATGGTGCCGACGCTCTACAAGATGGACAACTACCGGTACGAGGGCTACCGGATGTACACGAACCTGCCGGCATGCGGCGCCATGCGTGGTCACGGAGTGCCGCCTCCGCGCTTCGCTTTCGAGTCCATGCTGGACACGATCGCCGGGGAGCTGGGCATGGATCCCTTCGAGATCCGTCTGAAGAACGCCATGGAGCCCAACTTCATGACGGTGAACGCCCTCGATATCTCGAGCTGCGAGTTCCGTGCCACCCTGGAGCAGGCCCGGGAGCTCTCCGGTTGGAAGGCGAAGCACGGCAAGCTGCCGCTTGGGAAGGGGATCGGCGTGGGCTGTGGCGGGTTCGTGTCCGGGGCCGGCTATCCCATCTACCGCTCGAAGTTCCCGCACTCGAACGCAGTGGTGCGCGTCCACGAGGACGGCACCGGGGTGACGTTGCACATCGCGGCAGCGGAGATAGGTCAGGGCTCGGACACGGTGATGCCGCAGATCTGCGCCGAGGAGCTGGGAGTTCCCTATCACTGGGTCTGGATGGCCCCTTGCGACTCGACTCTCTCGCCCATCGACCTGGGGTCCTACTCGAGCAGGGTGACCCTCATGGCTGGCAACGCGACCAAGATGGCGGCCGGCAGGGTGAGAAAGCAGCTCCTCGAGGTGGCGGGGCGGATGCTCGGCTGCGAGCCCGGCTCCCTCACCGCCCGGGACGGCCGCATCTTCGTGACCGAGTTCCCGACCAAGGGGATCGAGTGGTGCGAGGTGGCCCGGCGGGCCTTCTCCGAGGGTGGCCCGGTGGTGGGCACCGGGTTCTACGAGCCGCCCTCCGACCTCGGCGGCGGCTTCAAGGGCTCCACCGTGGGCACCTCCCCGGCCTACAGCTTCTCGACCTGCGTGGCCGAGGTCACTGTGGATACCGAGACCGGCTTCGTCACGGTGGATCGCGTGGTGGACTTCTCCGACGCTGGCACCGTCGTGAACCCGGTGCTCTTCCACGGCCAGGTAGAGGGCGCGATGATCATGGGCATGGGAGAGACGCTTCTCGAGCGCATGGTGCACCATCCGGACGGCTCCATGGCCAACCCCAACCTGCACGACTACCTGATCCCCTCGATCCGGGAGACCCCGGAGATCACCTCGAAGGCAGTCGAGAGCTACGAGCCTCGCGGCCCCTTCGGGGCCAAGGAGATAGGGGAGGGCTCCCTGCTCCCGATCATAGGGGCGATCGCCAACGCAATCTACGATGCCTGCGGCGTCAGGGTCACCGAGCTCCCGATCACGCCGGAGCGGATCCTCGCCGGGCTCAAGAAGAAATCAACCCACGAGAAGGAAGGTAACCGATGAGCTACAACAAGGTTTTCATCCCCTTCGGGGCGTACTGGAGCAGCCCCTTCTGCAAGTGGCAGGGGAGCTTCGCCGACCAGCAGCCCATCCAGTTCGGGGCCGAGATAGCCCGCCGGGCACTTGCCGAGCGAAAGCTCTCGCCGGAGGTATTCGACGGGATGTGCCTGGGCTGGACGGTGCCGTCAAAGCACTCGTTCTACGGCGGCCCCTGGATCGCCGCCCTCATCGGCAACGACCGTATCACCGGCCCCATCCTCTCCCAGGCCTGCGCCACCGGAGTGAAGTGCTGCGGATACGGCGGCGCCGAGATAGAGGTGGGCAACTCGGAGGTGTTCCTGGCCCTCACGGCTGACAAGTGCTCCAACGGCCCGCACCTCTACTACCCCGATCCCCAGGGCCCCGGGGGCACCGGCGCCAAGGAGGACTGGGTCTTCGACAACTTCGGCTTCGACCCCCACGGCAGGACCTCCATGCTCCAGACCGCGGAGAACGTGGCCAAGCGCGAGGGCATCACCACCGAGGAGCAGAACGAGGACGCCCTCCTGCGCTACGAGCAGTACCAGCGCGCCCTGGCGAACGACCGCGCCTTCCAGAAGAAGTACATGGTCAGCCCAATCGAGGTGAAGGACTCGAAGGGTCGAAAGACCATCGCAACCGTGGTGACCG
>JAVEWA010000035.1:0-20843 GCA_034004785.1 Polyangia bacterium
AGGCCGCTCGCCTCCCCCTCGGTGATCCGGCCCGCCCGAAGATCCTCGAGGTAGTAGGGGACGAGGTGCTGGTCCAGCCGTCCCGCCGCCAGGATCGCGGGCGATCCGTAGGCGAGCAGCCCTCCCTCCTGGGTCAGCCAGAGGGCCTGTACCGCCTCGACAAAGCTCTCTGGCGGCTCCCAGGGCAGATGCCGGCACCGGGCCGCCATGTCGAGCAGCTCCCGCCTTCGGCCAGGCTCAGGAGCCGCGGAGGCGGCCCTGACGCAGGCCTCGGCCATCCGGTGTCCCAGCTCCCGCATGGCCTCGGTGCTGCGGATCACCGCGTCGAGGAAGGCCCGGCCCTCCGAGTCGAGGGTGGCCCTGCCCTCGGCGAGCCGCCTGCCAGCCTCCTCGCGGATCCCGCGAAAGCCCTTTCGCAGCACGTTGCAGTGGCCGAGGATAAGGTGGCCCTGCACGTCGAAGACGTTGGTGGCCAGACCCGGGTTGTTGTGCAGGACTCCCCACAGGCCGCGAAGAGCCGCGATGGGCCTCGCTCCTGGAGGCGTCACAACCCGCCCGAGCCGCCCGAGATCGAGCGCCCTCCTCCTCTCGATCAGGGCCCTCGGGCCGAGAGCGGGCAGCGTGACCAGCCCTGCTCTGCGAAGGAGCGCGTTCTTGCGCTCCCTGAGGGTCCGGCCCCGCCACCAGGGCAGGATCTCCCGGACGAGCTCGCGCCGGTCCTCAGGCTCGATGTGGAAGGGCCTCTCGGGCCTGGCGAGGAGCGCGTCGAGCTCCAGCTCCAGGATGACGTTGACGTCCCCCCGCTCCACCGGGAGCACCGTGCCGAGCACCTTGCTCGTTCGATTGCCCGCGATGCGCTCCTCGGGGAGGACAGAGCAGGTCACGTGGCGGACAATCTGCTCGAAGGCCTTGGCCGCCCGCGTTGCGGGCGGCTGCCCCTCGGTCCGGCGGTAGGCCCCGGTAACCAGGCGGGCCCGCTCGATGCAGATCTCGTAGGGCGCGTCCCCGAGCCGCCTCTTGTACAGCTCGGCTCTCGGATCCATGGCCTGCCCTCCTTCCTCGGGCGGTGAGCATTCTAGCTCACCTCAGCTCAACGTCGCGCCCCACTTCTGGCGCAGGCCTGGAGAATGGGCCGCAGGCGCCGAAGCTCCGCCTCCGCCGACATTCGTGAACCCGAGAAGAAAGCCTTTGCCGTCCAGCTCGGTCCCCTCGCCATGGCCAGCTTCGCAACCGCGCCGGCCAGGGTGTGGCGCCGCCTCAGGATGAGCGCTGTCGGGACATGGCTACCCATGCCGGTGAGGCTGGCAATGGACACCAGGTGGCGCGTGAGGTCCCGTCTCGGTCGAAGCGCGGCTTCGAGCTTGGCAGCTACTCCATCGCCGCCCGTTGCCCTGACGATGGCGCAGGTGGCAATGGAGATGGCCACTACGTCTGTCATGGCCTCGTCGATATACGACCTGCTGTCGGAATCCTCTTGTCCGCTTGCCCGCGACGACATGAGCGCCGTCGCGTCCTGGGCTGTGGCAGAGGCGAGGCGGCAGAGCTCCAGTGGCCCGGTCTCAGGGCTCGCCCACCAGCGCTGCATGTCTTCGAGCCCTCTCCGCATGGCCTCCCACCTGAGCAGGAGAGAGGCAATCTTCTCCCGGATCGAGCCAAGCTCGCCGGCGGGGCCCATCGGCGAGATGGCCAGCAAGAACGAAAGGTCCGTGGCTGTGAGCGCCTCGACGACCGCCTCCATAATGGCGGCCGCGCGCGTTTCTCCGTCCAGCCGGCGCACTATCGAGAGGTCGGCGAGGCCGCCGAGCCTCGTCTGCAGCCTTTCGAAAAACGAGACCTTCTGGCGCAGCTCGCCTTCACGCGCCTTCACCATGCGGCACTCGGGCTCGAAGATGACGAGAGAGCCAGGCACGGGTCTGGCGCGTCCGGCCCTCAGCTCATCGGCGAAGCGGCGCGCCGCCCGGCTCCGGCTTTCGAGCTCCTTGCACCGGGCGCGAAGCCCCTCGGCCTTGGCGCCCATCCTGGCGGCGGCCCGCCTCTTCCGAGAAGCCTCGGCCCTCGCCTGGGCCGCAACAAGCCTGACCCGGCTTCTCCGATCACGGAGCGCGGCGAGCTCGACTCGAGCCTTGCTCAGCTCCTGCGGGTGCCGCGCGATCCGCCGCTGCAGAACGTTCCGGTGGATCTCGGTGAATCTGGCGATCAGGCCACAGCCGCCCGAGATTGGGCTTAGACAGGCGAGCAGGGCGACAAGGGCGAGCAGCGAGACCCTCTGCGACCTCATGGCGCACCCCCCGGGCCTCGCCTGAGGCTCTCGTAGCCGCTTGTGAGACGCCTCAGCTCCCCGATGGCCGCCTCGTTTCTTTTCATCTTAGCGGCGATGTCGGCGCGAGCGTCCCAGGAGGGCGCCTCGACTCGCCGAAGGGCGTCCGCGGTCTCCTTCAGGGCCGCCCACTTGCCCGCCCGGGCAGCCAAGCTCAGGCCGGCCATGCCCACTGCGACGGGCTTGAAGTAGATCCCGGCGATCTCTGCCCCGACCTTGGCGTATTCGAGCCCGGTCTTTCGCGATGGGTCGAGGGCAAAGTTCGCGACCTTGACGAGGGCGCCAACAGTGTTGGTGGCCATGTCGAGGCGCCTCGACTCTGCCTCCGGAAGACCCAGGCCGCGCAGCGAGGTCTTCAGCCTCAGGAGCTCCACGTTGGCCTCGGCGAGCTTCCTTAAGGCGGCCTGGCGCGAGTCGGCTGAGCCCGTCTCGAAAGCTGCTACCGCCAGCACCGCCGCCTGGTTCGCCTTCACCCAGCGCTGGGCCAGGTCCATCGCACGGCGGCTGCCCTTCCCCGCCACTGCGGTGAGCACCGCTGGGCCGGCGTCGATCACTCCGAGGGCGTCCGAGAGAGCGCCGAAGCTGGCCTCGGCGCGCGCCCGGTCCAGCTCCGAGAGGCGGGCAGCCCGCCCACCCCCGTCCGCGTCAAGGGCGGCGAGCCTCTCCTCGAGGTGCTTCTTTCGCTCCATCAGCCGGGACAGGTCCCTCTTCGCGGCCTCGTAGGCGTACCGCGTTATGTGGGCGCGCGGATCTATCCGGGCGTCGAGGTCCTTCTCGGACAGGCGGACCTCTGCCGGAGGCTCGCCGAGGGCCGAGAAGTCGATCCTGGTCTCTTGTGGCTCGAGCCGCGGCAAGAGATGGGCTGGCAGGCCCGATCGGAGCCTTCGTATGGCCTCGAATGAGTCCTCCAGATCCTTCTCCCGGCGCGCGTGCTCCCCCTGCCAGCGCATCAGCTCACGGGTCGCGTTCTCGAGGATGGCCGCCGAACGCCTGGCGCGCCTGCGCGCCTGGCGCGCCTTCTTGTCGTAGGCGGCGCACTCTCGCCGCAGCTCTGCCATCTTCTCCACGAGGGGCTTGAGCTCGCCGCGCTGCTTGTCTCTCACCTTGTTCAGCGCGCTGATTTCCCGGCTCAGCTCGGATATGCGATCGATGGTGCGGTCGAGGGTGTTGACCCTCGCCCCACCGCCCGACGAGCCGCCCGACGAGCCGCCCGACGAGCCGCCCGAGCCACCTGACCCAGACAAGGATCTGCCGCATCGGGCACACACCGACGGCACCCCTTGGCCAGGCATGAACGGGGTGGTGAAGTCCCGGCAGTGATCGCAGTAGATCTTGCCGCCGATGGGGGCCTGGGCATGGGCCGATCCCGGGACGAAGGAGCCCTCGAACACTGGCATGCTCAAAATGGCGCCCAGGAGCATCGCTCCAAGACAGCAGCGCACCAAGACACAAAAGCGACCTGGGCGACGGCGATAGAGAGAGCGGCTCATTTTTTCACTTCCTTCAGGCATCTCCCAGCTCGCGCACCACCGTGCTCCAGGCAGCCCCGTCCGAAAGCCTGGCAGGATCACTTGCGCGTGCGCCGACCGGGAGGTCCTTGACCCTGGAATCGATCGTCTCTCCAAGGACCCTTTCGGTCAAGATGCCCCTTCTCAGGGGTGCAGATCCTAGAAGGGGCCCGCACCTCGAGTCGGGCCCTAGGAGTTCCCGAGGGTTCCAGCGAAGGGCCGCGCCCGAAGCGCCTGGGACGAAGCTCTTCGTCATCCTCGAGACGTAAGGAGTGGAAGTTGGATAGGTGGGGGGCTTCCGGGTACGCTGGATTGGGGGACACAAATTCGTCAAACCCAAAACCCCATCGTTGATCCTGCCCAGCCCGCCCGCGGCGATAGCGCGGGACATAACGCCAAAGGATGCTTCATCCTATCGAGTTGTGGCCCGACACCGGGCCCATACGCGGCGACAGCTCTCCCATTGCCGGGACATATCTCAAAAGGATGCTTCATCCTATTTAGTTGTGACCCGACACCGGCACCCTGCCCGGCCACAGCGCACCCCTCGCCGGGACATAGCGCCAAAGGATGCTTCATCCTATCGAGTTGTGGCCCGATACCGGCACCCTGCCCGGCGACAGCGCACCCCTTGGCGGGAAATAACGCCAAAGGATGCTTCATCCTATCGAGTTGTGGCCCGACACCGGGCCCCTGCCCGGCCACAGCGCACCCCTTGGCGGGAAAAAACGCCAAAGGATGCTCCATCCTATCTAGTTGTGACCCGACACCGATGCCCGCGCCCGCAAGGTCGCTCCGACCGTGGCTGCCGGTCTCACCATCGTGCTGATACCACCCTCGTCCGCAGAGCACCGACCCTTCCTCGAAGGGGTGCGCGAATACGAGGGTGTCGGTTCCGTCCAGGGACGGCTCCTGGACCTGCGGCGGCACACACTGGAAGCTCAGCGCAAGGATGCCGAGCCGCACTGGCTGTAGCCCTGCGCGTAAGGCATGCAGTAGATCGGCGAAATGGAGGCGCCACTGTAGAGGGTGCAGTGCCCGTCGGCCTCACAGGGCGCTCCTGCGGGGATGTCTGGGCCGTAGGTCATGAGGAACTGGGAGTAGTCGGGGCACAGGTCGTCGCAGTGCATTCGGATGTATAGAGGCCTGCCGTTTCGGGAGTCCACGCCCACGGGCGTCGGCTCACACCAGCCGCCCTGCGCCTCGACCTTGCGGGCGCGCGCATCGGTGTAGGGGGCCATGATGGCCTGCATCTCGGCCAGGGTGAGCTCGCGTTCCTGCTGGCCCGGTCCTCCGACGAAGCGCAGGTTGTCGCCGCAGGAGCGACCTCCGCAGTTGGGAGTGGCACAGTCATGGACGCGATCTCGGGGTGGGCCCCCCCTCACCTTGCTGGTGGTGGCCCTGAGCGCCCTGCTGAGGTCCCTGCTCAAGCCGCTCAGGTGACAGCAGGGCTCATTCTCCCATCATGTCCATTCCACTTTGCGCCCTGCCTTCCGCGTCGCGCTCTGGCGCCCGCGGATCATCGCCAGCGCAAGATGGCGATCTCGTGGTAGGTCCAGGGCAGCTCGCCGACCACATCGTTCCGAGTGGACCAAAGGCCCACGAGCAGCGCGATGCGTTGATTGGAGTCGTACACGAGCGCACCGCCGCGCTCGAGCTGCGGCGCCGTCTCCGTAGGGACGGGCCACCACTCCATACCGTCCCATTCCCAGAGGTCCCCCGGTCTCCCCCAGCGACCGGGGTCATGGGTCTCTCCACCCCACAGGAGCACCCGACCTCGGCCGGCGTGGAAGGTCATGTAGGCGCCGGATCTTCCCGGGGGATTACGGGGAGGCGCTGGGCTCAGCCAACTGTCCCCGGCGAACTCCCAGGTCTCGTCCAGACGACCGCTGGTCTCCGTATCGCCACCGAAGAGCACGACCCGGTCCCGTCGGGCGTCGTACGCCATCGCGTGGTGCTGGCGCGCCGAAGGGGCGGTGTCGGACGGCACCGGCCACCAGGCGGTACCATCGTAGGCCCAGGTGTCATTTCCGAGGATCGGGCCGTAATCGTAGTCCAACCGACCGCCGAAGAGCACCATCTGCTTCCGGGCGGAGTCGTAGACCATCGCCGCTTCCATGCGGGCCGGCGGTCGCACCCCCAGATCGTCCCGTAGTGTCCAGTTCTCGCCGTCGAACTCCCATGTCTCGTCTGTCGGCTGCGTGTAGAAGGCATCATCGAAGTCCCGATACCCGCCGTAAAGAACGACCCGCTCCCGATGCGCGTCCCAGGCCATCACCGTACCTCCGCTGGTGAACTTGCCGCCTGCATATTCAATCTCCGTCCATTGGCCATCGCGAAATATCATCGTGCTGGAGCGCCCGGAGCTGCCCAGGGCCGAGTAGCCCACCACCGCATTCCATGCGTCGGCAAAGACTATCCGCTCGATGTAGCCCGACTGGTTGTATGGATCCCATGGGACGATCTCCCACTCGGCCTCCTCACGGTTGCATCCAGGGTCGCAGCCGTCTCCCGAGTGTGCCTCCGCTCCCACCGGGCCGAGGGGGGAACCATCGTCGCACGCCTCGCCGACCTCGAGCACGCCGTTCCCGCAATCCGGCTCCGGATCGTCGCAGCCGGAGACGTCCAGCCGACAGGTGACGCTGCAACGCAGCGTGCCTTCGCCGCGCCCGAGAGCAGCACAGTCGAGCCCTCGGAGGTCGGGCCCGTCACAGGCCTCGTAATACTGTCCAAATGGGTAGCCGTCGGCACGGCCATCCCCACAGAGGGCACAGTCCGAGAAGGTCGCCCGACAGGAATCATCGCAACCGAACAGGCCGCCACTCCAGCCGAAGTCCACGCAGGTCTCGCCACCGAAGTCGCGGTTGTCGCACTCCTCGTCGGAGTCGCGGGTCCAGTCACCACAGCGAGGGAGCGTGCAGTCGTGCCGGCAGGCGTCGGGCTCCTCGGAGGAGTTGTGCGCCCCGTCATCACATTGCTCGTGGTACTCCGGCTCCAGCCTGCCGTTGCCGCATGGGGAATAGTATTCGTCTCCACTTCCGTCGTCGTCGAACCACCAACAGCTCGCCCCGGGCGGAACGCCGCCAAGAAGCATGACCGCCAGGAGCGCCATCCTTCGGGAACAACCCATCACCATCACGGCGATTCTCGGTCTCGAGCTCGGCATGTCGTGTCTCCCCGCGTGAGGGGCATCTGCTCAACCCTACACCTGGATGATCAGCCCGTCCGACGTTCACCATGGGCCATGAGCAATTTCCATACCAGTTGCGTCGAGAGACACTCCCCTCGGGATTCACCCGGTAATGTACGGAGGCTCCGCCCTGGGAGCGCTGGCGTTGAAGCCGACGCCCTGTGGCAACGACACCACATCTGTGAAACCACGGCCCAGACCGCGAAGGTGGTTGGCTCGGATATGCACCTCATCGCAGCCTCCAACCTCGGGGCCGGCCGTGCCGTCGAACTGTTCGATCATGCTGTTGGTCGGGCCGGAGAAGGCCCCTGGAGCGCTGTCCAATCGCCGCTTGCTGTCCCACGGAGACACCTGGGCCCTCCTCGCGGCTACCTGACCGTCACCGGAGTGCTGTGAGCCACGCCTCCGTCCACCTGGAAGTGGAGCGTGGTCTCGCCCCGCTCGACGCCGTAGATCACGAAGTACCAGCGGTTGTCCTCTGGGCCAGGGCAGTCCAAACGGACGATGTCCAGCCTGTCCACACCGAGAACGGTCTGGTCCTCGGCCCATAGTGAGATCGAATAGTCCTTTCGTATCTTGTCGTCGTCGTCCACGGGCACCGCTCGAAAGGCCAGCACCTCACCACGATCGATGGTGATGGAATCTAGACCGAGCGAGAGGGAACTCCCACTCACGAGGCAGAGCTGAAGGTGGTCAAACTCGTGGCAGGCCGGGCCGAGAGCGATCGAGAGGAGCCCGAGCAGCAGCAGCGCCGGCCTCGCTCGGCACACCGCGCTCATGGCTGCACCTGGCAGAGGCCGAGCCTCGTTGGAGCCACGTCGTAGGCGCCCCACAGACCATGTAGCGGGTCGTCGTATGCCAGCGAGAGGGAGATGCACGAGAGGCTCCCATGCACCTGGGCAGCGGGGTTGCGCTCCTGGACTACGCCCAGGCAAGAGGCGTCCCCGGTCTCGGGCGCCTCTACGTCGCAATAGGGCAGGCACCGCCTAGAACTCGTAACTCCGCCGAGGAGCGCGCCCTCTCCCTCGCAGCGTGTCCTCGGAGGACAGAGGGCGGTTGCGTCTCCGCAGTCGTCCCAAACCTCGAGGTTCGGCGCCCAGGTGGGAAGGGCGCAGGCGCCGAGTAGGGTGCCTAGCGCCTCGGGACTGTACGAGGAGCCTCCGCCAGCGGGTAGGCATTCTGCCTCGGCCTCACCCATGGCGACAACGCAGGATTGGGAGGGGGAGATGAGCAGACCGCCAGTAACAAGAGAGCAGACCGTGGCTCCTTTGACCGGATCGGTCTCCCAGGTAGGGACGCAGAGGGAGAGGCCGGGTTGCCAAAGCCCGTTCTCCGAAGCGATGTGCGCGCTGGATGCGCAGTTGGTGCTCGGAGGGCAAGGCAGGAGGATCATCGAGGCGTCCACGCTCCCGAAGGCCACGTCATAGTGGTTCTCCCAGTCGCAGAGGCCGACGCACCGGCCAATCGTGGACCCGGGGGCGCCGAGACAGAGGCCCTGATCGCACCAAGACACCCAGCGCGGCAACACAAAAGATTCGTCCGCCACTAGGCATTCCTCGCCGGCTTGCAGGAGCCCCGCCTCGACGCAGCGACCGAGGGTCTTCTGGGGGTCGTCCCTTGTAAGGCCGACGCAGATCCCAGGCGCCCCTCCCACCTGACAGGTACCTTCCAGTACCCCCGGCGCTCCAGCCTCCGGGGCCCCGCAGGGGACCCAGGCACAGATCCCCCAGTACTCCGCGCCGCACTCAGTGGACCAGTAGCAGTCCTCCCCGCTCTGGCAGGGAAGAGCGCAGGACCCAGTCGGACCGCCCACTCCTCCAACGCACTCGAGGACCTGCCCGAAGCCGTCCGGGCAGCACTGCCGCGCAGGGTCGCTCGCGTCACAGCCGGTTTCCACGCAGCACTCGCCCATGCAGGGCTCGCCCACGATCACGTCCATCCATGAAGTGATCTCCCCGAGAGCGACGCTCAGCCTGGCTGTCCCAACGTTCGTTCCCACAATCCTGATCAGGTTGTCCTGTGCGTTCGAGGTGATGGCGACTCCCCCCCCGCCCGAAGAGTCCACATACCAGCCGCAGGACAGCGCGCCGGAAAGGGAGCTGCCGCGGATTGAGAAAGGCACGGCCCGGATCCAGGCCTCCTCGCCCACGGCGAGGCGCAGGGGTTGAGTGCCTGTTTGTCCGAGGCTGTCCACGCGGGTTAGCCGGATGCTCGTTGGCGCCTCGATCTGCAGGTAGATGAAGTCCAAGACCCAGCCAGATCTCTTTACGAGCAACGCCACCCGGCCGATCTGGTGCGCCGTGAAGCTACCCGTCACACCAGACACCATGGCCGGTGAAGCAGAGACGACCTGGTCGCTATATCCCTGGAATCTGGGGGCAGTCACCGAGAAACTCGCCCCACGAGCTATGGCAGCGGGGATCCCCTGTCTGTGTGATTCGAGTGCGCCGCACCACGAGAGCCCGAGCGAGACACAAGAGTCGTGATCACAGTATGGATCGCTCGCGTCCACGCAGCCGTAATAGAAGGTCCTCTCTCCGAGCTCTCCCAGGGAGCCCAGACACCCGGATGCGCTACTGACAAGCGAGAGGAGGAGACAAGCCAGGCCACTGCGCGCGACGCGCCTAGTAAGGCTAACATAGTCCATAAGCCAACCTCCATTAAGGGCCCGCGGAATCCTCGTAATCTTCGTAGAGGATGCTCTGCGTCTTCCGCGAGCTACTCCAACACCCAGGACAATTTTATCACGACTGTGAAGCGATTGTTACCTTCGGCTCCCGAGTGCTCGCCTACACAACCATGGGAACAGGACGTTCCGAAACAGAGGGGAACAGAGGGCGATGGGATAAGAGTAGCTAAAGAACGAAGGACAGACGAGGCGAGTGCCGGGACCACCATCGACCCAGCTCCCTTTCTTTCTGTGGTTTTTGGAAGAGCCCCGAGGCGTGCCAGCGCGCTTCCTAGGGCTCCACCAGGCGGACGGGCACCATGGGGGCCACCCTAAACCCGAACCACAGGCCGTCTGGAACGCCGTCACGGACGAGGTCGTAGTCGGGCGTGAAGGCCTCCATGAAGATGGGGTTGCAGCGGATCTCGGTGACCGAGATCTCGGGCGGTGAGCTGGATGTGCACTCGCCCTGGCCAGGGATCACCTCGGGGCAGACGATTGGATCGCAGGCGCCGTCCAGGGCCGCCGCGATCCGCGCCGCCTCGGCGCCTCCGGCCGCGATCCGCCTGTTCAGGTCGGCGGCCAGGGTGGGCAGGAGATGGCTCTCCAGTGCTGAGAGAGGCATGGCGCCCGTGATCCTGGCACTCACGAGCCCCGAGACATCGAGCGACACGTTCACCTTCACCTCCGCGAGAGGCAAGGCAGACCGCCAGAGCCCCGGCAGCGGCAGCGTGAGGGACGCAAGGTTTGTCCAACCGTAGCTGCCGGTCTCACCATCGTACTGATACCACCCTCGCCCGCAGAGCACCGCCCCCTCCTCGAAGGGGTGCGCGAATACGAGGGTGTCGGTTCCGTCCAGGGACGGCTCCCGGACCTGCGGCGGTCCACACTGGAAACGCAGCGCGATGTAATCGTCCGTGGTCAAGGGCTCCGCCTCCCACCGGAGGAGCCACGAGAGCTGGCCCGCCCGGACGGCGTCCATCAGCTCCTTTTCGATCTGATCCTGAGCTCCCATCAGCTCCTGCCAGGCGGTGAGATAGCGTGACACGGTGTTCGCGAGCGGGTTGGGGTGCCCGTGGGCGAGATCGCTCGCATCCTCGGGACGGAGGGGCAGCTCGAACCCCGCGGCAAGCCAGTCGGTGGGAGGTCCCGAGCCCACCGACCCACAGGGGCACTCGGCCGGGCAGACGAGCGGAGTCTCCATGTTCCCGGGCTCGCAGACGCCGTTCCAGTTGCAGAAGGATGCCGAGCCGCACTGACTGTAGCCCTGAGCGTAGGGCATGCAGTAGATCGGCGCAATGGTGGCTCCATGGTAGAGGGTGCAGTACCCGTCGTCCTCACAGGGCGCTCCTGCGGGGATGTCTGGGCCATAGGTCAAGAGGAACTGGGTGTAGTCGGGGCAAACGTCGTCGCAGTGCATGCGGATATACAGAAGCCTGCCGTTTCGGGAGTCCACGCCCACGGGCGTAGGCTCACACCAGCCGCCCTGCGCCTCGACCTTGCGGGCGCGGACACCGGTGTAGGGGGCCATGATGGCCTGCATCTCTTCCAGGGTGAGCTCACGCTCCTGCCAGCCCGGCACGGAATCCGGGCACAGATGCTCGCTAGTGCAGCTCAGCAAACCCAGCCCGAGCACGAACGCCGGCCAGCTTCTCAGGCACGAGAGCTTCAGGAACGAGAGTTTCAAGAAAGAGAGAGCTGGCATTTCTGGCCCCGCGCGATCCGCATTTCAAGCCCCGCTCCATCAGAATAGCACAGCGAAAAAGTCCCAGGTGAGATCCCTGGATCGCTACGCGTCCGAGGCGGCCAACTTGACCGCAGTTGGGTGGGGCCCAGTTCCGGTTCCAGCTCCGGCTCCGGTAGAACGTGCGGCCGATGCGCTGTCCGACCGGGTCTGCGACGTGAACTATCGGCTTCCCTAGCGCAGCGCCAGCTGTCCGCCGTGGTGACCCAAGCCAGCTCTCAGGTTCCTGATGGAGGCCCGCTAGAACTCGATCGCCCTGGGATTACCTGTCACCCCCCTCCTGTCACTCTCCTTGACAGGTCGCTTTCCGGTCCGCGACACTCGGCAGGATGTTCCAACCATCCACGTTCCCTCCTGTGTCTCTTCCGGGAAGGCTCGTCTTTTTCCAGCGGTTCGCGCTCCTCGTGACCTGCGCCGCCCTCATCACGGCGCCCGCCTGCGGCGATCCGGGTGAGGGACCCACGAAGGATGCCGGGCTCGAAGGCGATGCCGCCGCGCACCCCGACTCCGCCGTCCCACGCGATGCCCAAACTGACTCGGGCCCCAGGGCCGACGCCGAACCCTCGAGCGACGCCGAACCCTCGAGCGACGCCTCCACGGACGCAGGGCCCGAGCGCGTCTTCGGGGTGACCGTGACCGACCCCTGGGTCGCCTCCTCGCCGAGCAGCCTGCTCACCGACAAGCTGGGGGGGCTCATTGGCGCTGGGGGCCGTCTGCCCACCGCGCGGGTGGTTTTCGACGAGGGGGTGGCCGCGTCCGAATACGTGGACCTGGTGTCAAACCTCACCCCGCACGCCCGAGTCATGGGCGAGCTGCTCGACTCGCTCTACGTGCCCACCCTCACCCTGGACGGCTACCGGGAGCGGGCCTGCGAATACCGGGAGGCCCTGGGCGATCAGGTGGATCTCTGGGAAGTGGGCAACGAGGTGAACGGCGAATGGCTGGGCGACGGGGTAATCGAGAAGCTGGCGGCGGCCACGGCCGTGCTCAAGGCCGACGCTCCGGGCTTTGCCTCGCTCTGTCCCGGCCGGAGCCTCCTCCCCGGCGAGAAACCCATCAGGCTCGCTCTCACCCTCTACTACAACGGCCCGTACAACGGGGGCGTGGCCTCGGCCGACAACTGCTGGGCAGAGGCCGGCCACGCCATGGAGCGCTGGGTGGAGACCCAGCTCGCCACGCCTGGCTCCATTGGCGCCGACGAGATCGCGCCGCAGCTCGACTACGTGCTCGTGAGCTACTACGAGGAGGATTGCGCGGGGATTCAACCAGATTGGCCGAGCGTGTTCGACCAGCTCGGCGTGGCCTTCCCCGCGGCGCGACTCGGCTTCGGCGAGTGCGGCACCGAGAACTCCTCCACCAAGCTCGCTCTCGTGGAACGATACTATCGAGGCATGGACCTCCCGGACGCCCAGTACGCCAACATGCACGTCACGCACCCACGGTTCGTGGGAGGCTACTTCTGGTGGTACTTCAGCGAGGATCTCGACGACGCGGCCGTGTACGGCGCCCTTGGGGGCGCACTCTCCGGCCCATTCTGGGCGTTACCATAGAGGCGACGTCGCGCTGCTCCGCCCCCTTTCTTGCCCGCTGTCCCTCGCCCGCCTGAGATCGGACTCGTGGCCGTGGGAGCCTTTTTGGCAGAGCAGGCTGCCATGATGCCTGTCAGCAGGAGCCCCGTGCCAAGGAAGACAGGCAGGATCCCTGTCCGCCAAGAAGACTCTAGCTCCCCGCCACGGTCATTCGCGAGACGCGGAAGGTGGGGCTCGCGATGGCGCTCTTGTGATCCAGGTCGTCGCCTACTGCGTCGATGCCCATGAGGAGGTCTTCGAACCTGGCGGAGATCGTCACCTCCGAGACGGGGAAGGCCCGCTCGCCCCCCTCGATCCAGAACCCCTCTGCCCCCTTGGAGAAGTCCCCGGTGACTGGGTTCCAGCCGAAGCCCATGAGCTGCTCCACGTAGAGGCCCTCCGGGGTGTCCCGAAGGAGCGCCTCCGGGGGCGTGTCTCCCCTCGCGAGGAAGAAGTTCGAGGGGGAGACCGCCGGGGCGCTGCCCACTCCCCGGCCCGCGCTCGCGGTGGATGGCCTGCCGAGCCTGCGGCCCGCGTAGGTGTCGCAGAGGAACCCGGTGAAGGTGCCGCGGTCCACCAGGAGGTTTCTCCGCGAGGGGAGGCCCTCGCCGTCGAATGGCCGCGAGCCGGGCGCGCCCTCGATGAGGGGATCGTCGAGGACCGTGCAGAGCGGCGAGGCCACGATCCGCCCCTCCTGCTCCAGGAAGAAGGTGGCACGCCTGAAGGCAGCGTCACCGCTCACCAGGCCAAAGAGGGAGCGCAGCACCTGGGCCCCGGCCTCAGGAGAGAAAACCACTGGCACCTTGCAGCTAGGGATCTTTTTAGCGCCGAGCTGCGCGAGGGTGCGTCTGGCGGCCTCCTTGCCAATCGCCTCGGGCGAGGCGAGCGCCCCCAGCCTGCGGCGGCTGTCCCACCAGGAGCCGTTCCGCTTCTTGCCCCCCTCGTCGTCCGCCACGGCCTCTACCTCCAGGGAGACCGAGGTCCCGGAGAAGGCCCCGGCAAAGCCGCCCGAGGTCACGAGAGCCCTCTGCCCGGCCGAGACCGAGCAGGTAGCCCCCTCGCTGTTGGTGATGCGGGGGTCGTAGTCCCTGGCGGCCCCTTCGGCCCCGAAGGCCATCTCCATGGCTTGCTCCGGCCCGAGGGCAGCAACCGCCTCGTCGAAGAGGCCCAGGTCGGGCCACGCGGTGGCGAGGATCCCGGGGTCGGGAGGGCCGGCGTCCGGATCCGGCTCCGCCAGGCGGGCGAGGCGGGCGGTCTCCTCGGCAAAGGCCACGAGGGCGGGCTCGGAGAAGTCCGAGGTGTGGCAGATGGCCTGGCGGCCTCCCCTGAGCACCCGGAGGCCGAGGGCCCGGTGGGACGCCTGCTCGAGGAGCTCGGGGACGCCGAGGCGCACCTTGGCCGACAGCTCCCGCCCCGTCCTTACGAGGACCTCGGCCGAGTCCGCGCCAGAGGCCATGGCGCGATCCAGCACGATGGAGGCCACGGAAAGCAGCCCATTGTCCGCGGCGGTCATGCCTCGGTCCCTCCCACGGTGATGGCGTCGATCTTGACGGTGGGCGTGCCCACGCCGACGGGCACGCTCTGGCCCTCCTTGCCGCAGGTCCAGACGCCGTCGGCCGCCAGGAAGTCGCTTCCGAGGAGGCTCACCCTTGTGAGCACCTCCGGGCCATTGCCGATGAGGTTCACGCCCCTCAGGGGCGCGGTCAGGCGGCCCTCCTCGATGAGGTAGGCCTCGGTCAGGGAGAAGACGAAGTCCCCATTCGAAATGTTCACCTGCCCGCCGGAGAAGCGTCTCGCGAAGATCCCCCGCTTCACCGACCGCAGGATCTCCTCCGGGTCATGGTCCCCTCCCACCAGATAGGTGTTCGTCATGCGTGGGTAGGGAGTGACCGTGAAGTCCTCACGCCTGCCATTGCCCGTCCTGCCAAGGCCCATCTGCCGCGCCGAGAGCCGGTCGTGCAGGTAGCCCACGAGGATCCCCTTCTCGATGAGCAGGGTCCGCTGGCCCACTGTCCCCTCGTCATCGATGTTCAGGGTCCCCCGGGCATGCGGCACGGCGCCGTCGTCCACGACGGTGCAGAGGGAGGAGGCCACCCGCTGCCCCACCCGGCCGCTGTAGTTGGAGGTGCCCTTGCGGTTGAAGTCGGCCTCCAGGCCGTGGCCCTCCGCCTCGTGGAGCAGGATGCCCGAGTCCCCGGGCGCAAGCACCACGGGCAGCTCGCCCGCCGGGGCCTCCCGGGCGTCCATCATGGCGAGGGCCACCCTGGCGGCCTCCGCTCCCACGGCCTCCGGGGTCCGGGCCTCGAAGAACTCGAGGCCCATGCGTCCCCCTCCACCGGCAGAGCCCGTCTGCCGCTTCGTCCCGCGCTCCGCCACCAAGGAGACGTGGAAGCGGAAGAGGGGCTGCTCGTCCCTCGAGAGGATCCCGTCGCTCGTAGCCACCAGGATCTGCCTGAGACCCTCGACGAGGGACACCTGGACCTTGGCCACGGCGGGATCAGCGGCCCTGGCCGCGGCGTCGGCCCTACCCAGGAGCCCGAGCCTGAGCTCGTCCTCGGCAAAGAGCGTGGGAGTCTCCACAGGGTATCTATCGGGCCGCCTGGCCTCCTCGACCGGCGATGAGCGCGTGGCCCCTCCCGCCTTGGCGATGCTCGCCGCGGTGCGGGCAGCCGCGCGCATGGCCGCCTCGTCCAGGTCCTGCGAGTAGGCGAAACCGGTAGATTCTCCCTGCACCACCCGGATCCCCACTCCGAGGCCGACCCCTCGGCCCACAGAGCGCACCCTCCCATCCTCCATGGAGAAGGAGCCCGAGCGGCTGTGCTCGAAGAAGAGGTCCGCCCAGTCCCCTCCCCGCGAGAGGGCCTCCCCGAGGAGGCTGTCGCACAGTTGGGCCGAGACCTCGTGAGGGCCTCCAGGTCCAAAAGCCGGGCAGCGGGCATTGTCGATGCTCACGAGAGCACCTTGCAGTAGGTGGCCTTGGCGTCCCCTGGGGCGTAGAAGTCCTCCAGCACCGAGACGAGGTCGTAGCCGCAGCGCTGGTAGAAGCCTCGCGTGGGCAAGTACTGCTCCCGGTGCGAGGTCTCGATGTAGATCCGCGTCCCGCCCATCTCCCGCGCCCGCCCTTCCACCCCCTCGATGAGGCGCCTGCCGAGGCCGTGGCCCTGCATTGTCGGGTGTACCGCGATCCAGAAGAGATCGAAGCTCGAGGCAGTGCAGGCCACAGGGCCGAAGCAGGCGTAGCCTCGAAGCTCGCCCCCCTCCTCGACGAAGAGGAAGTGATACCCGCTCGCCTCGCCCTTGGCGATCCGCTCATCCACGAGCTCGGCCGCGACGGGCACCTCGTAGTCGTGGAACATCCCGGTCGCGGCGACGAGCGCGCTCACCCGCTCGGCGTCTCCTCGGCCAGGCTCGGTCCGATAGGTCAGCGTTCCTGTCATCGAGGACATCGCCTTTACCGCCTCCGGTCCAGCTTCAGAGCCTTGGCCATCCCCCGGCGGCGCCGGCTCTCTGTCGAGCTGTGTCGGCGCCCGTGCGGGCTGCTCCATGATCCTGACCGCCGCTCCATGCCCTCCAAGGCGGGGACCGGCCTTACGCTGTCCAGCTAACAGCCCCTCGAAGAAGGCGCGCACGTTCTGGCCGAGGGTCCGGGTCTTGTAGCCCCCCTCCTGCACCACCAGGGTGGGCAGGCCGAGAGCGCCCGCCGCCTGCCCAAGCGCGGAGAAGTCCCGCGCACGGAGGGACCATGTACCGGTTGGATCTCCCTTTGCCGTGTCTAGCCCCAGGCACAGCACCAGGAACATGGGCTCGAAGTCACGGATGCGCCCAGCGGCCTTTCCGAGAGCCCTCAGCACGTCCTGTCCGTTCTGCCGCTCCGGCAGCGGGAGATTCAGGTTGAAGCCCGCCCCCGGGCCCTCGCCCCGCTCGTCGTCGAAGCCGGTGAAGTAGGGGTAGGCGAAGCGAGGGTTGCCGTGGATTGAGATGGTGAAGACGTCGGATCGGCGCCAGAAGATCTCCTGCTGCCCGTTGCCGTGGTGATAGTCGAGATCCAGGATGGCCACCCGGCCGTGGCGGGAGAGCTGGTGGGCCGCGATGGCGGCGTTGTTGAAGTAGCAAAACCCACCGAAGACCGAATGCTCGGCGTGGTGTCCTGGGGGGCGCACCAGGGCGTAGGCAAGCCGCCTTCCCCGGAGCAGCTCCAGGGCTCCCGCATGGGCGCAGTCCACCCCTCGCCGGGCCGCGGCGAGGGCGGGGCGGGAGATGGGCGTGAAGGTGTCGATACAGTAGTAGCCCGCCCGCACGGAGGCGTCTCTTGGGGGTCTGGCCGGGTTGCGGATGGGAAACACATAGGGATAGAGGAGCTGCTCGGGATCCAGGATCCGGGTGGCCTCGTTCAGGTAGCGAACCATACCCGCATCATGGACATCCAAGATGGCCCTGTGGGGCGCGGCTGAGGGGACGACGCGCTCGAAAAGGCCCGACGGCTCGATGGCCCCCAGGATGGCGCCCAGACGCACCGGGGCCTCCACGTAGCCGCGCTCTCTCACGTGATGGAGCTCGTGACGATCAGTGACGAGGAGGGCCACCGGCTCCTCTGCCCGCTGCATCACCTCGGGCGGCCTGTACGTGGAAGGGAGATAGCGGGGTGGGCGGAGCTTCACCGGCTGATCCCGGATGGACTCCACCACGCGCTCCACGTATTCAGGGGGGCAGAGGTGCTGGTACTTCCGCTCCAAGATGGCGCGCACCACCCTTCGTACGTAGCCTCGGGATGGCTCATGCCCGCCGTCCAGGCCGTCGTACACGAGGTGCGGCATGCAGCTATTCTCGGGCTTCACAGGAAGCTCGTATAGCGTACCCATGATGGGCCGGGCCCCGAACCGCTCGTAGAACCGAAGCCTCGAGGCGTTCTCCCTGCGCATCGCCGGGTCCGGGCTGGCCTCGACAGAATCGGGCAGGCACTCGAAGAAGAGGCCTCGCGCCCCCAGGACCTTGGCCTCTGAACGGATCCGCTCGTACAGGGCGCCGCCCAGACCATCCCCGGCGCGCTTCGCCCTGGTGGCGAGGTAGTCGAGGAAGCAGAAGCGGATCTCGGGCTCGTGCGAGATCACCGCGCAGGCCTTGACCCTGTGCCCAGGGCCCTCCACCGCCAGAATCACGGTGCGGAAGCGCTGCAGGAAGGGATTCCTCAGCCGCTCTCCGAGGCTCTCGATCTCGACCGCTGGAATGCCCGAGAACCGCTCCCCGAGGAGCTCCTGCACCTGACGCAGGACGACCCTGTTCGTGGGCAGGAGGTCGTCGTGGATTCGTCTGATGCGGAACATGAGTGCTCGGTTCTATCTCACCGGCAGCCCCAAGAGACGAAGAAGAAGACCATCAGCGCCGCAAGGGAGTGTCCGCAAGGATCCGCTCCACTACCTGGGCAAAAGTGAGCCCGCACCGCTCGGCCGCGGCCACGAACCCGGCGTCGGGCGAGATGCAGGGGTTGGCGTTGACCTCCAGGATCCATGGGCGCTCGGCGCTGTCCACGCGGAAGTCCACCCGGGCGTAGCCGCGCAGCCCGAGGTGCCGCCAAGCCCGGCGCGCGAGCTTGCCGAGCAGGGAGAGCAGGCGCTCGTCCCCTGCCGGGAAGTCGAAGCGGCGTGGGGTGTGGTGGTACTCGAAGGATCCGTCGTCCCACTTGGCCCGGTAGCCCACCAGATGTGGCTTGCCCTCGGGGAACGCCCCGAAGTCGATCTCCGCGGGGGGAAGCACCTCGGGGGAGTCCGCTCCGCCGGCGAGGAGCGACAGGTTGAACTCACGCCCCTCCACGAAGGGCTCCGCGAAGCAGGCCCCGCCGAGCGCCGCCGCCCGCGCCGCGAGAGCCTCCGGGCCGGGCGAGGCGCCCTTCACCAGGGTCTCCTCATCGAGGCCGATGGAGGCGTGCTCCCACACGGACTTCACCACGTACATCGTGGATGGCGGCAGCGCGGCCTCGGAGGGCACCTCGGGCAACCTGACTGGCCAGGTAGCCACGGTCGGGGGTACCGGCAGACCGCAGGCCTGGAGCCAGGCCTTCCCGAGGATCTTGTTGGAGGTGAGGAACATGGCCTCGGCCGGCGCCCCGGTGTAGGGGATCCCGAGGGCGTCAAGGAGGGCCGGGACATGCGCGATCAGCCGCCCATGTCCACCCAGGCTCTCGACGA
This sequence comes from Polyangia bacterium, assembly GCA_034004785.1. Classification (GTDB taxonomy): domain Bacteria; phylum Myxococcota_A; class Polyangia; order HGW-17; family JAJRWW01; genus JAVEWA01. Next base: position 19,178 of record JAVEWA010000035.1, read on the forward strand.
TGTTCCAGGCGCAGTCCGGCGCCTCGGCCTCGAGCTCCGAACGGAGTCTGGCTAGGTCCATGGTGCAGGGCCAAGGTAAGGCCTCGTGACCAAGGCTCCTGAGGCCCTCGGCCACCGCCTCGGCCTGCGCGAGCACGTCGCGTTCGTCCGGGGGCGCTCCCTCGGGCACAGCCTGGTGCAGGATGAGGATCTTCATCGGCGAGCGCCGTCCTTGCCCACTCGCTCCGCGGCGGAGTCCACGATGCTGCGGAGCAGCTCGAGGTAGGGCACCCCGAGGTGATTGCAGATTATGGGCAGATCGGAGTGCTCGGGGTGGATGCCCGCCAGGGGGTTCACCTCCAGGAACTGGGGCAGGCCGTCCTCACCGCACCGCAGATCCACCCGGCCGCCGTCCCTGCACCCGAGCACGCGCCAGCAGGAAACGGCGAGCTCCTCGGCCGCCGCCACCATGGGGTCCTCCTCGGGCCTGATGAGCCTGTACTTGACGAGCTCCTCACAGCGCTCCTTGTTGACGTAGGAGTATACCTCCGCCTCCGCCTCCGGCAAAAGGATGACCTCCATGGTGCCGAGCGCCCTGGCCTTGGGCCCGGTGCCCAGCACGGCCACGGTCACCTCCCGGCCGGGCAAGAAGGTCTCCACGAGGGCCGGCTGATGGAACTCGGCGACCATGGCCTCGCAGCGGGGGCCGAGCTCCTCGCGAGAGCGCACCACAGAGGAGGGAGTCACCCCCTTGCCGGTGCCCTCCGCGACCGGCTTGACGAACCAAGGCCCGGGGAAGTCCACCTCATCCACCTGCCTGGCCGACTCCACCACCGCGAAGGCCGGGGTCGAAAGCCCCGCGTCCCGGATCACCCGCTTGGTCATCCCCTTGTGCAGCGTCAGGGCCATCACCAGCGGGTCGGAGAAGGTGTACGGGATCTCGTAGAGGTCCAGCAGAGCGGGCACCACCGCCTCGCGGCCGATGCCTCGCAGCCCCTCGGCGATGTTGAACACCAGGTCCCAGCGATCGCCGGCGACGAGCCTGGCGGCGAGCTGCCTGGCGTGACCAACCCGGTCCACCTGGTGGCCGAGCGCCGACAGGCCCGTCTCGAGGGCGTCGATGGTCTCGTCCCGGTCGAACTCCGCGGTCTCCACCTCGCCATATCCCTCCGCGAGGTAGGCCGACCTGAGATCATAGGTGAGTCCTAGGCGCATGGCGCTTCTTCCTCCTTGTCGGGGATCGTTTGGGAGCTCACCTCGCGGGCTCAGGGCGCCGCGACGGGATCCGGGTACCTGTAGGTCCGGCCCGCGTAGTTGCGAAGCACCACGTCGGAGCCCTCCCGGCCCCTGACGTAGTCGGGCGACAGGGGGATCTTGCCGCCGCCCCCCGGAGCGTCGATGACATAGGTGGGCACCGCGTATCCGCTGGTGTGGCCGCGGAGCCCCTCGAGGATCTCGAGCCCCTTCTCCACCGGCGTACGAAAGTGCGCCGAGCCAGAGATGGGATCGCACTGATAGAGGTAGTAGGGACGAACCCGCATGCGCTGAAGGCCATGCACTAGGTCCTTCATCACCTCGACCTGATCGTTGACTCCCGCGAGGAGCACGGTCTGCGATCCGAGTGGGATGCCGCCGTCAGCCAGGCGCCCGCATGCCACCGCCGCCTCTGGAGTGCACTCCTCGGGGT
>JAVEWA010000605.1:0-4317 GCA_034004785.1 Polyangia bacterium
CCTTCGCTGCCTCCTCGCGCGGCTTTCCCTTCGCTGCCGTCGCGGGTTTTACCTTCGCTCCGCGCCCCTTCGGTGCGGGCGCCTTGCCCTTCGCCGCCGCCGCGGGCGCCTTGCCCTTCACCACCGCCGCGGGCTTCGCCTTCGCACCGCGCCCCTTCGGTGCGGGCGCCTTGCCCTTCGCCGCTGCTGCCGGCTTACGTTTCGCTGCCTCCTCGCGCGGCTTTCCCTTCGCCGCCGCCGCGGGCGCCTTGCCCTTCACCGCCGCCGCGGGCTTCGCCTTCGCACCGCGCCCCTTCGGTGCGGGCGCCTTGCCCTTCGCTGCTGCTGCCGGCTTACGTTTCGCTGCCTCCTCGCGCGGCTTTCCCTTCGCCGCCGCCGCGGGCGCCTTGCCTTTCGCCGGCGTCGCTGGCATCGCCTTTGCTCCGCGTCCCGCCTCTCCGCGCGGCTTTCCCTTCGTCGCTGCTGCCGGCTTTCCCTTCGTCGCTGCTGCCGGCTTTCCCTTCGCCATGTTAGAGGCCTTCTTGCTGTTCGCTTTCTTCTTGTTCGTATAACTCATGGGCTGATCGCCTTTGGCAGCAGTCACGGAGGTATATCACAAAGCCCAGGCAGCGTCGGTCACCCCCCCCCGAGCCGGGCTCATGGCTGCGGTCTGGGCGACCTATCCCCCCCGGTGGATTGAAAACATTTGCGCAACAACAAGGTCAACGCGCCGAGAACAGGGGCATGTCCGACAGGCAAGGAGGACGCGAGACATGGAGCCCATCGCCTGGCATGTGACGATGCGCCTCGAGCGCGATCAAGTATTCGCACCCACCCCCGAGGCCAGACGCGCCGTTGCCCGTGTAGTGTATTGGCAATGCCGGCAGTTGCCTCTGCTGGGTTTCGCCTGCGTGGACACGCATCTGCATCTGCTCCTCGCCACGGCGCGCGCCGAGTCGGGCAGGGTGGCCCGTCGCATCGCCTTGGCTCTAGGCCATAAATTGCCGCTCGCGAGCTCGTTCGACAGGTCACGACATCGCCCAGTCTCATCGGTTTGGCACTTGCGCTCCACCCTCGAGTACGTGCTGATGCAGGGCAGGCGCCATGGCCTGGAATGGGAAGCCTATTTCGAGGCATCGAGCCTTCCAGAGCTGCTCGGGATGAGGCCCATGGGAGCCCATATCATCACTGACGTGAGCCAACATCTGCCCAGGCTCCGCCGCTCGGACGTCCTCGACTGGACGGGCTGGCATGGTCTCGTTCCCGTGGACGGCCCCTCGGAATGGCTCGTCGAGGCTGCCTTGCGCGCATCTGCCCTACCTTCCCTGTTTGGCGGGGGCCGGGAGGCCTTTGCCGCCAGACGGACCGTGGCGGTCCTGCTCGAATCGGGGCAGTCGGGGCAGACGGGCCAGTCGGGCCAGGACATCCCGTCCAAGGTCAAGGCCTCGCTGCTCGGGGTCCCCGAGCGGACCTGGTTTCGCTTGGCCCGGGGCTCGGCGGATCCGGCTCTTGCGTCGGCCATCCGCATGCAGCTCGGGTGGATGGCCCTGATCTCGGGCTCCGCCGCTGGCAATCAAGCTCCTGAGGCTCGATCTCCTTCGACTCAGGCAGCGCTGCCCGTCAAAGTGCCCCCTAACAAGTGACTGCCCTGCGACTTCCGCTCGACCGCCCCGCGACTGCCCTGCGACTGCCCCGCGACTGCCCCGCGACTGCCCTGCGACTGCCCCGCGACTGCCCTGCGACTGCCGCTCGACTGGCCTATGACTGCCCTGCGACTGCCGCTCGACTGGCCTATGACTGCCACATTGGTGGGGAGTTTGGCGTCCTCCCCAGCTAAATGGCAGTCGGATGAGGGCGCGGAGGTTGCTTTGGTAGCCCCAAATACGTCTTTCGATCCGCAAGTTGGCGATTTGAGGGCTGAATTCTGCAAAGATGCGAGTTGGCTGCTCGTCTCCACTGCCAGATTGGGGGAGGGAATGCCGTTCTCCCCTGCTGCGTGGCAGTTTGGCAGGGGGACTCGGGTCGCTCACCAGTCGCACACCCGTCGCGACGGGGAAAACAGGAGCATTGTACTGTCTGGGCATTCGGCCGATACTCGTTCAGTCAGGCGGTGCACGGTCAGCGGTCCGAGTGGGGTGGCTCAATGCCGAACGTGTCGGGTAGGCCTCTCAAGAGATTCTCCCTCTTTCGCAAGATCGCCATCGGGTCCTGGACGAGCGTGGGGGACCCTTCGGTGTACGGCAGCCTCGAGGTGGACATGGAGGCAGCCCTCGCCTACCTGAAGGCCTACCGAGAGGCCACGGGCAAGCGGCTGACAGTGACCCACCTGGTGGCCAAGGCCATGGGGCAGGTCCTGTACGATCACCCCGACGCCAACGCCCTCCTCAGGTGGAACAGGATCTTCCTGCGGGACGAGGTGGTGGTCTTCATGCAGGTGGCCATGCAGGACGAGGCCTCGGGCAAGGCCGACCTCTCCGGCCTCACCATCCGGAACCCGCACCAGAAGAGCCTCGGCGAGATCCTGGAGGAGGTCGAGGACAAGGCGCGGCGGGTGAGGGAGCGCAGGGACCCTTCCCTCGAGCGGACGCGGGGGATCTTCAAGTACTTGCCCCACATGGTGCTGAACGACTTCTTGAAGCTCGTGGCCTTCCTCTCCTACGACCTCAACCTGGACCTCTCCTGGGCGGGCATGCCCAAGGACCCCTTCGGTGCGGTGATGATCACCAACATCGGCTCTCTCGGGCTCGACGAGGCCTACGTGCCCCTCATCCCCTACTCGCGGGTGCCCCTGTTTCTGGCGCTGGGAGCCGTCAGGGAGGTCCCCAAGGTCAGGGACGGCGTCATCTGTGCAAGGCGCACCATGAAGATCTACGCCACCTTCGACCACAGGTTCCTCGACGGGGTCCAGGCGGCGGCCATGTCCCGCACCCTGAGGGACTGGCTCGAGGCTCCCGAGGTCCACTTCGGCGCCATCTCGGCCTGAGGCGTGCTAGAAGAGGGGGGCTGTCATCAGCACGACCCGTAAGGTCGTCACGGTCGTCGTGACGAGCCGAGACCGAGCGGTGACGAGCCGAGACCGAGCGGTGACGAGCCGAGACCGAGCGGCGGCGAGTCGAGACCGAGCGGCGGCGAGCCAGTAGCGAGAAAAGGCCGAATGAGCGAAGCACCCCAGGCCCAAGACCCCCTTGTGGGCACCACGGTGGATGGCCGCTACACCATCGAGCGGCCCCTGGCCTCGGGGGGCATGGGCTCGGTGTACCTGGCGCGGCAGAAGAACCTCGCCCGGCCGGTGGCGGTGAAGGTCGTGACCAACGCCGACCCGGATCTCATCGAGCGGTTCCGGCGGGAGGCCGAGGCCCTGTCCGCCGCGGCCCACCCTGCCATCGTGGAGGTGCACGACTTCATCTCCGCCGAGGCTGGAGGGGGGCGCTGCTACCTGGTGATGTCCTACGTGGAGGGCCAGAACCTCGAGGACTACCTGGACGGCCTGCCGGACAGGGCGGTGAGCCCGGCCGAGGCCGTGGGGCTCGTCACGCCCATCGCGTCGGCGCTCGTGCAGCTCCACTCGAGCGGCATCGTGCATCGGGACATCAAGCCGGCCAACATCATCCGCTTCGAAGGGGCGGACGGCCGGCCCGCGGTGAAGCTGGTGGACTTCGGCATCGCCCGCAGGGCCGTTGACACGAGCCTCACCAGCGTGGGCTACGTCATAGGCACTCCGCCCTACATGGCGCCCGAGAGCCTCATGGCAAAGCCCCACACGCCGCTTGCGGACGTGTACGCTCTTGGCGCCACCCTCTTCGAGCTGGTCACCGGGGCGCCGCCCCATGGCCAGGGCCAGCTCTTCGAGATCATGCAGCGGGCCCTCAAGGATCGGGCCCGGCTCCCGGCCTTCCTGGAGGGGACCAGCCTGGGTTGGCTCCTCGAGCAGATGCTCGAGCGGGAGGAGGAGCGTCGGCCCGACGCCCTGCAGGTGCTCAGTGGCCTCGAGCGCGTACGGGACGAGCTGGCGGCGCAGCGCCTCGCCTCGGGAGGCATGCCCATCGTGACTGGCATGATGCCGGGCCCCGCCATGCTGGGCGCCCAGGTTGGCGGCTGGCCCACGGGCCAGGCAAGCGGGCGCGCTCCGGACAGGCAGGCGTCCACTGTGCAGCTCCCTGGCCACTCCGGCCCTGCGGCGGCCGCGAGGCCGGGCCCAGGGGCGGGCGGGGGAGCGGCTGGTGGAGCGGGCGGGGGAGCGGCTGGTGGAGCGGGCGGGGGAGCGGCTGGTGGAGCGGGCGGGGGAGCGGGCGGGGGAGCGGCTGGTGGAGCGTGCGGGGGAGCGGCTGGTGGAGCGGG
>JAVEWA010000606.1:0-4304 GCA_034004785.1 Polyangia bacterium
CCCTCTTCATCGGTAACGAGGCCCAGCAGAACGATGGGGGCGCCATGTACAATCGCACTCAGCGGCCAGACCAGGCCTCACCGCAGGTTGCGAGCTGCGTCTTCGCGGGAAACAGGGCAGCGCGCAATGGTGGCGGAATCTGCAACAGCGACGGTGCGCCGCTGATAGCTGGTTCTACGTTCTCTGGGAACCTGGCTCTGCAAGGAGGAGGAGGCGTATATAGCTGGGACTTCGAAGCTGCCCCGAGCATCGTGAGCTCCATACTCTACGGAAACAGCACCCCAAACATAGGAAGATACGGCTACGTCCAGACCGAGGTCAGCTACTCCCTGGTGCCTGGGTGGTATTCAGGCTGGGCGAACCTGCCCTCCTCGGACCCAGAGTTCGTCTCTTCTCCCCACTGGCTTGAGTGCTCGAGCGTGACTTACGACCCGGCCGCCCTCTCCACGGCCCTCATGGACGAGAGCCAAACCTGGGTCCCTGGAGAGCTCGCCGGGCAGCTCCTGGTATGCGACGGAACCTGGCGATGGTTCCTCATCGAGGACAACTCCGCCTCCACCATCTGGGTCCTTGGCGACGCCGAGCCCTATGTAGCACCTGGAGACGAATGCTCCGTTCGGGACCTTCGCCTGTCGGAGACCTCACCCTGTATTGACGCGGGGGATGGCGAGCTCGCTCCGCCCCTGGACTACCTCGGCCTGCCCAGAGTGGATGGACCTGGTGACAACGTGGGAAACGGCCCACCCTGGACGGACATGGGCGCCTACGAGTACCAATGATCCCCGTGACCAAGCAGCAAGCTTTTCTCGTTGCCCTAGCGTTCCTCGTTCTTGGATGCGGCAACTCTCCAGGCGATGGCAACGAGAACAACTCCCCCGATGCCCAGCCTTGGGGATATTGCGGCGATGGAGCGCTCGATCCAGGGGAGCAGTGCGACGATGGGGCCCTCAACAGCGACTCCGTTCCTGGCGCCTGCCGCTCGAACTGCCTCCTGCCCCACTGCGGTGATTGGATCCAGGACTCGGGCGAGACCTGCGATGATGGGCCGAGGAACGGGATCTCTCCAAGCTCTTGCAAGGATGACTGCACCACGAATTTCTGCGGGGATGGCTACGTCGGCGGTGACGAGGTATGCGACGACGGCAATCAGGAGAGCGGAGACGGCTGCCGCGGGGATTGTGGACAGGACGAAACCCTCTGCGGCAACGGCGTGCTGGATTCTGGTGAGGACTGCGACCAGGGCGTGCTCAACTCCGACGAAGCTCCCAACGCCTGCCGCACGGACTGCCAAAGACCGAGGTGCGGAGACGGGGTCCTCGACCTGGGAGAGCGGTGCGACGATGGCAACAGGATCGACGATCTTACGTGCTCCTCGGACTGCCGCTCCTTCTGTGGAGACGGAGTCCTGAACCCCCACCTCGGAGAAGGCTGCGACGAGGCAGACCAGAACGGCATCAGCCCGTCGCGCTGCCTCTCCGGCTGCACCCTCACTACCTGTGGAGACGGTCACGTCGGAGGCACCGAGCAGTGCGACGATGGAAACCAGGACCCCGCAGACGGCTGCGCATCGGACTGCGGCGTGGAGCCGCGCTGGTACTGTAGCGGCTCTCCGAGCCAGTGCGTCTGTTCAGGCCACGCATACGGACCCGACTGTCAGGGCTGCGTGGTCTTCGTGAGCCAGGACGCCACCCTGGTTTCCGATGGCCGTTCCTGGCCAACGGCCTTCCGAACCATCCAGGAAGGCATAGACGCGGCCAACTCGACTGCCGAGCCCTGCGAGGTCTGGGTGAAAAGGGGCACCTACCACGTCTTTGTCGGCTCCGAACGCGACACGCTCACCATGCGCTCCAGGGTTTCAGTCTTCGGGGGCTTCACCGGTCATGAGAGCGTTCGTGAGGCTCGCGACGCTACGATGAACGAGACCGTCATAGACGGTCGAGCTGAGCTCGACGACGCCCTGCGGGTGTTCCACGTTCTGACCGCAATGGGCATCTCGGACGCTGTCCTCGACGGTTTCACGGTGACCGGCGGCGCCGCGAGCGGCCTTGCGCCGATGATGGATGACCTGGGCGGCGGGCTACTCGCCTACGCAGTGGTGGACGTCTCCTTCAAGCACTGCCGTTTCCTGGAGAATCTCGCTGACTCCAACGGAGGCGGCGCCCATGTCCTCTCGAGCTCGGGAGTGGTTTTCGAGGGCTGCCGTTTCGAGGACAACTCCGCGAACCGCGGGGGAGGGCTGAACTCCGAAGACTCTGTGCTGACTGTCGAGAGCTCTGCTTTCTTCGACAATGAGGCTGAACGCGGCGGCGGACTCAGCAACCAGCGCGGCGAGACATCGGTTGTCGGCTGCAGCTTCTCGGAGAACTACGCCTCCAGCGGCGCAGGTATGCTGATCGATGAGTCCTCATCGACCGTCACATCCAGCCTGTTCACTCGAAACCTGGCCGATTCCGGTGGTGGGATCGCCAGCGTTGACTCTTTCAACCAGACCGCAACCCTCACGGTCTCCCGTTGCAGCTTCTATCAGAACTCCGCGAGCAGCTACTATGGAGGCGCCGGCATTTCCATCGGCAGGACGACACTAGATCTCTCGGAGAGCTACTTCGTCTCCAACCAAGGTTCGGGCCTGAATACGAGTCATGGCGTTGGGCGGGTCTCCAACTGCATCTTCACTGGAAACACCAGCGCTGGGATGTCGAATAGATACTCCTCGAATCTTACAATCGAGAACACCTTGTTCTCTGACAACAGCAGCTCGGGTGTGCTCGAGTCCCAATCCAGCAACCACTACGTGGGATGCATCATCACGGGCAACAAGAAGCAGTCCGAGTTCGGAGGTGGAGTGTACAGCTACCTCGGGGCCAGCCCGGTCTTCACGAGCTGCATCATCGCGGGAAACTTCGGGCCAGGTGTTTACAACAGCAGCAGCAGCACAAGCCTCGTAAGCTGCACTGTGGTCGGCAACTCGGGGCACGGGATCTCGGCCTCGAGCGCTGCAGCGACCAACTCCATCTTCTGGGCAAACACTGGCCTCAGCATCAACTCCTCCACGGCCACGGTCACATACTCTGATCTTCAGGGCGGCTACGCTGGCACTGGCAACCTGGACCTGGACCCTCTGTTCATCGACTCGTGGCTCGCCGGCTACTGGTCGAGCGTCTATTTCGACCCCACTACCTTCCAGACAGTGCTCGAGGACGCCAGCGCGTCCTTTCAGCCCGGAGCCCTCGCTGGCCGTTTCGCGGAGTGCGCCCCTGACGCGAGATGGTTCTACATCGCTGACAACACCGAGACCGAGATCCGCGTCTACGGCGACCTGGAGGAGGCAGTCCCGCTCGGGGGCGCCTATGCCGTCCGCGACCTCCGGCTGTCCCCAGCCTCGCCCTGCATCGACGCTGGCGACGGCGCTTCTGCGCCTCCCCTGGACATCGAAGGCCAACCCAGGATTGACGGTCCCGGACCCAATGTGGGCCTGGGCCCTCCCTGGGTGGACATGGGAGCCTACGAGCTCCAATAGCCTCGACCGCAAGGCCATCGCCGGCCCCGAGGCAGGCGCCACCGCGAGGCAGGCGCCGGCCCCGAGGCAGGCGCCACCCCGAGGCAGGCGCCAGCCCCTGCCTTTCGTGGAGCATTCAGTCCTAACGTCGGAATAGGACTCGATATAGAATGCTGCACGGCAATAGATATATCGCTGGAGTCGACGGATGATAGAATGCAAGCATAATCAAGCTTCCATGGTCGTTTTCGCGGTGCTGTTGTGCCTGCTTCTTGGCTGCGGAGACGACGACGGCAAAGGCAACGATAACAACTCGAACCTCAACTTCTCGGTTTGCGGCAACGGGCGGATCGATCCCGGGGAGGAGTGCGACGAGGGCGCGGCCAACAGCGACTTCGAGCCGGACGCCTGCCGTACGAGCTGCATGCAGGCCTACTGCGGCGACTTCACGCTCGACTCCAGCGAGGCCTGCGACAGCGGCTGGGGCAACAGCGACGAGGTGCCGAACGCCTGCCGCACGGACTGCAGGGAGCCTTCCTGCGGGGACGGAGTGGTGGACGGGGCCTTTGGCGAGGAGTGCGAGACCGGGGTGGGCCCCAACGGCTCCCGCTGCGGAGGCTCGTGCCTGCTGGAGTACTGCGGCAACGGCCGGCTGGATCCAGGTGAGGTGTGCGACGACGGTAACACCTACCTCGGCGACGGCTGCTCCATAGACTGCCAGTCGAACGAGACCTGCGGAAACGGGATCGCCGACTTCGCCGTCGGGGAGACCTGCGACTGCGGCTCGGATCTGGCCACGCTGTCGCCC
>JAVEWA010000607.1:0-2631 GCA_034004785.1 Polyangia bacterium
ATTCTCTTCTCGATGTCGTCGTCGGGCACCTGCTTCTACACCTCGGCGTCGAGGGCTATCCCAGCGTCACGCACCGCCTCGGACTGGGGCAGGGTGCGTGGGATGCCGTCGAAAAGGATCCCCTGCTTGCTGTCCGCGGCTTGGATGCGCTCCTTGACGAGGCCGATGATGATCTCATCGGTAACGAGGGCGCCGGCGTCCATGGCTTTCTTGGCCAGGATGCCCAGCTCGGAGCCGGCCTTGACGGCAGCCCTGAGCATGTCGCCCGTGGAGATCTGGGGGATGTCGAAGCTCCGGCAGATGAACTGAGCCTGGGTGCCTTTGCCCGCTCCGGGCGGGCCGAGAAGGATGAGTCGCATGAGGCCTCCTTGATGGATGTGCTCTACCTTTTCGGGGCCGAAGGTAGCAACCTTTCCCTCGAGATGCCAGCCCCGAAAGGAGGTATACTTTCGCAGGTAGGTTCTCGGTCCGACGCAGCGACTCCAGCGCCAGATGCCGCGGTGGTCCACGACGGCGGCCATCCAACCGGCGATGCCAGCAGCTCGAATCCAGGCCTGACGGGTCAAGGTTGCTCGTGCAGGGCTGCCCAAGGAGGCCCCCTGTTCCCACTTGTCATCATCCTCCTTGTTTTCCTGTTGCGAATGCGCCGCCCGAGGGGCGACGTGGGTGGACCTTCGTAGGCGCTGCCGACCCTTTCGATAATCTGGAAAACCTGTGGACTTGAGCCAACGCGCCGGCAGCCTGGTCGGTGTAATTTTCCGCTGTGCTGGTACGCCAAACAGTCTGATATATTTTGAGAAACTCGGTTTTTTGAGCTGGCGGCCGGGGCTGGTTTGGCTATACTTGATGGCAGCCCTGCGACCAGGTTCGGCTCCGCATGAGGCATGAGGCATGAGGCGGACCCACGGGGATGTAGAGGAGGCGAGCGGTGAGGAACCATCAGATCTTCCACAGGGACTCGGGCGAGTTCGAGACCTACAGCGCTACTGCTGTCCAGCACTTCATGAACCCTCAGAACGTCGGGCGGATGGAGAAGCCCGATGGCCGCGGCTGCACGACGAGCCGCAACGTCGAGGATTTCATCGAGATCTGCATCCAGGTGAGCGGCGCGCCGGAACGTCTGGAGGGCATCCGCTTCCGGGCGGTGGGAAACCCCGCGCTGATGGCATGCGGCTCCATGCTGACGGTCCTTCTGCAGGGGATGCTCATCGAGGACGCCGTCTCGGTGCCGCCCGAGGCCCTGGAGCGGGCGCTCGGCGGCCTGCCCGCCAGCAAGCGCTACTGCGCCGAGCTGGTCTTCGTGGCTCTCCGAGCGGCCGTCGAGGATCTCGCGCAGCGTCGCGCGCTTCAACGCGAGCCCCAGCGTCCCAGCACCTTGACCCCCCCGACGGTCCTCTGAGCACACCCCAAATCGCTACCTGGACAGGCACGCTCCTCGGCGGAGCGTTCATCTCCCTTCTGCCGTTCCAAATCGTTTCCAATCAGGCCTGAGCCTCTCGTAGGTCATAGCTCTTCGTCGCGAGCCGTGCGGACGTGGCCGGATTCCGGACGCTGCCCGGCCGGATCCCGGCGGTAACCCGCCCTGCATCGCACTGCGTACTGAAGAAAGCTCGCTGCTCTCCACAGAACGGCTTCTCGACATCCTTGGGCACGCTCCCTGCACTGCAAATGCTCCGAGGATGCAAATGCTCCGAGGAGGCGTCAATGCTGGCCTGGCGAGCATCGGGTGATGCCGGGGCGCTGCTTCTTGGCCTCGCCATCGGTCTGACGGCATGCAATGGTCTCGGGGCGTCGAGGGCCCTGCGGCCAGGGGACGCCCCCGACCGCGCCAGAGTTGGGGACGAAGGCTCCCTCGTGGTGCTCACGTCTCCCGATGGGCACGAGCAGGGCCAGTGGGTCGAGCGCTGGCGCGGCCTGTTCCTGGGAACCGAGGATGCCCTGCTGCTCGTTCCGTGGAGCGGCCGCAGGAGGTCAGCCTGGCGCGTCGCGGGGAGGCGGCTTCTCCTGGATGGAGAGCTAGTCGCGCACCTGTGGCAGGGGCTTGCCCCTCGGGAGATCCGCGGGATGCTCTCCGCCTTGCCCCATGGAAGCCTCCCTTGGCTGGTGATGGACGCCGCCGGGTTCGACTGCGAGGTGGCCCGAGCATTGTCCGTACACCCCGAGATCAAGTTGGCTCTCGTCTGTCCAACGGACCGCCCCTGCGGCCTGACGGGGCTCGCCCGCCTGGCTGGAACGCTGCGATCCCTGAGCATCAAGGACGCCTTCCTGGACTCATCCGATCTGCGCGAGCTGGAGAAGCTGAGGCGACTCTGGTTTCTCTCGCTTCGCGGCGCGGGTCTGCCGCCGGGTTGGGAACGGCACCTCGGCGGGTTGTCGTCCCTGCGAGTCCTCGACCTGGCGGGCGCGCGATCATCGGGCGCGACGAGCACCATGAGCACGTCAAACACGACAGACGCGACGAGCATGACGGACGCGACGAGCATGACGGACGCGACGAGCGCGACGAGCGCCCAGGTCGTCTCTGGCGATTCTTCCTGGGATAGGTCCTTGGCGGCCCTGCTTTGCCGCCTTGGGAGTCTGCGCTGGTTGGACCTCTCCTTCATCCCAATCCGCCCTTCTTCAGTCCTGGGC
>JAVEWA010000607.1:2731-4304 GCA_034004785.1 Polyangia bacterium
GAGCGCCCAGGTCGTCTCTGGCGATTCTTCCTGGGATAGGTCCTTGGCGGCCCTGCTTTGCCGCCTTGGGAGTCTGCGCTGGTTGGACCTCTCCTTCATCCCAATCCGCCCTTCTTCAGTCCTGGGCGGGGCGCTCTCGTCCCTCGCTGATCTGAGGACGCTGAGACTCTCCTCTACCTGCTTGCGCGACGAGGACCTGGAGGGTCTGACCGGGCTTGGGAGCTTGAGGGAGCTGGACCTCTCGCTCACCGCTCTTGGCGATCCGGGAATGGCGCACCTGGGCGAGATGAGCGGGCTCCGGGCCCTGGATCTGAGGGATACCGCCGTGACCGACCTGGGGATCCCAGATGTTGCGAGGCTGCAAGAGCTCAGGCTACTCCTGCTGGGGCAGGGACCGACAGAGCTTGGCCTCAGGTGGCTGGACGGCCTGAAAACCCTGGAGGGGCTCGGCGTGGACAGTCGGGCGAGCTCTGCTCGGGGACACTCGCGACTGACAGGGCTGAGAGGGCTGTGGTGGGCGGGGGAGGGGAGGGCGGTCCAATCGACCGATCCGCGCAGCTCCCTCGATGGCGCGCATTCGACCTGTGCGGGTCACTGAGGACTTCCCGGCAACATCCAGGCTTCGTTATGACTTTGCTTCGGCCACCTTCGAAAACCCGTCGGTGGCTCCACTGTAGCTCATCGAAGACTGGGCTTGGCCTCCGATGCCTCTTGCGCTCCCCGGGGAGATTGTTCATAGCTATGGACCATGAGCGACACCACGACGAAGGGCGTACAGGTTCAGGCCAGCAGCCGGTACGTTCCGGAGCGGAGCGAGCCTGCCAAGCAGGAGTTCTTCTTCACCTACGAGGTAAGGATTCGGAACCTGGGCTCGGGGCCGGTGAAGCTCCAGGCGAGACACTGGATCATCACGGACGCCTTCGGCAACGCGCAGCACGTGAGAGGGCCGGGGGTGGTGGGCGCCCAGCCCAGGCTCGAGCCCGGAGACTCCTTCGAGTACCAGAGCAGCTGTCCCCTCTCCACTCCACACGGCTCCATGCGCGGCTCCTTCCGGATGGTCACTGACGATGGTGACTCCTTCGACGCCGAGATTGGCTCCTTCGCCCTCTCGGTGCCAGAGGCTCAGAACTGAGCCCGGGCGCTTCAACTCTCTCACCAAGCACGACCAATGCGCAGACCTCGCCTCGGACCGCTCTACATGATGGGCGCCGCGCTCGCCTTCACCATCATGTTCCTCCTCGTGAAGATGCTCAGGGAGGAGCTATCGGGTTTCGAGATTATCATCTGGCGCGGCCTCATGGCGGTGCCCATCGCCTTCGTCCTCGCGCTGAAAGTTGGCATCGTTCCGCACAATGTCCCAGTGCTTCTTCTGAGGAGCGTACTCGGCTTCGGGGGCATGACGCTCTATTTCATCGCGATCAAGGGTCTCGCCGTGGCCGACCTCACCATGATCTCGCGGTTTCAGCCGATGCTGGTGGCGGCCATGGCCCCCCTGTTCCTGGGCGCCGATGAGCGGGTGGGCTGGAAGGTCTGGCTGCTCCTGGCGCTGGGCCTGGCCGGATGCGCAGTGCTC
>JAVEWA010000608.1:0-4297 GCA_034004785.1 Polyangia bacterium
CGCCTGGCGGCGGGGCGCCCGGCGGCGGGGCGCCTGGCGGCGGGGCGCCTGGCGGCGGGGCGCCTGGCGGCGGGGCGCCTGGCGGCGTGACGTTCGGACGCTGGCCTCGCAGTTTCTGGAGCGGGCGAAGCGGCCTGCGCGGAAAGGAGCGAGGCGACCAGGATGAGCGACATGGCGGAGGGGCTGCTCGGCCTGGTCAGGGCAGCTTGACCTGGAGCGGAGCGGTGTAGGGCTGGCGGGCCTTGGGCATGGCGACATTGGCTACGGCGCGGAGCACTGCCTTGCAGACCGGGTCGGTGGAGGGACGGGTGCCGACGTTGACCCCTGTCACCCGGCCCGAGGGGCCGTCCACCGTCAGCTTCACGAGCAGGGTCCCGGTCAGCCTCTCCCGCACGAGGACCTGGGTGACCCGGGGCCTGATCGAGGCGAGCGCTGCCTCTAGGTCTTTCAGTGCCGGGCGGTTGGCGAGGGTTTGCCCCTTCTCTGCCTTGCGGATGTCCTTGGGCTGGCTCTCGGGGCTGAGCCTGTCCTCCTCGCCCTTGGAAGGGGATGGCCTCGCGGCCGCGGTTTCCGGCTTGGGAGGCGGCGGTGGGGGCGGCGCGGGCGCCTTCGGCGCGGGCGCCTTTGGCGCGGGCGCCTTCGGCGCGGGCGCCTTCGGCGCGGGCGCCTTCGGCGTGTCGCTGTCCAGAGCTGGTTTTTGCCTGGGCGCTGAGGGACCGCTGCCGAAGCCGCCGCCGCCGGGGCCGCCGAGAGCGCCCCCGGTTTTAGGCTTGTCTCCCTCGCCCAACAGTCCCTTCAGGCCTAGCCCGGTCCTCCCGCCGTGCCTCGTCGTGGGCGGACGCGTTTGGGCACCTCTCGTGGGGCCGCGTCCGGCGGGCAGGTCCACGTTCTTCGTGCTCCGCCCCCTGTCGGTCCTTGTCTTGTCGGACTCTTCTGGCTTCTGATCTTCCTCCCTGGGAGGGCTGGCCTCGCCGGTTCTGGGCCTTTCACCTTCGCTGGCCTCGAGCGCCATGGCGGAGGTGGGGCTGGCCTTGGTCCCCAGGGTTCGCTCGTGGTGGAGGCCCGCGGCAGAGGTCCTGTCAGTGCCCTTCTTGCCTCCCAGATCCGCCACCTGGGCGAGTGCGCCTTCCCGGACCCGCGGGAGGGTGAGGGCAGCAACAGTGGAGACCAGCTTTGACTGCTCCTCACCCAGGGTCCAGAGGTGGCCGTTCGAGAGCTTCACGGCCAGGGTTGCCCCGCGGGAGGTGTGCACCGTCCACTCGGCCCTCACCTCGTCACCCACCTTCAAGCTCGTCTTGTTTCCATCGGGACCAATTGACCAGGTGGCCTCTCCCTGGATCTCGGCGACCTGGCCCACCACTCCCTGCTTGGGCGCCTCCTGGCGGCGCTGACCTTTGTCCTTGCCGCAGCCCCCCTGGACGCTCAACAGACCAAGGCAGGCTGCCGCCAGGGAGATGGCGAGGCGCTTGGTCCGCTTGCTCAGGCGATGGGTCGGAGGCGGGTTACGCATTGATCTCGTCTCGGTCAAGTCCTGATCTTACCGCCTCCCGGGCGGTCGTCCAAGGGAATGCTTGCCTGAAACGACCGAGCCGAGCAGAGGGTCTAACCTGGGGGGCTGCCTCGCTGGGTGTAGGTGGCTCGCCTCGGTCCGAGGAGCACCTCGGGCGTGGGCGACAGAGGCTGCAGCCGCGCGAATTGCCTGCGGAAGAACCGGGAGGCGCCTGGGAGCCTCAGCTTGTAGAGAAGGTGGGCGAGGCCGCCGTAGCGCGCCTCGATCCGCCAGCGGAGCCGCCAGGCTAGCTTGGCCAGGCACACCGGGCAGAGATGGAGCGGGGCCTGGTCCTGCTCGTCGAGGCTGTTGCAGCCGTTCATGATGCACTGGAAGGTCACGCAGTGGGTGAGCCCGAGGGTATGGGCGATCTCGTGGGCGAGGACGCGGAGGAAGCGAACCGAGGCCAGGGCCCTCCGCTCGGGCGTGGGATCGAGGCCCTGGAACTCGGGGTGGAGGCGGTGGTGCGACACCACGGCCACCCGCTCCCTGAGATCGGCCAGGCCGAACACGAACTGCCAGCTCGAGGCAGGGTAGATGTCCGCCGCGGTGATGCCCACGACCGCCAGGGCGTCTCGCGGGAGCTCTCTCCTGAGCTGCTGCAAGATGGGTCCGGTGGGGTACTGCAGGTGAGCCCTGGCCCCATCCCGGCTTAGGCGGTGCTCGGAGCCGAGGCCGATAGGGTCCTCCCACCGGACTGGCCGCTGGAAGTAGACCGTGAGGAAGCGGGTGATGTCCGGGATCAGGTACCGGCGGTGCTGGGGCCAGGGCCCTACGGCCCTGAGCACTAGGGCTTGGCGACGGGGGTCGTCCTGTCCGAGCTGTGATCGGGTGTAGGCCAGGAAATCCTGATGCCCCTCCTTGCGCCCCGCGCCCGAGCGCCAGGATCCAGGCTCAGGGGTGCTCAGCCATTGAAACCCTGCCGCCCCGATCCCGCCTGGCTCGACCTTGGCGTAGGTCCTCATGGCGAAGAGGTCGCCTTGCAGGAGGCCGTCCGGGCCAGAGGGTGCGGACGGGGCCGAGATGGGGCCGCCAGGACCGGAGGGGCCGAGCTGGAGACGCCGGGCCTCTTCCACGGGATCGGGTTTGGGTGGGCTGTAGGGCCAGTGGGTACCGAGCAGAGTGATGCAAAGAGCTGCCGCAAGGCCCGAGCTGCCACCAATGATCCCTTGACCGATCCGGTCTTCGTTCACTGGGTCACCTTGCGGTCACAAGCGCCCAGATCATGGGACGCGACATGATTGGACACCCGAGCTTGCCTCGGGTTCCCTGGGAATCCACTGGCGGGCAAGAAACTCGATATTGTCATGAAAGAGCCATGATGTCGGGCAAGTCGAGAGACTGCACGGAAAGGTCGGTGCAGGGGGGCCGCTTCCTGCCTGGCCTTGGGCCCCGGCGTCCTTGCGCTTTGTGGAGCGAATCGCTTTGACAAGGTTCGACCCGGGGCTCTAGGCTCCTCCTGCCGAACTGTCCACAAGGCGAAGAGTCTGGATGGCTTTCAGGGCGACGAGCAGATCCCATGGCTTCGGGCCCCGGGTGAGAGGGCCGCTTGCGCTGCTCGCGGTGTCTGCCCTGTCCCTCGCCCTCCCTCTGCGAGCCAGGGCATACGAGGCCCTCGTCCAGGCAAGCGTGTCCAGCCAGAGCTACCAGATCCGGGACGCCGAGGGGGCCAAGCTGGGGCTCCAGCGCCTGGACACCTACCTCCGCCTCTTCATCACGGATCTGCTCCCGGAGCGGGAGGAACGCTCGAGAGCCAAGCCGGGGGCGCAGATGCACATCGTGATGTCCATGCGGATGAGGGCGGACATGGGCACCTTTACGCGCGGTTGGGATCCCAGCTCCGAGGCCCACGGGCTCGACACCTGGGTGAGCGGCGCTGGCAGGCCCACCCTGGAGCTCCTCAACGCTCATCTCGCGGCCACGGACATCGCGGGGTTCATGGACTTCAAGCTGGGGCGTCTCTTCCAGCTCGACCCCCTCGACTTCTATGGTTTCGACGGCCTGCAAGCCAGGGCGAGGCTGCCTTTTCACCTCGGCCTGGAGCTGGTCGCCGGGCTCAGGAACAGCGGTCACTGGGCCATCGACGCTCCCATCTTCCTGGCGGACGGGACCTCCCTCTCGGACAGCAGGCCCGGGGCCTTCCAGCCGATGGTGGGGGCAGCCGTGGAGACCCACGGCTTGCCTTGGCTCAGGCTGCGCTTGGCCTATAGGAGCACCTGGCACTTCCTTGCCCCAGGGGATGTGGGCTCGATCTATCCCGGCACCACCGCCGAGAACGTACCGCGAGTGACGATCTCGGAGGAGAAGCTCACCGCCTACGCTCTCGGCAGCTTCCTCGGGGATCGGGTCACCCTGTATGGCGGGATCCGGCACAACCTGCTCTTCGGGCGACTCGACGAGGCCCAGGCAGGGCTCGCGCTGCGCCTGGGGCGCTCCTCCCAGCTTCGGGCCGAGTACGTCAGGGATCAGCCCGATTTCGACGGCGACTCCCTGTTCAACATCTTCAACGCGGTGGCCTACCAGGAGGTACGTCTCTGGTACGAGCACCGCTTCAGCGCGCGCTGGCAGGCCTATCTCAGGGCGACCGTCCGGCTGTTCGGCGGTGGTGAGGAGGGTCTGGACGGCGAAGAGGGGGAGGCCCTGGAGCCAGACGTTGGGGGTGGCGTGGGTGTGCACTACCTCGGGAGCCGGCTGGCTGGTCGCCTGGATCTCTACTGGCAGGAGGGATACGGGGGCCGGACCCTGGGC
>JAVEWA010000609.1:0-4293 GCA_034004785.1 Polyangia bacterium
GCCTCAGACCAAGCCGTTTCGATGCCGTTCGCCGCCCGAACCGGCTCCCGCTTGGGCTCCGGTGGCCGCTCTGAGGACCTCGAAAGCGCCGCATCCAGGAAGAGCCCGATCAGGTTGGTCATCGGCTCCTTGACAGAGCAGGGGCGCCTTCCTACGCTCCGCTGCGAAGCTCTCGAGAACGCGAAGCAGAATGCGCCGCTGACATGAAACCTCGAATACTCGTCGCCGGCCTCGGAAACACCGGCGTGGACCTGCTCCGCAAGCTCTCCTCCCAGTGGGCCGTGAGCGGGCTGGAGCAGGACGGGGCAGCTGTGGACCGCGCGCGGCTATCCGTGGATCCGACCGGCCCGGGGGTGACGATCCATCAGGGCGACGCCACCTCGGCCCTGGTGCTCAAGCGCGCCGCGCCCGAGGGAGCGCAGGGCGCGGTGGCCGTCCTCGGATCCGACGAGGCCAACCTCGAGTTCCTCAGGCTCGCCCGCGAGGTGCTGAGCATCGAACGCGGCTACGCCCTGCTCTACGACGAGATCAACGAGGCGCGTTACTTCGAGGCGGGGATCGATCTCGTGAGCCAGGACCGCGCCTGCGCGTCGATCCTGGTCACCCGGGTGCAAGGCGGTCACAGGGTGGCGGCGGGCATCGGCCTCGGCCAGGGAGAGATAATGGAGGTGGAGGTGCTGGCGGGCTCGCCGGTCGTGGGCCGTACCCTCGCGGAGCTTCACCCGCGGCGCTGGCTAGTGGGCGCGGTGTACCGCGATAGGACCCTCATCGTGCCACACGGCCAGACCGAGCTGCAGGCCGGCGACAAGGTCCTCCTCGTGGGAGAGCCAGACATCCTGCCATCCATCGCCACTCTGATCAGGGCGGGCGAATCCGAGTTCCCACTCCAGTGGGGGGCCAACCTGGGGATGCTATCCCTCCCAGGATTCGAGGGTATCTTCGACGAGGTTCTTTACCTGCTGAAGAGCACCAGCGCTGATCGGCTGGAGCTCATCGGAGACGGCACCGACACCCGACAGTGGCAGCCACTCCTGGAGCGCTGTGAGGCCGATGGCGTGCCCTTCCAGCAATGCGCCATTGCAGACACGGGGACAAAGAACCTCTGCCTGGATGGAGCCGAGCACGACATAGGCGTCCTGGTTTTGCCTCCTGCCCCGCTCCTTCTAAGGCACAAGCTCGGGCTCGCCCGCTCCCAGGTGCAGAGGATACTCTCCAGGGTGTCCGCGCCCGTGCTGGTGGCGCGCAAGTCCTTCCCATACCAACGAGTGGTCCTCGGCCTTGCGGACCTGCCCTTCCCCGCCACCGCAGCCCAGCTCGCCATAGACGTGGCCCGAGTCCTGAAGATCGAGCTCCACATCGCGGTTGGGCAGCAGCCCGACATAGTGGAGGGTGCCGAGCGCAGGGCAGAAATGGAGGCCCGGCGGCGCGTGGTCGAGAGGCTTGCGGGCATGTACCACGTGCGTCCCCACACCACAGTGCTCACGGGCAACCCCGTTCGCGAGCTGATCGCCTTCTCCAAGGGCTCGGACTTGATGGTCGTGCCATATCCACGAGGCCAAGTTGGGAGCTTCGCGCGCCCCAACGTCTGGCTCTACCTGATCCACCAGGCCCCCTGCTCGGTGCTGATCCTCCCCGAGTGACGTGCACGGCAACGAGGCCACATCCCTGCTGGTAATGGCCCTCGGGGCCTTCGTCATACCGATCATCGCCTCCCGTGTGCACATCCCCTCCGCAGTGGGGGAGATCCTCTTTGGCATCGCGGTGGGCCCTCATGCCCTGGGCCTCATCCATCCGAGCCAGTTCCTGAGCACCCTCGCGGAGTTCGGCTTCGCTCTCCTCATGTTCATCGTGGGCTTCGAGCTGGACTTCCCGAGCATCAGGCGGCACGGCATTCGAGGCCTGGGAATCGCAATGGCGAGCGCGCTCTCGCTCTTCGCGCTGGCCCTTGGAGCCACCCTGCTCCTCGACCTCCACGCCTACCTGACCCTCGCCCTCGGCGCCGTGAGCCTCGGAATCGTGATGGCCACCCTCAAGGAGGCGCGCCTCACCGCCACGCCGACGGGCCAGATCATCATGCTCCTTGGCTCGATCGGCGAGTTCCTCACCATCCTCGGCCTGACCATCGCCGGGCTCTACTACCAAGTGGGCGTCTCGGTGGAGATGGCCTACGCCATTGCCCGCCTGGTGGCGGTCTTCACCGCGGCCGCCATTCTGCTGCTGGTGCTGCGCTCTCTCATCTGGTGGTGGCCCGAGAGGTTCCTCCGCCTCACCGACAGCGGCGATCCAACCGAGCTGGGAGTGCGTGGCGGCCTCGCCACGATGCTCGTCTTCGTGGCCCTGGCCTCCATAATGGGGGTGGAATCCATCCTCGGGGCCTTCTTGGCAGGGGCTCTTTTCGCCTTCGTGTTTCGCGAGAAGGCCCTCCTCACGGCCAAGCTCTCCAGCGTGGGCTTCGGCTTCTTCGTTCCCATCTTCTTCATTACAGTCGGCACCAGGTTCGACCTGCTCTCCCTCACCCACATCGGAGTGCTCCCGCTCCTCGGGCTCCTGTTCGTGGCGTCGGTGGGTGTGAAGCTCTTGGCTGCCCTCCCCCTGCGCCTCCTCGGCTTCGCCTGGCGCGAGACCGTGGGAATCGGCCTCATCCTGGCGACTCCCCTCACGCTGCTGGTGGTCATCTCCCACCTTGGCACGGACCTCGGCCTCCTGGACCAGCGAACCGCCGGCGCCCTGGTGCTCCTCGCCATCCTCACCTCGGTGGCGCTCCCCACACTTTTCCGAGTGGCGGTGGGAAGCTCATCCCCGCCTCTCTCCAATGCCCCCTCCCGCCCCCCTTCCAATCCCGCTGGAGGGCGGCCCGTCACCTGAGCAGCTCGAGGTCGCACACGATGGGGTGGTGATCGAAGTGGATGTCCCCGTCCATGACCGGCGGGCGGCCCGCGTCCACGCCCGGCACGAAGCAGGTCCCGCGGGCCGAGTCGCTCATCACGTGATCGATGTTGTAGAGGGCGGCGTAGGTGGGCTCTGCCTCTGACCCAGCCGGAGACATAAACGCAAAGGGGCGCTCCGCGACTGGGTAGTCCGGGTTTGCCACGAAGTCCAGCCAGCGGGCCGCGCTCACGTCGAAGGCGGCCCACCTGACCGGGTCGGCGTTCAGGTCCCCGAGAACCAGGTTTCGCTCCCCGCTTGCCCCTGGCTCCCCATCTCCCAGGCCGAGGTCCACGAAGACCTGGTTCACCTGGGCGAGCCTGCACTCGGCGTCCTCGCTGCTCACCCCGGAGGAGCCGTGGAAATTGACGAGGGTGAGGGTGCCCCCTGCTACGAGCTCCACCACGCCCCGCCCCACCCTGGAGCCGCTCCCGCAGCCGGGTACCCTGGCCCCGGCCATGCCCTCGAGGCAGAAGGCCTCGGCACAGCCCTGGAACGAACCGAAGCCCAGGCGCACCGCGGCGCACTTGTCCGGCTTGCCCAGGTGGCACATCACCTGATAGCCCTCGCCGAGCACCACCTGGGCCACCGTCTGGTGCCCAGGCTCCCAGGACTCGCACACGAACCCTGTCCGATCGGGCTCGGCCACCGCAGAGCAGTCTCCGGTGTAATAGACCTCCTGGAAGGCCACGATGTCCGGCTGAACCTCGGCGAAGAAGCGCCGCGCGGCCTCCACTGCGGGCTTCCACGCCAGGCCGTTTCCGTACACCTGGTCGGCCACTGCCTTCAGGTCCGAGGTGAAGTCGCCGTCCTGGCCGCTCCCCACCGCTCCGCCAGAGCCGGTGTTGAAGGTCACCACCCGCATTGCCAGGGGCTCGGGCCCGCCCCCGCCGCCTGGCCCGCAGCCGAGGGGCAGAGCCGCCACAAGCAGGCAAAGGGCCAGCGACCTGCAACGCGCCAGCCTCGAAGCCACGAGCCCCGAGGATGGCGCGCCAACGCAACTCGGGCAAGCGCCCATGATCGCAGGATGGAGTCTCTCCTTGGCCATTACATCCCAATCCTATCACGGCAGCGGCTTCCCCATCGAGTGTCCGCGGCGCCGCTCCGATGACCGGAGCGCCCCATCGTCCGAGATCAGCCCAGGCCTGGCCAGCAGTCTGCCTGATCCGGGTGTGTCCGCGGGGCATCAACCCCTTGTGCCAGGGCCGCATCTCGGGCTACTCCTTGTCGAATCATGGACTGCCCAAGGAAGTGAGGCCCCTGTGAGACGGAATACCAAGTCCCCTCGAGCCCAGGTCCGAACCATGCCCGCCGGGCTGCTGATGGCCGCCCTGGCGGTGAACGCGGGAGCGCTCGCCTTCCTCGCGA
>JAVEWA010000610.1:0-4292 GCA_034004785.1 Polyangia bacterium
CCTGCTCTGTTGATTTCTCCGCCGGCGGGCCCTACTATGATGACTTAGAGAGATGGGCAACAGTAATTACGGGCTGTACAAGGAGAGGCCAGGAACATGGCGACGCGACGAGGAGCATCCATCAGCCTCAAGATGATCCTGACGACCACCTTCCTGATCCTCGTGATCGTAGGGCTCTTCGGGTTCCTCAGCATCCTCAACATCCAAGACATCTACGATGAGCAGGCCCGGCGCCAGCAAGAGATCTTCGAGGGCAGCACCAGGGAGCACGGCGCATCGCAGATTGACACCCTGGCAGAGGGGCTCACCCCCGGGCTCAAGGTGAACGAGTACAGCACCCTTCACGGCGTGCTCACCCGCGCCAAGGCGAGGGACGTGCTCGTGCGCCACATCTGGCTCCTCGACTCGCGGGGCCGCCGGGTCGCCTCGAGTGAAGCCGCGGACAACCGCGAGTTTCAGAAGGTCTGGGACGAGAACCCAGAGGCCTTGAAGCCCTTCTCCCACGAGCTGATCCCCGCCGATTTCATGGCCACTATCAGCGGCAAGGCCCCGGCGCATTCCTCCCCGCGGCGCCAAGGCGCCATGACGCCCCAAGGGGCCGCAGATGCAATGGTGCCCGCGGAGATGGAAGGGGCAGAGGCCATGGCGCCCGCCCCTCCCTCCCCGTCGGCGCCGGCGCCCCAGGGAGCGTCTGAGAACGTCAACTCACTGGTGCGTGACTTCTCCGGAGATCGGGTCATGGTCGTCGGCAAGGCCCTGTCTTCGGAGGGCGTGGTGCTGGGCACCCTGCTCGCGGTCTACAGCCTCCAGAGGCTGCAAGAGCAGCTCGTGCGGATACGCCAGAACAAGGAGAGGGCATTCTCCAAGGCCTGGCAGCACACCGCCATGATCGGCGTGCTCTTCTTCAGCATAGGCCTGCTGCTCGCGATCTTCCAGGGAGTGCGAATCTCCAAGCCCATCCGCAATCTCACCTTCCG
Organism: Polyangia bacterium; assembly: GCA_034004785.1. Classification (GTDB taxonomy): domain Bacteria; phylum Myxococcota_A; class Polyangia; order HGW-17; family JAJRWW01; genus JAVEWA01. The sequence goes on from JAVEWA010000610.1 coordinate 978, forward strand.
GGCCACTCAGATCGCCCAGGGCGATCTGCAGACCCGCGTGGAGGTGACGACGAGAGACGAGCTCGGTCAGCTCGCCGAGCACTTCAACTTCATGGCGGATCAGCTCCTCATCCTGATGCAGGACTCCGCCAAGAAGGGAGCAGTGCAGAAGGAGCTGGAGGTCGCCCGCAACATCCAGGAGACCCTGGTGCCGCCCGACGAGCTGGTGGACAAGCCGTTCCTGCGCCTCTCCGGCTACTTCGAGCCTGCCTCCGAGTGCGGCGGCGACTGGTGGACGTATCACGAGATCGACGAGGGGAAGATCCTGGTGGTTATCGCTGACGTCACCGGGCACGGCGTACCGTCGGCGATGATCACCGCCACCGCGAAGAGCGCCGTGGACACCCTCCGCGCCGTCACCAAGGACAAGCTCACGGTGACCTACCTGCTGGAGGTGCTCAACAGGGCCATCCTGGAGTCGGCCAAGCGCAAGTTCGTCATGACCTGCTTCGCCTCCATCATCGATCCAAAGAACCAGACCATCACCTTCGCCAACGCCGGGCACAACTTCCCCTACATCTACAGGACAGAGGCGGGGCAGGGGAAGTTCAACGTTCTCATGACCAGGGGCAACCGCCTGGGCGACCTCGAGGAGTCCACCTACGAGGCCAAGCAGGAGCGGCTCCTGCCTGGCGACGTAATCGTCTGGTACACCGACGGCATCATCGAGTGCGAGTCCGAGATGGGTGAGGAGTACGGCGAGAAGCGCTTCCGCGCATCGATCCGGAAGCTCTCGGAGAAGGAGCCCGACGAGATCCGCGACGGCGTCGTGCAGGCGGCGCAGTCCTTCTTCGGGAACATGCCCCACAAGGACGACATCACCATGGTGGTTGGCCGCTTCTACGAGCCGGGCACCGCGCCCCCTTTGAAGGCGGCTTCGAGGAGAGCTCAAGATGAAACCGCTGGCGAGGCTCCGGCCGAGCCAGGCTCGCAGGAATCGACTCCCACGCCGAAGGAGATGGAAGCATGAGGAGGTTGCTACCCGTTCTGCTCGTAGCTGGGATTGGCGGTCCGGCCTTCGGGCAGGGCAGGACTGGCGAGAGCGGCCAGGCTGCAGAAGCCGTCAGGAAGGCGGACGAGGCCTTCACGGAGAAGAGGATGAAGGAGGCCATCCGCCTCTACAGGCAGGCCTTGGGATACGACCGCACCCTCTCGGCCGCCCACGAGAAGCTGGCGGTGGCCCTCTACGCGCTGCGGCGCTACTCAGAGGGGGTCGGGCAGGCCTCGGAGTGCCTCAAGGCCCTCCCCGAGCACGCCCCCTGCCACATGTGGATGGGGCTGCACAAGATCCGCATGAAAAAAGTGGAGGAGGGGATCAAGCACCTCGAGGACGCGATCAAAAGGAACTGGAAGCTGGCCCCGGCCATGAACGAGCTGGGGCGCTACTACTTCAGGAGAGGCGACTGGAAGAGAGCCGAGCGCGCCTTCTGGGCATTCCTGAACCACAGGGACCAGAGCTGGCCTGCCGCGGTGGACAAGCCGGTCCTGACCTTCCTCGGCAAGACCTACCTGGCGACCAAGCGATACTCCGAGGCCCAGAGCCGGTTCGCCGCGGCCCTGAAGATCGATCCGCGAGACGTGGAGGCGAAGCTCGGCCTGGCGGACGCATACCGGGGCCGAGGTTTCTGGAACGACGCGTTGAACATCTACCTGTCTCTGAAGCCGCAATGGGCCCGACGACTCGAGATCCACTTCAAGCTCGCTCAGTGCTTCTACCGGCTCCGCCGCAAGGGAAAGGCCCTGGAGCACCTGGCGATCTACCGAGCGAAGCGGCCGCGGGACGCCGAGGCGACCCTGCTGCTGGGGGACATCCACTTCTTCTTCCGGGAGTTCACACCCGCCCTCGCTGCCTACAAGCGCGCCGTCGAGCAGAGCCCCGGCTCGATGACCGCCCAGATCAAGTACGCCGAGGCGCTCCTTCAGAACAAGGAGCCCCAGAAGGCCTACGATGCCCTCCGTGCGGCCCAGCGGAGAGCACCGAGCCACCCGGGCCTGCTTGCCGCCATGGCGAACGCGCTCCTGCAGCTCAAGCGGCCCGCGGAGGCCCTGCCGATCCTCGACAAGCTCCTCACTTCCCAACCATCCCTGGCTCAGGCCTACGTGCTCCGCGGAGAGGCGCACCTTGCCCAGAACAGCCTGCCGAAGGCCACCGAGGACTTCAAGCGTGCTCGGGAGCTCGACCCCAAGGACTTCCGCGCCAAAAAGGGCTACATCCTCGTCTTGAACCAGACCGCCTTCGGCCTCCTCACGGAAGGCAAGGCAGACAGAGCAATCGCCTCCCTGAGCGAGGCCCACTCCCTCGACCCGCAGCTCGTCTTCACGAGCGTCAATCTGGGCATCGCATACCTCCAGGTGAAGAACCACAAGGAGGCCCTCCGTCACCTCACGGCGGTGCACCAGCGGCTTCCCAATAGCTTCACGGCGAACCGCCTCCTCGCCCGGCTATACTACGACACAGGGCAGCTCAAGGTCGCAAGGGGGCACTACACCCAGGCCAGGGCGGCGTCGCGCAGGCTCACCTCCAACGCCCAGGCCGAGGTGGAGATAGAGCTTGGCGGGCTGCTGGCCGCCGAGGGAGAGATCGACGCCGCAGTGGACGTCCTCAAGAGCGCGGTGGCGAACTCGGTGGGCTCCAAGGAGCTGGCGCCCGTGGCCCAGAGCAACCTGGCCATCGCGCTCCTCGATCGCGGCTATCGCCACCTGGACGGGGGGAAGGGGACGGAGGCCCTGGCCGACCTGGAGCTCGCGCAACAGCACGAGTCGCACCTGAAGGACAATCAGCCAGCTCTGCTGCGGTTCCTCCTGGCGATGGCCTACCTCGAGACCGGAAACTGGGCAAAGGCCGGGGCCGCCTTCGCGAAGGTCAGCGACCGTAAGGTCCTCTCCGAGGTGCTGAACCCTCCCTATGACCGGCTCGGGGTCAAGTACTTCCAGGCCTACACGCTCTACCGCCAGGGCGGGTACGAGGCCGCCGCAAAGGCCATCGGAGGCCTGATGCGTGGAGCCCCGGAGGAGGTCAAGGGACGGCTGCGGGAGATCCTCCGCTCCTCCAACGAGCACCGGGCCACACAGCTCATGGGGCGCGGCGACCACAAGGGAGCCCAGCGGCTCTTTGCCCAGGCCGCCACCATGGGAGCCAACAAGCAGGCCCAGCACAACCACGCGGTCTCCCTGTACCGCTCGGGCAAGCAGGCCGAGGCCCTCGCCATCTGGCAGGCCGCGGGGATGCCGGCGCCGGCCCTGTGCAACGTCGGGACCATCACGACAACGCCGGGA
>JAVEWA010000611.1:0-4291 GCA_034004785.1 Polyangia bacterium
AGCAGCCCGAGGAGCCCAACCAGGGCCAGCCCCAGCCCGACATAGATGATGAACCCTACCGACCCCTGGGCGATGCGGTAGTTGCGGAGCGCAAAGGCCAGCCGGCGCAGCAGCGCGGCGAAGGCCACCTGGCGGCCCACCAGGAAGACGAGGGCCAGGGCGCCGAAAACCTGGGCGCTCCTTGGCAGGGTGTCGGGATCGAATCCCGATGGAATCGACTGGGCCAGAGCCACCAGGCCCGTCACGGCAGCGCCCATTCCCAGGAGAAAAACAGCCAACGCCTGCCAGCGGCCCTTGACGCCAGAGGGCAGCCGGAGATCCATGAGATCTCCCCACAGGAGCAAGCAGAGCCCGAGGGCGAGGCCAACAGCGCTGGCTCCCCACAGGGCGCTCCTCAGCCCACCTCCTGATGGCTCCGAGGCGAACAAGGTGAGCAGGGTGCCCGAAGCCGCCGCGAAAACCAGCGCCACCACGAGAACGAGGGTGCCCCACCAGACCCTGGAGAGCCCCTCCACGATCACGTGCCACGCGCGGGCGTTGGCGCCCCCGACCACATCGTCGGCCAAGCTGGTGACCTTTGCCGCACCGCAGGCAGGACAGAACTTACGGTCGCTGTTCAGCTCCTCGCCGCAGACCCTGCAACGGCCAACCTGGGACTTGGAGCCATTATCGGTCCCCTTGGAACCGCCGACAGAGCTGGCCTGCATTCCCCAGCGGGCGTCCCGGATGGCCTGTCCCTCCTTTTCTGGCAGCCGGTGACCACAGCGGCGGCAGAAACGCCCGGAAGCCTCCACCAGAGAGGCTCCACAGGCAGGACAAGAGGGCCCTTGGGTCTCCCCCCTGGGGTCTGCCTTGGACTCGCTCGCTCCGGGCGTTGCGACTGAAGAGCCTCTCGGCCTCCGGGCGCCGCAGGCCCTACAGAACCTCTGGCCGGGCTCCAGCGCTTCACCGCAGGAACAGGGGGCCTCCCCCTCTCCCAGAGACTCCTCTTCGGCGGAAAGCGGACCCTTTGGGGATTGCTTGATCATTGCGATCCTTGGGCAGGTTTGCAGCGCCTGGACAACGTGCCGAGCGAGCGGCTTCTACCTGTCCTCGGGCCCAGCCTCTGACGCAAAGGGCCCTCCCAGAAGGTCCAGTCGAACCCGTGGCTCTCGAACCGATGCGGTCCTAGAAAGTGAAATGCTGTCCGATCTCCGCCTTGGCACCCTTCCCGCCCGAGCGCTGAGGCGTGACCCCCAGATGCTCCAGGATGCGCTCCTCCACAAAGGCGCTCATACTTATCCGCTTGTCATCACAGTACTTTTTGACTCGGTCGTACACATCGCCCCGCACCGATATCGACCGTCTTCGTTGCTGCTTAGGCATGCTGAATCTCCACGGTTTTTTCTGCCGGGCATTCGAGTGAGCCACCCGGTTCCAAACAGCCATAGGATGAATACAGACGGCCCGCCAGTCAAGGAAAAATTCTGAAACTACCTTATGTTGGCGCCAAAATTTTCCATGTAGAATCGAAAGGTTCAGGGCATTGTATCCGCAGTTGGCCCCCCGAGCACCCTTCTTTGGATTCGAATCCGGTCAGACCCCGGACCCTGCCGGATACCGGCCCACGCGGCCGATTCCCGGACGGCGGCCAAAGAGCAGCAACCATGGAAGAGCTTTGACTTCTTTGAAATCAAGCTGTTATCACGCCAGGTTACTTGGCTTCCTACTTGCATTGTCTCTCCGCCATGGTTCCTCCCCTGCGGCTCATCCAGACACCCCGCCCAGTGGACAGGCTTCGCTCCCAGGGGCCGGGCGCCCTTTCCGACGAGGAGCTCCTTTCCTTGGTGCTCGGCCATGGACCAAAGGTAGAGGATGTGCTCGAGGTGGCCAGGGAGCTGCTCACCGCTGCTGGCAACCTGGCGGGCCTTTGTGGCCTCGAGGCCGCGGAGCTCGCCAGACACCCGGGCGTCGGCCCGGCAAAGGGCGCCCGGATCGTGGCCGCCATGGAGCTGGGAAAAAGAGCGCTTTGCGCGGGACAGGGCCCCAGCCCGCTCCTGGCGAAAGCGTCTGACGTCTACTCTCTCATGCTGCCCCATGTGGCAGGCCTCGCGCAGGAGACCTTCTGGGCCCTGTCGCTCAATGTACGCCACCGCCTCCGCAAGATACACCAGGTGGCAGCGGGCAGCCTGGCCTCGGTGATGGTTCACCCAAGGGAGGTCTTCGGCCCCCTCCTGAGACAGGGCGCAGCGGCCACCATCCTGGTGCACAACCATCCGAGCGGCGACCCGGAGCCGAGCCGCGATGATCTGACCCTCACCCGCCGTCTCGTTCAGATCGGAGAGCTCACGGGCATCCCGGTGCTGGATCACCTCGTGATCGCGCAGGGCGCCTACAGCAGCCTGGCAGAAAAAGGCCTGCTCTGACCTGGAGACCGGGGCCCGTCAAGGCGAGCCGCCTCGAGGCCTGCTCCGGCCTGGAGACCGGGGCCAGTCAAGGCAAGCCGCCTCGAGGCCTGCTCCGACCCCGAGACAGAGCTCTCCAAGGCGAGCCAACTCGAAACCTGCCCCGACCATGTCTCAACCACTGACTAGTCCTGGCGTTGCGTGCTCCGCCGATTCAAGATAGAATCTCCCATTCACTCTCCAACCCAGCACGGCTGGCAATCCGACGACAGGTCCCCCGATGGACGTCCGTTGCGAACAGTGTGGAACTATTTACGAATTTGAAGACAGCCGCGTGGGACTCACTGGCATCACAGTGAAGTGCACCACCTGCGAGCACATCTTCAAGGTCTTCCCAAAGCCTCCTGCCGCCATCCCTGGCGCGGCAGCCCTTGGAAGGGCCGCGAGCCCTGTGGGGCAGTCGAGAGCTTCCGCGCAAGCGGCGGTGGCGGCTACCATTCCTGGCGTAATGCCGAGCTCGACGCCTCCCGCCGGAGCCTGTGCCGCTCCGAGCGTTCCCCGGGCAGCTCAAGCGGCCGACCCGAACGCTGCTGGGCCCGAAGAGGACAGGCGCTGGCTCATTCGCAAGCCTTCTGGGGAGATCTTCAAGTTCAAGGAGCTCACAACGCTCCAGCAGTGGATCGTCGAGCAGAAGGTCTCGCGGGAAGACGAGATCTCGCGCACTGGAAAGGTGTGGGAGCGGCTGGGCGCCATCAAGGAGCTGGAGCCCTTCTTCGTCGTGGTTGACAAGGCCCGGGCAGCGGAGCAGCAGGCCTACGCCAAGACCCTGCTCCCTTCCGACACGGCGGGTTTGAAACCCATGCCCAGCCCCGCGGCGCGGGGCTCATCACCCGCCCCCGCCATGCCCAAGCCGCGACCAATCCCCGGGGCACCGCCCCCTGCCGCCCCGCCCCCCACCGCCCCGCCCCCCACCGCCCCGCCTCCAGTGGTCCCGCCCAGGGTGGCGGCCCCAAAGCCCACGCAGCCCGCGCCAGCGCCGTCGCCTAAGCCAGTGCCCGCGGCTCCAACGCCAGGAAAGGAGCCCTCGAACGCGCAGGTGAGAGAGGCAGCCCTGGGCTCCGATACGAGACCCGATGGGAGCGCGGTGCCAAAGGAGGTCGCTGGCCCCATGGTGGCGGTATCCGAGCCCTACACCATGGGCTCACCGGTGGACGACGCCCCCAGCCCAGCCTTCGAAACCGGCGATCTGGAGGTGAAGGAGGAGCCAGCTGCCCGCAAGGCCGCCTGGGAGGGCCGCCCTGCCCCGCGCAAGGACAGGGACGACCCCACGGATCTGGTTCTCCTGGAGGACGACTACTCCCCCGCAAAATCCAGCAGCCTAGTCAAGATGATCCTGGTCATCATCCTGGGAACCGCCGCGGGCTTTGGAGGCTTCGCCGCCTGGAGCCAGTGGGATCGGATTAAGGCTGTCTTCTCCGGCGCCCGAAGCCCCACGGAAGGCGCCTACTACAAGAGCCGGACGCTCTTCCGGATGGACACCGAGGTCTCATACAGGCAGGCCCTCGACTACCTGTCGCGAATCCTCTCGGGAGACCCGAAGGCCCCCAGCCAGCGCGAGAGGGCCAACGCGCTCGCTACACAGGCAGAGATCTATGCCGCCTGGGCGCAATATCTCCGCGACGACGCCGAGGACCTCGCCAAGCTGGCTCTGTCCCTCGAAGAGGCTGCCAAGGCCGGCTCCTCGCACCGCGGTCCGAATCCGACCTCCATTCGAAAGCAAGCCGCGCAGCGCGAAAGCGAGGCCCGAGACATGGCCGCAAAGGCCCTCCAGAGCGCTCAGCAGGCACATGCCTTGGAGGTGACCCTCAAGACGAAGCGAGCCCTCTCCGAGGCCAGCCGCGTCGCCA
>JAVEWA010000612.1:0-4269 GCA_034004785.1 Polyangia bacterium
CGCGCCTGCTGGTGAGTGGCCGGACCGCGTGGTAGGCGCGGTGAATGAAGGAGCTGCCGTCCACAAGGAAGAGCCTGCGCTGCGCCATGATCGTCACTTGATCTCCTCGCGGAGCCTGTGGTCCCGGTGCAATTGTCGTGACCCAGGCGCCGAGCCGCCGCATGGGGGCAGGATATGCGCATCCAAGCCTCGTCGCAACGCGCCCTGACACGCGCCCTGACACGCGCCCTGACACGCGCCCAGCGACTAACCTCAGATACCTATTTACATCCAAGCCGCGCAAAGCGAGCATTGGGCATGACCGAATCAGACCTGTCGCGGACCCTCGTGGATCGCGGCCCTCGTGCGGATGTGCGGCTCCAGAGCGGCGACGCATGGGAGAGCGCGGATCCTACCGACGGGGGCGCCCTCGCCGAGATCGAGGAGAGCGAGCCGATCTTGGAGCCACCAGGACGCGTGATCGGCGGCCGTTACCGTATAGAACGCCCCCTGGCCCAGGGAGGGATGGGATCGGTCTACCTCGCCACCCAGCTCGGTTTGGACAGGAAGGTCGCCCTGAAGGCCATCGCCTCCGACGACTCCGATCTCACGGAGCGTTTCAGGCGGGAGGCCGTGGCCCTCGCCGAGGTCTCCCACTCGGGCGTCGTCGAGATCTACGACTTCATGACAGGATCTGCCGAGACTAGCGGCCGGTGCTACCTGATAATGGCGTACATCAACGGCGTGGACCTGGAGACCCACGTCAAGAACCAGCCCGAGCGCCGCCTCTCTCCCCAGACCGCGGTTGACCTGCTGCTCCCAGTGGTCTCCGCCCTGGTGGAGCTCCACGCCCTCGGCATTATTCATAGGGACCTGAAGCCCGCGAACCTGGTGCGGCATGTCAGGGCGGACGGCCGCGCCATGGCCAAGCTGGTGGACTTCGGAATAGCCAGGCGGGAGGTTGACCCCGGGCTGACCGCCACTGGCTCCGTTCTCGGCACCCCTGCCTACCTCGCCCCAGAGGCCCTCTTCGGCCGCAAGCAGACGCCGCCCTCCGACGTGTACTCGCTGGGCGCAACCATCTTCGAACTCTTGACGGGCGCCCCTCCCTTTGGGGACGGCAAGCCGGTGGAGATCATCCGACGTGTAATGGAGCACCGGCTGGACCTGCCTCTGGGCGTGGCGGGCTCGCCCCTCGGGGATCTGGTGGTGAGGATGCTCGATATGGAGCCCCAGAAACGGCCCACCGCACTCGAGGCCCTCAAGGTCTTCGAAAGCCTGGCCCATGGCAACTCCCTGCTGTCCCAGGCTACTCGCCAAGACTCCACGGGGCCGGCGACGCCAAGGGCGCGGGGCATCGTTCCGAGCGTTGATGCAGAGGCTTTGCCCCAAACCACGCCCACCAGGAAGGGCCCGACCGTGGACCCTTTCGGCGGCCCGGCTGAGTCGTCGCGATCGGATCTCACGGACCCCCTCCTCGGCCCACTCCCGCCACCAGGGCTCCCGGCCGGCCCCGGACGAGTTGGGGCCAGACGCTCAGCCTGGACGCCTCTGGCGATTGGCTTGGCAGCGGGGCTGCTCGTCGCCGTTCTCGCGCTGGCGTTCGTCTCGTGGCGGTTGCACCTTGCGGTTGGAGCCAACCAGAACCGACCAGCCGCGGCCGCGGCCTCGACCGAGGGCATGGGCATCCGGTTGTCACCGGCATCGAATGACCGGGAGCAGGGGCGCACCCTAGCGGATCCAGGGGCCGGTATGAAGCAGCCAGAGCGATGAGCTGCTCATCACCGCTAGAGCGCGTTGAGATCGAGGACGTGGGGAAGCTCTACGGCCCTCAGCTCGCCCTGGATGGAGTGTCCCTGACCCTCAGACGGGGTCGGCCCTGTGTGCTCATGGGCGCCAACGGGGCGGGAAAGAGCAGCCTCATCCAGATCGTCGCCACGGCCCTCGCCCCGGATCGAGGAAGGGTGCGCTACCTGACCGAGCACGGCGGCCTGGCCGGGCGTGAGCTCCGGCGCCGCATCGGCATTGTCACCCACCAACCCATGGCTTATCCCGAGCTGACCCCCCTCGAGAACGTGACCTTCTTCGCGCGCTTGTGGGGGCTGCCCGACCCACGCGAAGAGGCCGCCAGGATGCTGCTTCAGCTCGGCCTGGACCCCGCCTCGAGGAAACCCGCGGGACAGCTCTCCAGGGGCATGTCCGCCAGGCTCTCGGCGGCGAGGGCGCTGGTCACCCACCCGGAGCTCCTGCTGCTCGACGAGGCTGTCTCCGGCCTCGACCGGGAGGGGAGAAGGACCCTGCTGGACCTCGTGGTGAGCCTGGCAGGAGATGCCGTGGTGCTCATGGCCAGCCACCACGCCGAAGACGCGGCGAGGGTGGGCCATCACCTGGTGATCCTGAGCGGCGGCGTTGTCGGAACGGACGAGCCGCTGCATGATGAGGATGAGGCGCAACGCCTCGCCCGGATCGTGGACCTGCTCGACAAAGCCAGCTAGGCTCGGTGAGCGGTCCCTGGGGTCCCACTTCAGCTCGCCAGGCTCGCCCCAGGCCGAGAAAGAGGAGGTCATCCTGTCGAATCAACCCAAAGACAAGCAGGCGGCGGCGGCCATGTCCCCAAGGGAGCGCTTCCTGGCGGCCTGCCGCCGAAAGCCAGTGGACCGCCCGCCGGTCTGGCTCATGCGTCAGGCCGGGCGCTATCTGGAGGAGTATCGGGCCCTACGCGCGAGACACGACTTCCTGGAGCTATGCAAGAGCCCCGCCCTGGCCACCGAGGTCACGCTCCAGCCCGTGAGGCGTTTCCACATGGACGCCGCCATCCTGTTCTCGGACATCCTCGTGCTGCCAGAGGCCCTGGGGCAGCGGCTCTCCTACCCCGAGGGAGGACCGAGGCTCGAACCCCCCATCCGCTCCGCAGAAGACCTGGCCCGCCTTCGCGCGCTGGACGCCCCTGCGCACCTCGGCTACGTGGCCGAGGCCATCGCGCTGATCGGCAGGCAGCTCGCCAGAGAGCGGGCCTTGATCGGATTCGCGGGAGCTCCCTACACCCTGGCCACCTACATGGTGGAGGGCGCCACCTCCCGGCACCAGGCCCAGACCAAGGCCCTCGCCTTTCGGGAGCCGGCCCTGCTGGAGGAGCTGCTCGAGCGACTGGCGGAGGGGGTGAGCGACTTCCTTCTCCTCCAGGTAGAGGCGGGGGTGGACGCGGTCCAGCTCTTCGACACCTGGGCCGGGGATCTCTCGCCCCGGGACTTCGCGCGCTTCGCGCTCGGCCCGGCGCGGAAGGTCATCGGCGCCCTGGGGAAGGCGGGAGTTCCAGTAATCTACTATGTCAACGGCATCGCGGCCCATCTGGAGGCGGCGGCCACGAGCGGCGCCTCGGTTCTCGGCGTTGATTGGCGGGTCTGCCTCGGGGAGGTCCGCCGCCGCGTCGGTCCCGGAGTCGCCTTGCAAGGAAACCTGGATCCGCTCGTCCTCATGGCGCCTCCATCCGAGATCCGCGAGCGGGTCCGGGCGATCCACGCCGCCCATGGCCGAGGGCCCGGGCACATCTTCAACCTGGGCCACGGCGTTCTCCCCGAGACCCCTGTGTCCGGGGTGGCCGCCTTCGTGGATGCCGTGAGGGAGCTCGGAAATGCCTGATCCCTGGCGTCAAGACAGGGGCGAGCCGGGGAGGAGAGCGGCTGGCGAGACCCGCCGCGAGGATCACGGCCTGGCCTCGAGGCCGCCGGCCGGAGTCGTCGCCATGGCCATGGGAGGGCCAGCCAGGCCCGAGGAGGTGCGCCCCTTCCTGCGAGCGCTCTTCGCGGATCCGGACTTGATCCAGGCTCCGCTCGGGCCCCTGAGGCGCCCCTTCGCCCACCTGATGGCTACCTTGCGTGAGAAAGGGGCGCGGCGGCGCTACGGCCTGGTAGGAGGCTCTCCCCTGGTGGAGGAGACCAGGCTCCAGGTCGCGGCCCTCGAGAGCGAGCTGCTCAAGGACGGTCTCCCGGTGGAGCTGGCCCTGGCCTATGGCTTTCCCGGCCCATCTGACGCGCTGGCGTCGCTCAGGGCGAGGGGCGTGCGCCTCGTGCTCGGCCTGCCAATGTACCCCCAGTGGTCGAGAGCCACGAGCGGAGCCTCGCTGCGCGCCCTCGAGCGGGCCCTCCATGGGCTGCAACCCTCGCCGGGAAACGATGTTGCTCCCATGTCCCTCAGGGAGGTGGGGCCCTTCCCCTCCCGTCCCGGCTTCATAGGACCGCTGGCGGCGCAAGCTCGCGAGGCCATGGATCGCGCCCGCTCGAGGGGCCTTCA
>JAVEWA010000036.1:0-20521 GCA_034004785.1 Polyangia bacterium
GGTCAGGTCCACGTTGTACTCGCAGGAAACAGACGATAAAATCAGCAACAGGCTGGCCAGAGGTAGGCCAGGTATTCCCGCCCGGCTCCTGCGAGGGCTCGAGTTGGGACCTTCATGGTACTGCCTAGGAGCGAGAGCTGAAGTCATGAGTTGCACCCGAAGATGGCACGATTACTTTGTCATCCTAGCTAGATCCGCGCAAGGGCGCAACCACGCCAACCGCGACGGGCTCCTCCGGGATCGTCATTGGACCAGGTTCGCGGTTCTTGGAATCTGCTTTATTGGAGGATGCGGCAGGCTGATGGGCCTGGATCAGCCCGAGATCCAGGTGGATCCGGCGAATACGCTGTTTTTTCCACGTGTTGTGGCCGGCACGGAGCACCGCGCGTCGCTGGTGGTGCGAAACGTTGGCAGGGCGCCGCTCCTCCTAGGCGGGGCGGAGTTGCTGGGCGGGACTCAGGGCCCGTTCTCCCTCCCCGATCTTCCGAGCCTGCCTTTGGTGATCGAACCTGGCGGAAGCCACTTCCTGAGCGTCGCCTACTCGCCGGTGGTGGGCAGCGGTGGCGATGTGGACGAGGAGACGCTCGTCCTCGTGAGCAACGATCCGGTGCCTACGAGAGCTCGCTGGCCGATCCGGCTTCGTTCGGCAAACAGCGGACCGGTCATCTCGATCGTCCCCGGCGAGGTGGATTTTTCGCTCATCGAGAATCACCGCGGTCCTGTGACCCTCCTCGTGACCAACAGCGGCACCGAGCCCACGGTCGTGGCAGCGCTCGATCTGGAGGGGGGGTCCGAGTTCGTGCTCTCTCAGGTGCCCGACCTGCCTAGACCGCTCGACGTGGGCGAGTCCTTCCTCGTGGAGGTGAGCTGCACAACGGCAGACTCGTCGGAGATCTCCTCCTCCACGGGGATCGCCAGCCTGACGGCGCGGCCCGAGTCCGCGGATCACCAGGCTGGCAGCGCGGTCCTCTTCGGCCCCCCCGTGGCCGACGCAGGCCCGGACCGGGAGACCACGCCGCTTCCCAAGCAACCCGTCTATCTGAGCGGGCGGGGCTCGCGTTCCCTCGGGAACACCATCTCCCGCTACCAGTGGACCATCCTCTCCTATCCAGATGGAAGCGATACCGCTCGGGCATTCAACCTCGGTGAGCCGCAGGAGCCGGAGTACATAGACGCCCCGGTTTGTCCCCCAGCCCAGGACAGCTCACCCGAGCCGTGCTTCATCCCGGACGTGCCGGGCACCTATCGTTTTCAGCTCGAGGTAATGGACATCAGGCCAGTCTGCGCCCTTGGCAACCCGGGGATCTCCTGCGAGGGAGATGGGGACTGCTGCAGCTTCCAGTGCTCGGGGGTCTGCGGAGGCCAGGCAGGGGACGGGCTCTGCAGGGAAGGAGGCGGCTGCGCCATTCCGGGTGTCCGCACCGCCGTGATGGAGCTGCGCGCCTTTGGAGAGGGGCTCCTCGTGTATCTGACCTGGGACGGGACGGGAGACTTCGATCTCCACTTCGTGGATGACTTCGCAGGGCGCTGCGTCGCGGGCCAGCAGAGCTGCCGGCTGGACTCTCACTGTGCCCCTGGCGATAGCTGCAACACCACGCTTAGGCGTCAGTGGCGGAGCATTGGAGACTGCTACTGGCAGAATCCCCAGCCCGACTGGGGGCTGCCGAGGGAGGACAACGGCGTCGCCTGCCAGACGTCATCGGACTGCTCTTCCTATGCGCAGTACCCGGACTGTCTGGGCCCCGTGGGTCAGGGGCGATGCACCAACACGCTCGACGATCCGCGCCTCGCCAAGGACGAGGCCATCTCCTTCGGACCCGAGATCATCCGGCTCCGCCGCCCCATCCACGCTCCGGGGCCTCCCAACGTATATCACCTGGGAGTTCACTACTTTCCGCAGCCGAACCTGTACCAGGCCCGCACCGCCACCGTCCGGGTCTATTACGAGGGACTGGAGATCTTCGCCGCCGCGCAGCCAGGGGTCGCCCTGGCCCGGCAGCTCACCAACCAGCCGAACGTGTTCACTTCTTTCTGGTATGTCGGCTGGCTCGTGATGACCCCTTCGAGCGCGACCCTGATTCCCTCGGGCCTGCCGACCTTCAACGTGCAGGGCACGGAATGGCCCGCGCTTCAGGATCCTCCCTAGGGCCTGAGAATCGTTCCCGGCCCGCTTCCCCTGGGACCCTCTCGATTGAGCGCCAGCCCCTCTAGTTGTCCGGGCCTTCGAGGCGCTGGCAGGAAGACCTGCGGCTGCCAGGCGATCCCGAAGGGCGTCCCTAGAGAGCCCATGGCCTTACCTCGGCCTTTCCTCGGCCTTGTCAGGTTCCGGGATTCGCCGTATCACCCGGGGACCGAGGCCGCCATCCTCGAGGCAAGGGCGCTGCGAGGCGCCATGCTAAGGCAAAGGAGCCCCGCATGAACGAGCATGAGCCCGACACCCTGGCCGCTCAGGCCGAGGCCCTGATGGCCGAGGCCGGGAAGCTGCGGGAGGCTGGCGATTCGCCCGATCGCCTCGCCGCAGTGCTGAGGGCCCTGGGTGTCTACCATTCCATACACGGCACCCTGGGGATCGGTCGTCAAGTTCTCGAGGAGGCGGCGGGTATCTTCGCCTCCATCGGGGATCCGCTGTCCGAGGCTGGCACTCTGCACGATCTCGGACAGCTCCTCACGGGGATGGACGCTCCGGAGGAGGCCCTCGCCACCCTCGACAAGGCGCTGGAGAGGGCGGAGACGGCAGGCAGCCTCGACGCCATCTCGGTGATCCTGCACGACCGGGGGCAGATCCTCGCCCTTTTGGACCGGGTGGAGGAGGCCTACGCGACCTACGCAAAGGGAGCGAAGCTCTGCGCCGACGGCGGAGACGACGGGAGCCGCTATGCCTTTCTTCAGGCGTGGGCAGAGCTCTGCCTCGAGGAAGGGGATCTGAAAGAGGCTACCTCGCTATGGCGCCAGGCCTTGGCCATCGGCGAAGAGTACGACGACACCGTGAGGCAGGCCGAGGCCCTCAGGGCCCTCGGAGGTCTCGAGTCGGAGCGCGAGGCCTTTGGCAAGGCCCGGGAGACCTTCGAGCGGGCTCTGTCTCTGGCCACGGGCAACAACGACGTCGAGGAGCAGGCGGGGATCCTCCTCGAGCTCGGCGAGGTCCTGGTGGAGCTGAAGGACTGGAAAGCCGCGGCCAAGGCCTTCGAGGAGGCAAGGGCCCGGGCCGAGGCGGTGGACTCACACCAAGGAGTCGGCCAGGCCTGGCTTCAGCTCGGAAACCTCTCGCGGGAGGCCGAGGAGCCTCAGGCTGCCCGCGCCCGCTACCTGGAGGCAATAGGCCATTTCGCCAAGGCCGCCGACGAGGAGGGCCTGGCCGTGGCCAGGCACCGACTCGGAAGCGTGCTCGTCGAGCTCGGAGATCCCAAGGCGGCGAGATCTCTCTTCGAATTGGCGCTCACGGGCTACCAGGTGATCGGCGATCCGCTTGGAGTCGCGGTGGTCACGCGAGCGATGAAGAATCTGCGCTGATGCTTTGGCCCTCACGTCAGAGCCTCTTCATCGCCAAGGGCCTCTTCTCACACAGGATTGCGCGCGATTGGGATCCTGTGGTATTTGAAAGGGAAGAGAAGCGGAAAAAGCCCCCGCTGGGCCCAGTCCACAAGGAGTGAACCACAATGTCCCTACGACTATCCTCGCTTGTCGCCTTGGCTGCTCTCGCCGCGGCCTGTGGTCCTACCCAGCCCACAGGCAACCATAACACCAACAATAACAACACAGTGGGGCCCTGCGCCAACGGGTCCACCCAGTGCCTCTTGAACCAGGTCCAGACCTGCCAGGGCAACCAGTGGGTCACAACCCAGACCTGCACCGATCCCCAGCCCTTCTGCTACAACGGCGCCTGCGCGATCTGCCAGCCGAACCTGAACTACTGCGTGGGCAACCAGGTGTATTCCTGCACGGCCCAGGGCACCCAGGGCTCTCTAGTGACCACCTGCGGCACGAACGAGGACTGCGTGAGCGGCATCTGCACGAGCCCCTGCCAGGTTGCAGAGGCCACCAACTCCTACATCGGCTGCGAGTACTTCCCCACCCCCACGGTGAACTCCCAGCTGGACGCCGCCTTCGACAACAACTTCGGCGTGGTCGTCCATAACGCCAACAACACCGCAGCCCAGGTCACCATCCAGCGGGGGGGCGCCACCGTGGCTCAGCAGGACGTCGAGGCGGGCCAGCTCTACACCTTCGAGCTACCCTACGTGACCGAGCTGAAGGGAAGCCTCGGGGCGGACGTGTCTTCCCTGGTGACGAGCGGCGCCTACCACCTGACCTCTTCCCTCCCGGTCACGGTGTATCAGTTCAACCCCCTCGACTTCGAGACGGGATCCACTTTCTCCCACACGAACGACGCCTCGCTCCTTCTGCCGAGGCACGTGCTCTCAAACAACTACATAGTGATGGCCCGTCAGACCTTTGGGGTGGACACCTCTGGCTTTGGAATGTTCTCCTTCATCCCGGGTTTCTTCGCCGTGGTGGGCACCGAGGCCAACACCCAGGTTACGGTGCAGTACTCGGCCAACACCACCGCGGGCACGGGCGTGAACGCCGCCACGCCCGGCTCCAGCCAGACCTACACCCTGAACGTGGGTGACGTGCTCCAGGTGGTGAGCGGCATGCCAGGCAGCTGCTCGGGAACGACCTCATCGGACGACTGCAACGGGATCGGCGGGACCTGCTCCTACTGCGACATGGGCACGCAGTACGATCTCACGGGCACGAGGATCTCCTCCACCGCGCGCGTGGCTGTGTTCTCAGGCCATGTCTGCTCCTTCGTGCCTTACAACTACTGGGCCTGCGATCACCTCGAGGAGCAGATGATGCCCCTCGAGACCTGGGGCAAGGAGTACATCGTCGGACGCACCGCGCCCCAGAACGACACCTCCCACAGCCCCGAGCCCAACGTCATCCGCATCCTGTCGGGAGACGACGGGAACGTCATCAACTTCAACCCCGGCCAGTCCATCGGAGGTTCCGTCACACTGAACCAGGGCGAGTGGCGGGAGTTCCTGGCCACCGAGAACTTCCGCGTCACTGGCGAGAAGGCCTTCATGGTGGCCCAGTTCCTGGTTGGACAGAACTACTACTCGAGCGGCACCGAGTACTGGGGAGATCCGGGCTACTCCCTAGTAGTGCCCATCGAGCAGTTCCGCACCTCGTATACCTTCCTCGCGCCAAGCACCATCACCTACAACTACGTGAACATCACCAAGCGGGTCATCGAGGGCAGCGCGCCGGTGTACCTGGATGGCTCGCCAGTGTCCGAGAGCGCCTTCTCGAGTCCCATCGGCGGCACCGAGTGGGCCTCGGCCTCGATCCCCATTTCCGGGACCTTCCACAGCATCGAGTCCACCCAGACCTTTGGCATCACCGTGTACGGCTTCGCCTCCTACACGAGCTACAGCTATCCAGGGGGCCTCGACCTGAAGTTCATCAACCCGGTGGACTAGGGGGTGTCCCTAATTAGAGTAGGCCAGGTTCCCCCGCGAGGCCCGCTCCGCTCCGGCGCTCTTCGCTCCGGGCAGGTCCGCCGCCCATCCCATCCCGTCGCCTCGCTCATAATCTCTTCGCTTGTTGTTGCCTCTTTCCGCGAGGCTTCCGAGGCTGGGCTTACGGACCCGCCCTCCGCCCGCGCCTTCGCTTCGCCCTATCGGCGCCCCCTCCCCGCTCCCCCTCCCCGTTCCCCCTCCCCGTTCCCCCTCCCCGATTCTCTGTTTGTCCTTCCCCCCTTTGGCCGAAAAGTTGCCGTATGGGGTCTTAGGACCTAGGCTCGAGCCATGCGCCTGGACGTCGCAATTGACCTCTTCTTGATGCACGTGAAGGTGGAGCGGGGCCTCGCCAGAAACACCCTGCTCGCCTACGCGAGCGACCTGCAGGTCTTCTACGAGCACCAGTCGGCTGCGGGCATCGAGGAGGTCGAGGAGATCACCAGCCGCTCGGTGGTGGACTTCCTGCTCTCCCAGTCGCGACACGGCCTCTCCTCCCGCTCCCAGGCCCGGCGCTTGGTGGCGGTTCGGGGGCTCTTCAGGTTCCTCTGCGCCGAGCGGCACATCTCCCAGGATCCGGCCCAGTCCGCGATGCTCCCCCGGCCAGTCCGCCGCCTGCCCTCGGTGCTCTCCCAGTCGGAGGTGGAGCGGCTCCTCGCGGCGCCGGACAGGGAGCGGCCCCTCGGCCTTCGGGACGCAGCGATGCTGGAGACCCTCTACGCAACGGGCGCCCGGGTCTCGGAGCTCGTCTCCCTGCGCCGCTCAGACGTCCACCTGGAGCGGGGCTATGTGCTGGTGACCGGCAAGGGTAAGAAGCAGCGCCTCGTGCCCCTCGGGGAGGTCGCTATCGAGCTCATCGAGGCCTACTGTCTCCAGGTCAGGCCTCTTTGGGACCGGGGTCATGTGGCCCTCTTTCTGACCCAGCGCCACGGACCAATGACTCGCCAGGGTTTTTGGAAGCTCCTGAAGGGCTACGCTCGCAAGGCGGGCATCGAGGTTCCGCTCTCTCCTCACAAGCTCCGCCACTCCTTCGCGACCCACCTGCTGGATCACGGCGCCGACCTCCGGGCCGTGCAGGAGATGCTTGGCCACGCCGACATCTCCACCACGCAGATCTACACCCATGTGTCCCAGGCCCGGCTTCGCCGCTTGGTGGAGGAGCACCATCCGAGAGGATAGGCTCTCCAGGCAATCAACGTAGGTTGCCGCTGGGTACCGGTCGAGGCGTCGTGGGTGCTCGTCTTGGGGCGGGCAGCACCTGGTAGAGGTGATAGAAACCGGCGCTGCCGAGGCGTGACAGGCGGGGGGCGGCAAGGGGCCTGCCAGACAGGACGTAGTGGTAGGGGTCGGGGCGGTGGGGAGCGAAACCGGGCATGTGAAAGAACCGGGTGGTGCGGATGGGCTGTACCGGCCAGCGGGCAAAGGTGTCGGCCACCAGGCCCCTAGACCAGACCATGTGGTAGGAGCCCAGGTGTCTGAGCACGTCCATCCGGAAGATCCTGGTCTTTGGCCGGTAGGGATCGACCAGCCGGCTGCCAGGCCTGGTTTTCCTGAGGAGCTCCGGGAAGCCGCGGAGCTCCTCGTCCAGGCGGAGGGTGGCCGAGGCGTAGTGGGCGCCATAGGCGCCTCCCAAGGCGATGGTGGTGGTGAGCACCGCGACTGGTAGGCGTCCCCTGGGGACGCGGATCGCCACGGCCATGAGGAGGAGGGCGACGATGGCCTGACGGCCGTTGATCACGGCCTGGAAGCGGATGTGCCCGGGCAGGGCGAAGTAGGTGATGACCGCTGCCAGGGTGGCCAGCCAGAATGAGCCCTTGGCGAGTAACGAAAGAAAACGAGCTCTGGGCGAGGGCAAGAGGGCGACGGGGCCTGGTGGCTCCTCTAGCTCGGAAGGTCGAGCGCGATAGCGCGGGAGCAGGGACAGCGCGGCCAGGCCGAGCATGCCCGCCACGACCCCTAGGCCGAGCCAGAGGTCCCTGTCTCCGGCGAGTTGATCGAAGGTGTGGATCGGCAGGAAGCGGAGGTTGTGCTCCAGGCCAGGGAAGCGCATGTCCATGCTCCCATGGCGCCTGAGCAGCCGCACCCGGTCGAGGTACCAGGGCAGGGCCAAGGCAATGGGCACGAGGATCGGGGAGGTGGTGGCGAGAAAGCGGCGGAGGCCGCCCAGGAGAGGAGTCTGGCACCTGGGACTCCCCGGGGTCTCCGCCCAGGCGCCGCAAAGGGCGATGAGCCCGACGAGGCCGACCGCGAAGAGGAACACCTGGGCGTGGCAGAGGTAGGTGATCGTAGCGACGAGGGCGATGAGGGCGGCGCGGCCCCGGGTAGGCTCGTGAACCTGTGTTTTCGCCAGGGCTCCAAGCCAGACCATGAGCGGCAGCGCCATGACGAAGCCTACGAACCCTGCGATGAAGTTGAAGGAGAGGGCCAGGGGGAAGCCCGTGAGCGCCAGGGCGCGGCCCTGTCCATTGGCCTGCCTGGCTGCTGCCAGGGCCAAGGGCGTGCCGAGGAGGCTGAGGCAGAGCACCGTCTTGCTAGCCCACTCGATTGGTATGAAGCGAGCGAGGCCGCCCACGAGGTAGTAGTAGAGCGTGTTCGGGGAAGGCCATGAAGGCAGAGAGAAGAGCCCGCTGTAGGGGTCGTGATGGGAGTGGCGGCTCGCGAGGACCTCGGCCAGGGCGAGGTGCCCAGGGAGGTCCATGGCTGGCGGGTGCCACACGATGAGGATGGGCAGGGTGAACAGAGCCCCGAGCACCGCGAAGAGAGGCCAGAAGGCCCACCTGTCCAGGGTTTCGGTGGATGGGAAGGTCACGGGCGGGGATTATACAAGATTCGCAGAAGAACTGATGGGAGTTGGCGACTCGGAGCGTTCACGGTCGATTCGTGATAGGTCTGCTGTTGCTTTGGCGAGGCAAGAGAGCCAGTATTCGGCCCGAGCAGCCGGACAAGTTCAGTTACCATGCGCGCCCTCCTCATTCGCTCGCTGCGGTGGTTCCTTCTCCTCCTTGCCCTCTGCCTGGCGATCGCAGGAGCCATTCTGCAGCTTGGCTTCAACGACGAGGCCCTGGCAAAGCGGATAGTGGAGCGTTTCAACCAGGACCGCCGCGGAAGGCTCGAGCTAGAGAGCGTGCACTGGGGCCCCGAGGCCGTCTGGGCCTTTGTGACGGGCGGTTTCACCCATGTCACGGTCACCGGGGTCAAGCTCTACGACAGCCGCGGTGCCCTCGCCCTGGATGTGCCCAGGTTGGAGCTCGAGATGCGGCCGCGAGAGCTGCTCGGTCGGCGTGACCTCACCATCAGCCGTGTCCGGGTTCACAGGGGCTCGATAGCCCTGGACAGATACCCTCGGCCGGAAGGCTATTTTAGGGGTGTTGACCCAGACGAGATCGGGCTGCTCGGCGCCCTGGAGCCACGCTCGAAACCCCACCACGGGCCAAGTCGAGTGCGTCCATCTCAGCCCGGGCTGGACAAAGGGCCATCCGAGCCAAGGGGCCTGACTGTTTCAAACCTGAGCCTCTCTGGCGTCACCGCGCGTCTGTCCCAGGGTGAGCACGTCGCAGTGATCAGTGAGTTGTCCGCGCGTGGGCGCCTCAGGTACCCCTTCGGAGGCACCGGGCAAGGCTCGCTAACGGTCGGCCTCGAGGCGCGGGCGCCATTCGGCCGCCTGAGGACCCGAGGGCGCGAGCTTTCGCTCGGCCCGTTGAGCTTGTCGGCTCGTTCGGTCCCAGGCTCCAGCTCTGGCAGCATCGGCGTGGCTGGAGCTCTGCACGTCGAAGAGGCACAGGTCTCGGTAGATGGCAGGCTCGATGGGATCTCTGGCCGGCGGCAAGCCGATTTTGGATTGACCCTGCGAGCAAGCCGCTTTGGACAGGTGCTGGGCCGGCTTCTTGCGTTGCCCCTCAGGGAAGAGGACAGCAGGCTCATGCTGTCGCTTGCTGGCACCAGGGCGGTCATCACTGCCAAGGCGAGGATGTCCGGGTTGGGCTGGGACACCGAGGCTGACGCTCCCAGGCTGCTCGGCGCCTCCGCCACCTACCATCATGGCCAGGTTCTAGTTGAATCTGCGGCGCTTCTGGCCTGGGGCGGGCGCATTCAGCTTACGGGTTGGCTTGGGCGCAGAAGCGGGCTCTGGGGCGCGGATGCCCAGCTATATTCCCTGAATGCGCCTTGGTTCATCCGACGTCACATGGAGGAGGTGGACCTGAGGATCTCGGGGTTGGCTCACGCTGTGGGGTGTCTGAAAGACTCTCGTCAGAGCCGGGCTTTTGTGAGCCTGCTCGCCTCTCGCCGTTCGGCAAAGGCTCCCATGCCGCAGGTTGTGACCCTGGTGGGCTCCTTCACGGGCTCGAGGCGCATGTTGATTGCCGAACGGCTGGTAGCCTGGAGCGACCTCGGGATCTTGCGCTCGAGCGGCATGGTGAGGATCCCAGAGGGCCTCGTGGAGTTGGAGAGCCACCTCAAGACCTGGCAGATGCGCGCTCATCTCGAGGCCTTTGGTCAGGGCTCCTCCATCGACGGGCTGGACCTCGTTGGCCGCCTCTGGGGGCCGGCGACAAACCCGGCCTTCGATGGGACGCTCAGTCTCCACGATGTTCGCTACCAGCTCTTTCGCATCCCGCTCATGAGCGCGCCGGCGACCTTCGCCGATGGCACCCTGGTGGCTGATCCGCTTCGAAGCCCACGATATGGTCGTCACCTGAGCGCCGCCTTGCGCCTCACCCTATACAGGGAGTCCTTTCATCACCTCGAACGCCCTCGCCTAGAGTTCACCTGGGGCATCGGCCGCCGCTGAGTCGGGGACAATTGATTCCCGGGCGGATCCCTTGTACCCTCCGAGCCGGGTAAGGAAATACCATGCGCTATCTAATAACTGGCGGAGCCGGGTTCATCGGATCGCACCTCGCGGATCACCTGATCGGTCTCGGGCACGAGGTGTTCGTCATAGACGACCTGTCCACGGGCTCGATGGACAACATCCGGCACCTCAAGGGCTGCCCACGCTTTCACTACGACATAGACACCATCGCCAACGCGCCGCTGCTGGCCGAGCTGGTGGACACATGTGACGCTGTATTCCACCTGGCCGCTGCGGTGGGGGTCCGTCTGGTGGTGGAGCAGCCAGTGCACACCATCGAGACGAACATCCACGGCACCGGCTGGGTCCTGTCGGCAGCCCAGAAGAAGAAGAAACCCGTGCTGGTGGCGTCCTCCTCCGAGGTGTATGGAAAGAGCACTGCAGTACCCTTCTGCGAGGACGACGACATGGTGCTCGGACCCTCGGTGAAGGCGCGCTGGAGCTACGCCTGCTCCAAGGCCATCGACGAGTTTCTGGCCCTCGCCTACCACAGGGAGCGGGGCCTTCCTACAGTGGTGGCGCGCCTGTTCAACACGGTGGGGCCACGACAGACAGGGCGCTATGGGATGGTTATCCCTACCTTTGTACGGCAGGCCCTGGCGGGGGAGCCCATCACGGTCTATGGCGACGGCGAACAGACTCGTTGCTTCACCCACGTCAAGGACGTGGTGCGAGCCCTCTTCCTGCTGCTGGGCCGCTCCGAGTGCCACGGTCGTGTCTTCAACGTGGGCAGCGACCAGGAGATCTCCATCCTGGAATTGGCGGAGCGGGTGAAGAAAGCAGTGGGCGTCTCGACCGAGATCCGCTTCGTGCCCTATGACGAGGCCTACACCGAGGGATTCGAGGACATGCGGCGCCGGGTGCCCAACGTGGCGCGGATCGGCCGCCTGGGATGGAAGGCCTCGGGCAGCCTCGATGAGATCGTGGCTGACGTCGTGGATCACGAGCGCAAGGGCCGCGAGCTGCTCCGTGGAGGGGTTGGCGTGTGAGAGGGCGCGACTGGCCCGTGATGAGGCGTGATAGGCCTCTGATGAGCGTGGCAAGCCCTTCGGGGCGTGAGGCGGCAAGGGACTAGCGAGATCCGCGGGGAGCCCTGCCCCCCGGGGTACTGGTCGGGGGTCGATGTGCCCCCGATGTTGGAGCTGACGCAGGGCCGAGCAGCGCGATGGGCGATCATACACAGGTGCTCCTCGCAGGGGGCATGGCTTTGACGGCGGCTCTGCTCCTCACGCCGGCGGTGCGGTCCTTCGCCAGGCGCGTGGGCATGGTGGCCCGGCCCCGCGCGGATCGCTACCACCGGAAACCCACGGCCCTCCTTGGCGGGCTGGCTCTCTTCGGCGGCTTCGCCCTGGCCATCGGAGTGACTTGTGCCATCAGGGGCTCGGCGACGGCCGGGGCGGGAGAGGTCAGCGCGGCGGCGGCCACTGGGCTCATGCCCATCCCCAAGCTGCTCCTCGCCCTTGGCTGCGCTGCGGCCATGTTCGGTCTGGGCTTGCTGGATGACCTCTTCACCTTCCGTCCCATCGCAAAGCTCCTCGGGCAGCTCGTCATCGCGGGCCTGTTCGTCTCGGGAGGAGTGCGCCTGGTGTACTCCTTCGTGCCGGCAGTGGACATGGGCATCACCATGCTTTGGCTCGTGGGGATAACCAACGCTCTGAATCTTCTCGACAACCTCGATGGTCTGGCTGCCGGAGTGACCGCGATCGCCGCCGCCTTTCTCACCTACTTCTTCTTGTCCGCGGGGTTGCCCGTCGAGGCAGGGATCACGGCGGCCCTCGCGGGTGCATGCCTCGGGTTTCTGGTGTTCAACTGGAGCCCTGCCTCGATCTTCATGGGAGACTCGGGGAGCCTGTTCCTCGGCTTTTTGCTTGGAGCCGTTACCCTGTTCAATCAGAGCCACAGGACGCGAAACCTGCTCGCGACCCTGGCGGTGCCAGTGCTGGTCCTGCTCGTGCCCATCTTGGACACGGCGCTAGTGACCTTTGCGCGCCGCGCCCATGGCCGGGCCGTCAGCCAAGGGGGAACGGACCACATCTCACACCGCCTGGTGGCCCTCGGGCTGACTGATCGGGCTACGGTGCTGGTGATCTACCTGGTGGCCCTGGCCTCGGGAGCAGTGGCCCTGGTGGTGCGGGATCTCGCCATGCCGGTCGCGATCGCCCTGGTCGTGCTCTTCGTGGCCGCCCTGGTAACGGGGATCGCGGTGGTGGTGCGGGTGCAAGTTTACGGTTCGAGGAATGCCGCTGGGCCGGATGGGCCCGGGCCCGTGGCACCTGGGCGGACGGGTGAGCACCTCGCGGCGCCGTCCCGGGAGGGAGATGCCGAGGGGGTCGCTCAGGAGACCACAGGAGGACACAAGGGGTCTGCAGGGTGGTTCATCCATCTCCTGGCGCGGCCCTGGCTGATGCTCTTCCTCTACGACCTCGTCGCGGTGGTTTTCTGCTACTACCTCGCCTTCCTCCTGCGGTTTGGCAACAACCCGCTGCCCTTCCTGGAGACCTTCGTCACGTCCCTTCCCCTGGTCGTGGGCACCCAACTCGCCCTGTTGGTGGCCATGGGCATCTACCGTACGCACTGTCCTCGCGCCAGCGCCGCCGATGCGGTCCGGCTTGGGCTCTCGGTGGCCCTCGCCGTGGCGGGCGCCGTGGCAGTGACCACCCTCATCTTCCGATTCGAAGGCCTCTCGAGGGCGGTCTTCGCCATTGATGCAGTGCTGCTGCTGATGGCCCTGGGGGTGGGTAGATTGGCCGGCCGTGCTACATGGATGCTCTCTCAGGAGCAGTACAAACGACATCACGTTCGGACCATCCTGGTGGGTGCGGGGGCAGCCGGAGACGCGGCGGCCAGGGAGCTGGAGGAGAGCCTGCGTTGGGGCCTGCGGCCGGTGGGCTTCGTGGATGACGACCCTGCCAAGCGAGGCCTTCGCGTGAAAGGCCTGCCAGTCCTCGGCACCCTCGCCGAGCTCGAGGCGGTGGCTCGTCAGGCCCGGGCCAAGACGGTCCTCATCTGCATCAGCTCGCCACCCCAGGGGCTGGCCGAGGCATTGGAGCGGCGCTGTGGCCAGGCAGGCCTCGCGCTCAAACGGTTCCGTCTCGAGATCGAGGAGGTTGGGAAGGGGACATGAGCCTGGGCGACCTGCTGCGAAACCGGAGAGTGCTGGTGACCCTTGGTCCTGGGGGAGTGGGCAAGACCACGATGGCCGCTGCCCTCGGACTCAGGGCGGTCCAGGCGGGCCGGTCCACCCTGGTGTGTACCATCGATCCAGCCAGGCGCCTGGCTAGCTCCCTTGGCGTGGATGGGCTCGGGGACGAGCCAAGCAGAGTGGACCTGTCCGGCCTGGGAAGGACCGCAGAGGACCCTCCCCTTTTCGCGATGATGCTGGACGCGGAGTTGGCGCTCGATCGGATGCTCCTCCAGAGCAGCCCGGAAGCTGCGGGGGCGCTCAGGGGCCATCCCTTGTATCGCGTGATGGCCAGGGAGCTGCCAGGCATGCACGAGTATGCCGCCGTCTCCAGGCTCTTCGAGCTCTGGCAGGAGAGCGCCTTCGACCTGATCGTGCTGGACACCCCTCCCACCACCCACGCGCTCGACTTCCTGGACGCTCCGCTCCGCATCGAGCGGGCCCTGGACAGCCCCGCGATCCAGTGGCTGGTACGGCCCTACCTGAAGGCAGGGCACTTGAGCCTGAAGATGCTCGGGGGCGCCAGGGCTTACGTGCTCCGTCGGCTCGCCCAGATCGTGGGCACGGGGCTTCTGGAGCAGATGGCCGAGTTTCTCGTGCTTTTCGATGGTGTGCTCGGGGGAGTGAGAGAGCGAACCAAGGGTGTTGGCGCTCTGCTTACGAGCCCCGAGACGGCCTTCATACTGGTGAGCTCACCGACCTCGGCCAACGCCGAGGAGGTGGTGGTTCTCGGGGAGCAGCTGGCGAGGCGCCGAATGTCGGCGTCGGCCATCGTGATGAACAGGATGCACATCACCTCGTCGGGCGAGCCATTGCCTTCGGAAGATCTGGCTCGATCCCTCGCCGGCGTTCGGGCGGTCCGAGCGCTTCCAGGAGACGCTCAGCTGAGGCTCCTCGAGGAGATCGCCAGGAGCCACCAGGCATTCGTCCAGCTCGCGCGGGCAGACCAGCGCCGCTTGGACATGGTCCTGACGCGTCTGGAAGGAAGCCCGAGCGTGGCGAAGGTGCCGCTCCTCCCCGATGACATCTACGATCTCAAGGGGCTCCTAGCCGTGGTGAGGCATCTGGATTAGGGCTCGTACCGAGCCGGAGCCGGTCAGAACCTGAGGGCCACCCCTGTCGAGACTCCAAGGTGGAAGGTGGACTGGTTTGGGAAAATCCCGAGGGGATCGATCTCGAGGAACCAGCCGACGGTCTGGGTGCCGATCAGGATGCCAACCAGTGCGCCGACAACGACATAGCCGTGCTCGAAGGTGTCCTTCTCTCCATCGTTGCCCACCGCGAGCGAGTGGAAGATCATGGCGCCACCCACCTCTGCGCCCGCATACAAGGTGAAGAGATCGCTCTTTCCTCCACCCAGGATGAAGTAGCGGTAGCGCAGGGTGGCCATCCAGGAGATGACCGAGGTCTCGGACATGTCGGAGAAAGAGATCCCGAACCGGGCGTTGACGCTGAGAAGGTGCTTGGCCGCCAGGATGTAGCCGAACTCGAGCTGCGCGCCGATTGGGCCGAGGGCAAAGCCAGCGACGTGGGCTTGCAGGTTCTTGAAGCTACGCATGGACTGGGAGAGGTAGCCAACCCCCAAGGCGAAGCCGGCGTGCAGGTAGAAGGGCGGATAGGCCTTCGGATCCTTGATCTTGGGCGGCTTCTTTCTGCCGGGCCTTCCGGTCTTCTTGCAGCAGGGGTGATCCGGGTTCGTCTGGCAGACCTCCTCGGGTAGCTCGGCCGTGCAGCCGGCAGGTGTGCTGGACGAGCCAGCCTTGACCATGATGATCTCTGGTTGGCTCGAGGTCGCGCGCAGCGGGGCACAGATGGCCGTGCCACCGGAGTTCTGCACCTCGATGAAGTAGGCCAAACGCTGCCCGTGGACGTCGATGGAGGGGATGAGGCCCGTCCAGGCCCAGCCGTTCTCCTCCTTCTTCAGAGTCAGCTTCTTGTAGGACTCCTCGCCCTGAGGCTTGTAGAAAACGATGACCTTGTCCGCGCCCAGGTCTCCGGCGACCTTCACCAGCACCTGAATGGCCGAGCCGCCCTCAACCTCGTCGATGGCCTTGTGCTCGCAGGGCTTGGTAGGCGGCTCGCCGAAGTCCACCACTCTCGGTCTAGGTCTGGCGTCGGGATCGGGCCTCGGATCATCTCTGCGGGGAGGCGGCCTGTCATCCGGCTCTTTGGCGCCGCCGCCAGCGCACTTCAGGCCGGGGTTGGCATCCTTGACCTCTTGCCAGATCCGGGTCACCTGCGGTGGCATGTTCCGGTCCAGCTGGACGCAGGGATTGGCCTTCAGGGCCTTGGTCATATGAACCTTGCAGCGGCCGATGTCCTGTTCTCCACGCCAGTGGACCACGCCCTTCTTGAGGAGGGCGTCGGCGTACTCCATGCTCGTCTCGCAGTCTTGGTCCTCCGCGAGCTCGATGGCGCGCTGCAGCTTGCGTAGGGCGGACTGGATCTCCAGGAGGTCGAAGTCGTCCATTGCGCCCTTTACTAGGCGCGTGATCTTGGTCTTGTTCTGCGCCGAGCAGGCCGCATTCGATGGGCGGGCCGCCAAGAACAGGGAGCCCACGCCGAAGAGCAGCGCGAGGAGCCAAGGCCAGAGTCGGCTGGCGAAAGGGTTGCGTGACGGCATTTTGTGTCCCTATTGGCTAGTGATGAAGAACTCCACGCGTCGGTTCTTCTCTCGACCTGCCTCTGTCTTGTTGCTGGCGATTTCTCTTTCCATCCCGTAGCCCACGGACTCCATCCGATCCGGAGAGACCCCCTCTCCGATGAGGAACTGCCGCACCGAAGCGGCACGGCGCTGGGAGAGTCGCTTGTTGTATGCGCGGCCACCCCGGGAGTCGGTGTGACCCTCGATGCGAACCTTCATGCTCGGACGGTCCTTTAGCACCGTGGCCACGTCCCTGAGGAGCTGATAGCTGCGCGACTGAATGACGGCCTTGTTGTAGTCGAAGTAGACCTTCTGCGTGAGCTCGATCTTGGTCTTGGTGACGCGAACGAGCAGCTTCTTGTCCGGGCAGCCATCTTCGTCTTCGAAACCGTTGAACGTCTCGGGTTCGTTGGGGCACTTGTCACTGCCCTTGCAGATCTTCTCGTACTTGGCGAGGTTTTTCTGGATGGTCTCGTTGTTGTCGCAGATCCCGTCCTTGTCGTTGTCCGGGTCGGGACATCCGTCGTCGTCCTCGAAGCCGTCCACGTCCTCCGGATCGTTGGGGCACTTGTCGATGACGTCGGCGATTCCGTCTTTGTCATTGTCCGGGTCGGGGCACCCATCGTCGTCTTCGAAGCTGTCCACGTCTTCCTTGGTGTCCTTGAAGTTGTTGGCCTTGTCCTTGTCTGTGGCGGGGCAGTTGTCCACCTTGTCAGCGATTCCGTCCTGATCGTTGTCGAGATCGGGGCATCCATCCTCGTCCTCGAAGCCGTCCTTGTCTTCCGGGTCATTCGGACACTTGTCCTTGTCGTCCGGGATCCCGTCTCCATCGGTGTCCAGCACCTTGACCACAGCCCGGCGCGCAACAGGGGGCGGCGGAGGAGCGATCGCCACGCGCTGGGCGCAGCGCTCAGGCGGGCTGCCGTCGAAGGCCTTCTGCGCATGGTCCTCGGAGTACCCCAGGAACTTCTTTCCCTCGTGGTAGAAGCCCTGGTTGAGCCTGTCCACGCCGAAGCGCAGGTTCCGCTCCGCCAGGGTCAGGTGGCGCGGCTGGCACTTGTAGGCGCCGTTGGTCCAGGCTTGCTTGATGATGCGCCGGATACCGTCAGCCTTGCCCTCCAGAGGAGAGCCGCAGCCCGAACCAGCCAGCAAGATTCCGAGAAGCGCCGCCAGGGGTGGACCCATTCTCATTATCATGGGGCCACCTCCCTGGGTTCCTCCACAACGCGGGCGGGAGTCGTCTGCCTTCGAGGTGGCGTTGCCTCATCGGAGGGGCGAGGCTCTGGACGTTCGGTGCGCGAGACGTCTCCCTCCTCCTCTTTTCGCTGTTTCGAAAGCTTGGCGGCCTTGTTGGCCATCTGCTCGGCTCTCTTGCCGTAGCGGTAGGAGGTCTGGAAGTCGCCGAGGGAGGCTCGGTGCATTGCCTGCTCCAGGAACGCCTCGGCGCCATAGTACTCGTAGGGGGCATACTTGTCCGCCCTCTGGAGCTTGGCGTCCGCCACGGCTTTCTCTGCCCTTATGGTGACCTGGGAGACAAACTGGATTGGCCCGCAGGACACTAGGCTGGCGGCAGTGAGGCAGGCAGCCGACCACTTGAGAATATCTCGTGCCACGTCACGCCCTCCAAAGTGGGGGACTGATCAAAAGCAAGGTCAAGAAATCGGTATGGAAACTTAGCAGAGCACTCGGTCAGGGTCAAGCTCGGCCATGGTTGGAGAGATCTTCTGGGCATCACGAGTCAGGGTTTGGGGTCATCGTTCTCAAGGGCTGGAGGCGTCTCCTTGGGCCGAGGGGTGTCAGGTGGGCACCCAGGATCGACGTCCCGTCTGGAATTTTCATTCTGATCGGACGGGCCGCCGCTGCCAGTGAGCAGGGCACCCGCGGCCACGAACTCAGGATCCGTAGAGGTCTCTCCGTGGTGGACGGGTGATCTGAAATCAGAAGAAGTATCAGGCTTTATGAGCACCCATGGCTCGGGTTTGCTCCCCGACTTCACAGGCATGGCCTTTCCGGTGGGGGTGACAGTAGCACCAAAGCGACGGTCATCGTGCTGGGTGTCGTGGAAGCGATCGGTCCCTACGCGGCCAGGCGCGGCGCTGCCAGTGATTGGCTGGACGACGGCTCCGTGACCCCACAAGTTTGCGCCTACTGGAACAACGCGGCTATAGGCCGTCAGAAGCGCTCGCCGGGAAGCCGAGGCGGTGAACTGCTGGCGCACGAGGTTGTAGCCGGCCTTGGCAAGCATCTCTGCCTGGTGTGGTTCCGAAAGGAGCTGGAGGATCGCCGCGGCCATGCCCTGGGGATCTCCGGGCGTTACCAGACGAACCGCATCGACGCCTCCGAGAACCTCCCGGACCACGGGCTGATCCACCGCAACCGTTGGTCGGCGGCAAGCGAGGTACTCGAGGAGCTTCAGGGGCACTGGAGCCAGCGGCATCGAGAGGTCGGGTGCGAAGGGGCACACGCAGACGTCGGCCATGGCCAGGATGCGCGGGATCTCCTCGTGGTCCAGCTCGCCGAGCAGGTGCAGGCGGCCAGTCAGTTCCAACTTTTCTGCGAGGGCACCCAGCTCTATTCGGAAGTCCTGCTCTATCGGGCCCACGAGGATGAGGTGCGAGTCCATGCGCCTCTGGACCTCAGCGAAGGCATGAACCAGTGTGCGCAGGCCTCTTGATGGGCCAATGCGCCCGGCGAAGGCTATCCTGCGGATGGGTTGGGGTACCGCGGGTTCCCAGTCGAAGGTGTCCAGGTCCACTCCAGGCGTGACGATAGCAACGGGGCAGGAGGCGCCCCTGGCCTGCAGGGCCGTGGCAGCCTGGGCGCTTGGCACGATTATCAGGTCTGCGTGGGCCAGGCAGAAACGCTCGTCGGTTCGAAGGGCCTCGAGGGTCTGTGAATCTGTGAGACCAGCCTCGGTGGAGCTACTGAGCGCGAGCTCGTAGACTAGCTTGCAGTCCAGGTACTCCCGGAGCTGACACACAGGTACACCGCCATAGGCAGAGCGGAAGTGAATGAGGTCGTACTCCGCTCCTTCAAGCTGGCGTCTCACCGCCCTGCGGAAGGCCTCGACCTGCTCCATGCGGTTGCCAGCTCCCACAGGAACCCGGAGCATCCTGGTCCGGCGGTAGCGTTCAACATACCCCATCTCCACAGATCGAATGGTGAGCACGTCAACCTGGAAGCGGGGCGCGAGGGCCTTGA
Organism: Polyangia bacterium; assembly: GCA_034004785.1. Lineage (GTDB taxonomy): Bacteria > Myxococcota_A > Polyangia > HGW-17 > JAJRWW01 > JAVEWA01. Next base: position 19,401 of record JAVEWA010000036.1, read on the forward strand.
TGACCGTTTCTATGGCCACGCCCTGGCGGTCCGAGCCTGGCACCACCGAGAAGGACACCACCAAAACACGCTGGATTGGGCACGCTGTCATAGGGTCGGTGACCTCTCGGAGCCTGACGCGAGCCTCAGGGTAGTTTAAGGTTGCGCCGCTCGGAAAAGTATAATAGTACCCAAGAGTTTTCTAGGGAAAACCAATCACGGCGGCTCTGCAAGACGGTCTTCACCGAACGTAAGGGCTCGCTTGGACAGCATGGAGGCAACCCGGTGAACCAGCTCATTGCTCATCTGCTAGAGAACCTGATATTGGACTTCCAGGGCGACTTGGATTTGGATTTGATCCGGGAGTTCCTCAAGGACGACGACAGCAAGGAAGCCAAGGCACTCCATGCCCGGCTCGTGGAAGATGGCGGCGTGAGCGACATGCTGCTGGTCCTGGCGGATTGCCTCAAGGACTATGTGCAGCAGGGGATCAATGGGGAAGTCGTGAGAGAGCAGCTTCTCCTCTACGTAGAGTCCTGATAACACTCCAGCTCAGGGCGAGCCCGAGAACCTCCCGAGCCCCAACCGCATTCCAGCCCAGGGCGAGCCCGAGAACCTCCCGAGCCCCAACCGCATTCCAGCCCAGGGCGAGCCCGAGAACCTCCCGAGCCCCAATCACCCCGATAGAGCTCTCGGTTGTTGAACCTGCTCTCCAGCCTTGGGTGAGAGGTCTTCCTATAGAAGGAAGAGTTCACGGGGATTATCGCAGGGCCCCTAGGGGTCCCGGCCAGAGTCCCCGTCCATTTGGCCCTTGTCAGCGTCTCCACGAGGCTCCGAGATCGTCCCTTTGGCCGGACGCTCGTCCCCCTGCTCATCCGATGGATCCATCTCGCGATCATTACTCGGGGCGCGGGGAGTTCCCCTTGGGCGGACGTTCCAGCGATTGGAGGCGAGCGCGATCCCATCTGCAAGGAGCTGCATGGTGGCTTCGCAAGCGCGATCGAGCAGGTCACCCCGCACCTCGTATTCAGCGGGATCCCAGGGGCCGAGGACATGTTCGCTCAGGTCCCCCGCCAGAGGTCTTCCGATACCCAGCCGCACCCTTAGAAATTCTGTCGATCCGAGCTCGGAGGCAATGGATC